>NZ_JBFAZJ010000039.1:0-65900 GCF_040681715.1 Streptomyces sp. NPDC051582
CCGTGAACGTCTCCACCCACACCGGCTCAACCCGCAACACCCCACCCATACACGGAAAATGCCCGGAACTCAGCCTTCTGCAACACCCTTTAGGGCTCGATCAGACCGACACGGATGGCGTAGCGGGTGAGTTCGAGGCGGTCGCGCAGGCCCAGTTTCTGGAGCAGGTTGGCGCGGTGTCGCTCTACGGTCTTGGGGCTGATGAAGAGGAGGGCGCCGATCTCCTTGGAGCTGTGGCCTTCGGCCACGAGCTTGAGGATCTCTTCCTCCCGTTCGGTGATGGGCCTCTCCGGGATCGGGCCGCCGGTACGGGCGCGGTCGAGGTAGGTGCGGATGAGGGTGGTCTCCGCGCCGGGATAGATGAACGGTTCGTCGCGCAGTGCGGCGCGGCAGGCTTCGACGAGGTCGCGGTCGGCGACGGACTTGAGGACGTAGCCGCAGGCTCCGGCGCGCAGGGCTTCGAAGAAGTACTGCTCGTTGTCGTACATGGTGAGCATGAGTATGCGCAGGCCGGGTCTGGTGCGGGCGAGTTCGCGGGCGGCTTGCAGACCGGTCTGGCGGGGCATCGCGATGTCGAGGACGGCCAGGTCGACGTCAAGTCTGCGGGCCTCGGCGACGGCTTCGGCTCCGTCTGCCGCTTCGGCGACGACGGTCAGGTCGGGCTCGGCATCGAGGATGAGGGGTACGCCCCGGCGGACCAGGGTGTGGTCGTCGGCGAGGAGTATGCGGGCGGGTCCGGGGCCGGGCTGGATCATCGGGTGGCCCTCGTGGTGTCGGTGATGTCGATTCGGACCTGGGTGCCGCCGTGGGGGCCGGCGCCGATGAGCAGGGCGCGTTCGCGCATCCCGCGGATGCCGGCGCCCTCCGGCGCCTCACCGAGGCCGTGTCCGTTGTCGCGGACCAGCAGACCGACGCCGCCGCGGGACAGGGGGCGCAGGTGGACCTCGACGCGGGTGGCGCCGGAGTGCCGGGCCGCGTTGGTCAGGCCTTCCTGGGCGACGCGGTAGAGGACGAGTTCGGCGGCCGGGTCCAGGTGGGGCAGGCCGGGAGTGATGTGTGCGGTCACGCCCAGGCGCGGGGTGGTGAACTCTCCGGCCAGGGAGCGCAGCGCACTGTGGAGGCCGAGTTCCTCCAGGACGCCGGGGCGCAGGCGGCGGGCGATCCTGCGGATCTCGTCCAGGCTGGCGCGGGTGGTCTCCTGGGCCTGGTGCAGGTCTGAACGGACCGGTTCGGGGGCGCGGTCGGCGGCATGCTTGAGCTGGAGGAGGACAGCGGTGAGGGTCTGGCCGATCTCGTCATGGAGCTCTTGGGCGATGCGCTTGCGTTCGGCCTCCAGCGCGGTGAGCACCCGGCCACTGCTGGTGGCCCGCTCGGCTTCGAGCCGGTCCAGCATCGCGTTGAAGGTCCGGGTGAGTTCGGAGACCTCCCCGTCACCACCGACCGTCGGGCGGGTGGCGGGCCTGAGGAGGTCCGCGGTGGCCATCGCCCGGTTCAGACGGGCGAGCGGGGCCAGGCCGACCTTCAGCAGGACCGCGTTGACGACCAGCATCACGGCCAGCCCGCCGAGCAGCACGAGGGCCTCCCCGAACAGGACCGGCGTGGAGACGGTGACCGGGCCGAGCAGCAGGGCCACCGCGACGGCCAGGACACCGGCATTCAGGAGGAAGATCCGCCAGTACAACGACACGGCCACACACCTCTCCAGCCGGTCCCCCAGCATCCTCCACGGCCGCCCGGCCGCCCCGTCCCCAGGTGCTGTGACCTGCATGGAACCTAGTTCTCCGCCCCCATCCTCACGCTGGTGAAGGCTGCTGTCCATCCGTGCCGGCACCCATATTTCGGACACGTGAAAAGTGGCACGATGGGCCCGCCGAGCGGCCCTTCTCCTGCCCGAGACCGACTGTCCGCCGCGGCGGCGTCACGTACGAAAGCGAAACACGAGGGGGGACAGCTGTGCCTGCTCCACGGATGAGCACCACGCCACTGCCCGGCATCGGGGTCCAGTACGACCTCACGACCCGCGGGCACCGACACCTGTCCGTGGTCGCGCACCGGGACGGCACCCGGACGGTGAACCTCTACCGGGCTGACGACCCCGATGCCTGCGCACAGTCCCTGCACCTGACGGGTACGGAGACGGCCTCGCTGATCGACGCGCTGATGCCGGCCCACCACAGCCCCAACGTGCTGCACACCACCGGCCTGGGCCTGGTCGCCGAGCGGATCGAACTGTCCGGGCACTCGTACTGGAACGGCCGGGTGCTGGGGGAGACCCGGATGCGGACCGAGACCGGCGTTTCGATCGTGGCCGTGCTGCGCCGGGCCGAAGCCCGTCCCTCTCCCGCGCCGGACTTCCGGCTCGCCGGCGGGGACACCCTCATCGTGATCGGCACCCGCGAGGGCGTGGACGCCGCCGCCGCGATACTCGGACGGGAGTGAGACGCCTGTGCACTCCGCCGTGTTCTTGACCGAGTTCGGTGCGATCATCCTCGGCCTGGGCCTTCTGGGCAGACTCGCCGGCCGCTTCCACTTCTCCCCGATACCCCTCTACCTTCTGGCCGGCCTCGCCTTCGGCACCGGCGGGCTGCTGCCGATGGGGGCGAGCGAGGAGTTCGTCGCGATCGGCGCCGAGATCGGCGTCATCCTGCTCCTTCTGATGCTGGGTCTGGAGTACACGGCCAGCGACCTGGTCTCCAACCTCAAGACCCAATATCCGGCCGGGTTGGTCGACTTCGCCCTCAACGCGGTCCCCGGAGCCGTGGCCGCCCTCCTGATGGGGTGGGGTCCGGTGGCCGCCGTGGTCCTGGCCGGCGTCACCTGGATCTCTTCCTCCGGTGTCATCGCCAAGGTCATGGGCGACCTCGGCCGCGTCGGCAACCGCGAGACCCCCGTCGTCCTGTCCATCCTGGTCCTCGAAGACCTCGCCATGGCCGTCTACCTGCCGATCATCACCGCCCTCCTCGCCGGCGTCAGCCTGGCCGCCGGCAGCGCGACCCTGGCCATCGCCCTCGGTGTCGCCGGAGCGGTCCTGTTCGTCGCGGTCCGCTACGGGCGCCACATCTCCCGCTTCGTCTCCAGCGACGACCCCGAGAAGCTGCTGCTCGTCGTCCTCGGCCTGACGCTGCTCGTCGCCGGCATCGCCCAGCAGCTCCAGGTCTCCGCCGCGGTCGGGGCCTTCCTCGTCGGCATCGCCCTCTCCGGCGAGGTGGCCGAGGGCACCCACACCCTGCTCAGCCCGCTGCGTGACCTGTTCGCGGCCGTGTTCTTCGTCTTCTTCGGCCTGCACACCGACCCCGCGAGCATTCCGCCCGTCCTGCTGCCCGCGCTCGCGCTCGCCGTGGTCACCGCGGGTACGAAGATCGCCACCGGCTACTGGGCGGCGAAGCGGGCCGGCATCGGGGTCAAGGGACGCTGGCGGGCAGGCGGGACGCTGGTGGCCCGCGGCGAATTCTCCATCGTCATCGCCGGCCTCGCCGTCACGGCCGGCATCGAACCCGCGCTGGGCCCGCTCGCCACCGCGTACGTCCTGGTCCTCGTGGTGATCGGGCCGCTGACCGCTCGCTACACCGAACCCGTGGCCGCCCGGATCGGGCGCCGCCGCACCCCTGCGGGTCCCGTCCCGGCCAAGGCGCCCTTCCGGCCCGGATCCCCGGAGGGCCTCAAGGCCGAGGCCCAGGATCCGGCCGGCCGCACGTGAGCGTGGACTCCCGGCCGGCAGCCCGGGGCTGGATTCCGTACCGGGGGAGGGCTCGAATGACTTCTCGACGAGATCGGGACGAAGGCAGTCGCGTCGCTTCTCGTGATCGCTGGGACGGAGACATTCGCACTGCCCTCCGGTTGGAGGGTCGGCTTGGTGACGCCCCGAGGCCGCCTCGCGGGTTCGAGCCCGGTGCCGCGACTGACGAACCTGGCGAAGAACCGTGTCTTGCCGGTTCGGGGCGCGGCCGACCGACCCCTGCGTCCTACTTCTCCTCCGGCTCCCAGGCGCGGAGCAGGTCGAGCAGCCCTGCGTCTCCGTCAACGTGCAAGGAGTCGGCCTTGACCCGGTCGTACAGGTAGAGGACCAGTTCACTGGCCGTGCCGTGGACGGAGGCGCCGGCTGCGTCCGAGTCTTCGCCGGTCGCGGCGGTGGGCACGGGGATGCGGGTGGTGCGTGCGCCGTCGCCGTCGACGGTGAGGCGCCAGGAGCGGCCCTCGGCGGCGTGGAAGTCGAAGGCCGTGGGTTCGTGCGGCCAGGCACTCGGCGTTGCGCAGACGGTGAACAGGAACTCCTCCACACCGTCGAGTGCCAGCTCGACCGGCAGCGGCCGCGGGGCGCCCGCGGCGAGCTGGGCGTCGTAGGTGTGCACCGCGGTCTCCTGGACCCGGTGCCGGGCGGTGCCGCCGGCGGTCTGCGGTGACTGCGACGCGGGCCACCACGTCCAGCAACCGCTCTCCGGTCCCGCCGCCCGCAGGGCGCTCAGCAGAAGCTGCGTCGACGCGTCCAGCCAGGCCAGCAGGGCCTCACGCTCCTGCGGCACTTCCAGTGCGGCGCGCGCGGCGACGGCCTCGGCCGGGGGCGCACCGGCGGGCCCCGCGCCGACGATGGCGGCCCAGAAGCGGTCTCCCCCGCCCAGGTGCTTCACCAGATCGAGCAGCGACCACCCGGGGCAGGTCGGCACCGGTGCGTCGAGACCGGGCGCGGCGGCGACCACGGCGCGGAAGGCGGTCGACCGCTCATCGATCAGTCGCAACAGGTCGGGGAACTCAAGATTCTTTTCCACGCCGGATGTCTATCACCGTGCTCCGGTGATCGGACAGCGATTTTCACAGTCGCCGCCTGTTGGCCACTGCGGAGGTCACGACGGCGGGGGAGGACCGGCCAGGCGGGCGAGGACCTTGGCGTACACCATGGTCGCCGCAGCGGTGACGGTTGCCAGAGTTGCCAAGGCGAGGACGCCCAGGAGCGAAGGCCACTGCCGCAACGCATAGCTGCGGCAGACCCGTTCCTGGGAGGCCGACTCGAACAACGGGCCCCGGCACACACTGCCCGGCCCTTGATATGACGGTACGTCGGGGCCGTAGTCGGCAAGCATCAGGAAGGCGAACCATCCCCAGACGGCCATGGCCAGGAGCATCCACGCGATCGACCATCGCTCGATCCGGAGCGCGTCTCGGGTCGCCGTCTGCGCACCACCTGGTGCGGTGCCTGCGGGAACGGCTTCCGGAGCCGCTTCGTGGGCTGTCATTCTTCCCCCTCCTGTGTTCAAAGAATGATCATCAGTTCACCACACCCGTCGGCGCACCCCCGCCGGCCGGGCCTGCTGATAGAGAGCCACCAATACGCCGTGCAGGGGCTGGCCTTCTGCGTCTTCCTCGGCCTCGTCCACCAGTCTGGCGAGTGCCTCGCCGAGTTCTCTCGCCTTCGTGGGGTCGAGGCGCAGATGGCGCAGCGTGAGGTGGGCCTCGGCGGGTGAGAGGTCCAGCTCCTGGGCGAACGCGGCGAGCATCGCGGCGGTGCCCGCCGCCCGGGGTTCGGCGACGATCATGTGGCGCGCCGTGCGCTGGTAGTACTGCTCGGTGCCGCCGCGGACCTGACGGGTCTCGGCGATGTGGACCAGTCCGGCTTCGCGGAGCACTTTGAGGTGGTGGGCCACGTTGCCCTTCTTCGCGTCGAGCTGCGCCGCAAGCTGGCTGGTGGTGGCAGGCCGGTGGCCCAGGGCGAAGAGCAACCGCTGACGCAACGGGTGGGCGAGTGCCGCGAACTGCTCGGGCGCACCGATCTCCAGGACATCCTCGGGAGGCGGCAGATGGGGAGGCTGATCGTGCATACCGAAAGTGTCTAAACTCATTGACGCTTTCGCAAGGGCGGTGCTCTACTCCCTGCCATGACGACTTCGACGAAGCTTTCTGCGGCCCCTGTCATCGACGAGACGGCACGGCTCCTGGTCGAGAACTATGTCTTCCCCGACATGGCGGAGCAGCTCGCAGGCCTGCTGCAACGACGCCTCGCCGAGGGCGCCTATGACGTCGACGAAGCCGAGGAGCTCGCCCGGTTGGTCACCGCGGACCTGCAATCCGCCAACGGCGACCGGCACCTGAGGCTCAAGCACCACGCCGACCCGGTGCCCCCGAAGAAGGGGGCGGCCACCTTGGAGGCCATGCGCCGGGACTTCGACACCTCGCTGGGCGGTGCACCGCGGGTGCAGCTGCTCGACGGAGGGGTCGCCGTGGTGGAGCTGGCCCCGATGCTGTTCCCGCTGGAGTGGGCCGCCGAACCGCTGGGCGCCGCGCTCACCCTGGCCTCCCGCGCACGGGCGCTGATCGTCGACCTTCGCGGCAACCGCGGCGGCGACCCGGACACGGTCGCCTTCGTCTGCAGCCACCTGCTCGACGAGCGCACCCACCTCAACACCATGCACTGGCGAGGCGGCGAGACCGGTGAGCAGTCCTGGAGCCTGCCGCACGTTCCGGGCGCCCGCTTCGGTGGCAGCAAGCCGTTGTACGTGCTGTCCAGCGACAGCACCTTCTCCGCCGCCGAGGAGCTGGCGTACGACCTCCAGCAGCTCGGCCGCGCCGTCATCGTCGGCGAGCGCACCCGTGGCGGCGCGCACCCGTGCCAGGGCTGGACGGTGCACCCACACCTTGAAGCCACCGTCCCCGTCGGCCGCGCCGTCAACCCCGTCTCCAACACGAACTGGGAGGGCACCGGCGTGCAGCCGGACGTCCCTTGCGCCGCTGCCGACTCGCTCGACCACGCACACGAGCTGGCCCTCGCCCGGCTGGCGGGCTGATCCGGTCCGGATGCAGGACCGGGTTCGCCATCCTTGCGCAATCGGGTGGCAGGCGAGCCGGAGCCCCCGAGCCCGATGTGCGCCTGGGCACCGTCAGGTGTGCCTCCCCTCCTGGGCGAAGCGCAACAGGAGCAGGGCGATGTCGTCGGTACGGGGGGCTCCGCCGCGGGCTTGGCGAATGAGGTCGTCCGCCAGCGTGCCCACCGGGTGACGTTCGTGGGTCGCGGTGATGCGGGCGGCGACGGCCGCGATGCCCTCCTCCAGGTCCTCGCCGGGAACCTCGACCAGCCCGTCGGTGTACAAGGTGAGCAGGGTTCCCGGCTCGAACGGGATCTCCAGGGTCGTGTACGAGGCGTCCGGGTCGATGCCGAGGAGCAGTCCGGGTGGCAGGTGGAGCATCCTCGCCGGGCCGCCGGCATGGCGCACCAGCGGAGGCGGGTGGCCGGCCGTGGCCAGGTGGGCGGTTCGGGCCGAGAGGTCGATGTGGGCGTACACGCAGCTGGTGAAGAGACCGGGTTCGAGGTCGGTCAGGAGCCGGTTGGTGCGGGCGAGGACCTCCGCCGGGCGCTCGCCGGCGGAGGCGTGTACGGCCGTGCGGACTTGGCCCATGAGGGCGGCGGCGTTCACGTTGTGGCCCTGGACGTCGCCGACGGCGACCGCGACGGTGGTGTCGTCGATCCGGATGAGGTCGTAGAAGTCGCCGCCGATGTCGAACCCGTGCGCCGCCGGCAGGTACCTGGCGGCCACGTCGAGCTGTGGGACGTCCGGTAGGGCGTGCGGCAGCAGGCCGGTCTGCAGGCTGTGGGCCAGCTGGTGGGTGGAGTCGTAGAGGCGGGCGCGGTCCAGTGCCTGGGCGATGAGTCCGGCGAGGGAGGTCAGGATCGCCCGTTCACCGGGGGCGAACGCATGGGGACGCGCGTAGGCCAGGATGAGGGTGCCGATGGGCCGGCCGGACGCGATGAGGGGCAGGAAGGTCCACGCCGCCATGTCGTCCCCGATCACGACGGCCGGGAAGGCGGCCGCGAGCTCGCCCGCGTCCGCGAAGAACAGCGGCTCGCCCGTACGCAGGCCATGGGTGCTGGCCGTGTGGATGCCGAGCGGGATGCCGTCGTAGCGGGCCATGAGCTCGGCCGAGTAGCCGCGGAAGCCGACGATGCGCAGGCGCTGCTCCTCGGCCACCAGAAGGGCCAGGGCCTGGGCGCCGAGCGCGGGGACGAGCAGGTCGGCGGCGTGGTCGACGACGTCGCTGGCGTGGACGGCCTCCGTGAGGGCGGCCGCCAGGTGCATGAGCTGATAGAGGGCGGTGGCCCGGCTGGGAGAGGGTTCCGCGGGGGCGGCCGTGGGCGGGGCGAGCGGCGGGACGGGCTCGTCGGTGGTGACCGGGGTGATGCGGACGCTGATCCCGGTGTCGTCCGGGTAGAGGTCGAAACGCAGGTAGCGGCCGATCGGGGGCGCGGCGATGAAGCTGCGCGGCAGTCGGCTGATCGCTGCGGCCCGGTAGTGGTCCTCGATGACGGGGGTGTCCATCCACGGCAGCGCTTCCCAGGGGAGCGCTCCGCGCAGCCGTGAGACGGGTGCGCCCAGCAGCTCGGCGGCGTCGGTGGTGATGAAGGTGATCGTGCCGTTCAGATCGAGTGCGCAGTTGCCTCCGGGCAGTCGGCGGATGAAGGCCATGGCGGCGGCCGCCTCGGACGGTCCGGGCGTGGGAGGGGGAGGCGGTCGAAGCATGACCGGGTGCACCGGCGGATGGACGGGGTGTCCGGCGGCGTCGGCCCGGCGCAGGTGGTTCGCGAGACGGCCGCAGGCCGAGTCCACGGCGTCGCGTTCCCGGTCGGTCAGACGGGGAGCGTGGGAGCCGGGCCACAGGAGGACGAGACCGGCCCCGGTCGGCTCCGCCGCCTCGGGCGCCGGGTCGGGGACGAGCGGGGCGGCGGCGAGGGCGAAGTCGTACGGCAGGACGAGGCCGAGGCGCGGGTAGCGCCGGGCCGTCTCCTCCTGGCCGCCCAGCCAGACGAACCGCCCCTCGCGGACCGCATCGGCCACCGGGATGGAATCGTCCATGACGACCCGTGACCAGGGCAGCGCGAACTCACGGGCCAGCCCGAGGGACATCGCCAGATGCAGGACGCGCCGGGTGGGGTCGGGCAGGTAGAGCATCCCGATGGACGCCCCCGCGGCCGCACAGGCCCGGACCAGGGCCTCGCCGAGCGCCCGCTGATCGGCCCCCTCGCCGCCGTCGGCGGGCTCGGGCGGCTCGGCCCCCTGGTCACGCCCTGGAAGGTGTCGCACCCGTCCATGGTCCCCCCATACCCTGCCGACGCGCCGGTACCGGGCCCGCCCGGCGAGCCGACGCGGACGCATTCCCGCACAACGACGAACAGGGTGTCGTCGCGCGAACGGAACGACCTGGCTCAGCGGTCCCCGACGGGCCGGCGGCGCAGGGCGGGATCCGTGAGCGCGACGGGCTGCCAGGCGCCGTCAGGGTGGTACAGATCGGTGCCCGGCGGCACGATCTCGTCGATCCGGTCCAGGGTCGCGTCGTCGGGTACCACCGACACCCCCTTCAGCAGGGATTCCAGTTGTTCCATGGTCCGCGGCCCGATGATCACCGAGGTGACCGCCGGGTGCACCAGTGGGAAGGCCACCGCCAGTTCCGGGAGGGTGCAGCCGAACTCCGATGCCACCTCGATCAGTTCCCCCGCGGCAGCCAGCTTGGCAACGTTCCCCGGAATCGCCGGATCGAACCGTGCGGGCGTCAGCGCCGCCCGGCCGCGGCTGAGGTCGACCTCCAGACCGGCCCGGTACTTCCCGCTCAGGAAGCCCGAGGCGAGGGGGCTCCAGGTCAACACCCCCATGTCGTAACGCCGGGCGACGGCGAGCACGTCCCGCTCCACCCCGCGCGCCAGGATCGAGTACGGCGGCTGCTCGGTCCGGAACCGGGGCAGGCCGCGCCGTTCGGACACGTGGTGCGCCTCGGTGATCTCCTCGGCCGGGAAGGTGGAGCAGCCGAAGGTCCGGATCTTGCCCGCGCGCACCAGGTCACCCAGTACGCCGAGGGTCTCCTCGATGTCGGTCCGCGGGTCCGGCCGGTGGACCTGGTAGAGGTCGATCACATCGGTGCCCAGCCGGGTCAGGCTGTCCTCCACCGCCCGCGTCAGCCAGCGCCGGGAGTTGCCACCGCGATTGCGTCCCTCGCCCATCGGGAAATGGCCCTTGGTGGCGAGCACCACATCGTCCCGACGCTTTCCGCGCAGCGCCTTTCCGACGATGGTCTCCGACTCTCCGGCCGAGTACATGTCCGCGGTGTCCACGAAGTTGATGCCGGCGTCCAAGGCCGCGTGGATGATCCGTACGCAGTCCTCGTGGTCGGGGTTCCCGACCGCCCCGAACATCATGGTGCCCAAGCACTGCACGCTCACTTCGAGCCCTGTTCCGCCCAGGAATCTGTATCGCATGGTCATACGGGCGGACCCTATGACCTGGAGTGCGCTCGAACGCAACCTCCACCGGCACTCGACGGCGCCCTCGCGGGGGCCGACGCCGGGTCGAGGGGCACCCGCAGCTCGATCCCGGCGGGGCGGCGGCGGCTCCGCGAGGGAGGAGCGGCGCGCCGGCTTCCCGTGTGGCATGCGCGAGCGAGGGCTGACGCCCGACGCCGCCACCGGCCGATCCCGCGACTGCCCCTCCCCGCGTCGTCAGGGGGCGTTGAGGCCGAATACCTGGCGGCTGCTGTTGCCGGCGCCCGGGCTGTTGATGTTGTTGTTCGTGGTGACGTTGTTGAACATCGGGAGGACGCCGCTGAGGTTGACGGGAAGGATCGACCCACCACCGTCGCCGCTGTCGCAGTCGGCGCCGGGAATGTTGGTCAGGTCGCTCACCGTGGCGCCGGCGCGGAAGTCGCCGAGGTCGGTCACGCTGGCCGTGTTCGTCACCGTGCAGGGAGCATCGGACGCGACATCGACGGTGACCTCGATGGTGTAGCTCGACCCCGGCGGCAGCGCGCCGGTCATGCAGTCGGTCCTGTTGGGGGCGCTGTCCGTATTGCAGCCGAGGGACGTCCCGTCAGGGAAGCTGATCTGGTCGATGCCGACGACCTGCAGTCCTTCCGGATAGCTGTCCGTCATGCGCGTCCCCTCGGTGCTGGTGGGCTGATCGCCGGAGTTGGTGACCGTGATCCGATAGACACCTTGCCCGCCACGGGGGAAATCGCCGACATGGGTCTTCGTGATGGTCAGTTGAGCCTGGGCGTGAGCGGGGGTGGCCCCCACGGCGATCGGCAGAGCGATGCCGAGGACCGCGCCCAGGGCAGCCGTGCGCTTCCGCAATTGGTTCATGGCCATGATGGATCCATCTCCAGTCGGATGAAGGTCACGAGGGACTCCTACACACCCGGGAACTCTCCGACGGTCAGAACGATCACGGGAGCGGCTGCCACACCACCCGATCGCCACACCCGGATGGCGGCAACGTCCACATGCGGAAGGAGTCCTCCCGGGCGGTGTCGGGCTCCTCCGCCGTCAGGGCCGCCTGACCGGGGTCGAGTTCAGCCCGGCGGGATCCGCCCGTCGGCCTCATGGCGGTGCACCTGTTCGATGATGCGCCGCAGCAGCGTACGCGCACGGACGATCTCGTCGACGGGGATGTCGGCGGTCAGCGCGCGGTGGACTTCGGCGGCGCGGGTCGTGATCGTGCCCAGCACGCGCTGCCCTTCGGCCGTGAGGGTCAGCAGCGGCGAGCCGCGGTGATCGGGGTTGGGCTGGAAGACGGCCAGGTTCTCGCGGACGAGATCGTTGGCGACGCGTTGCACCCCTTGGCGGGCGATGCCGAGGCGGCGGGCCGCCCTGGCCACGGTGAGGGAGTCTTCGCAGACCACGCTCATCACCTGCCATCGCGCCTGCGTCTGCCCCTCTGTCGCGGCAATCGCCTCGCCCGACCTGCGCAGCAGCCCGGCCGTTTCGTACACGTCCGCGACCAGCAAGGCCATCTCGTCAGGCATGCCAGCTCCCCCGTCAGAAAATTGACAACATGATGTCAGTGCGTAAAGTTGTTGTCATTATATGAGACCGGTGCCCCGCAGGCACCCCGAACCCCGGAGGGCCGATGAACACCGCAATCACGAAGCTGGAAGCAGCGCTGGGCCGAGCGGCCGCCGTGCGCCCCGAGGTCGGCGGTTTCCCGTACCTCGCTGAAGCCCTGCGCCAGGCCGGGGTCGCTCGCTGCCGGATGGCCGTGCCGTCGAACGCCATGCTGTATCTCACCGACGCCGGGCCCGTCGCCGTCCAGGGCGAGCCCCTGGTCACGGGAATGGTCGACGTCATGGCGTTCGACCGCGAGGCGCTCATCACGGCACTGCGCGCCGACCAGGCCGGGGAGACCGCGTTCCCCGAGTTCGTCCGGAATTGCTGGACGGCCGGCGTCGTCTGGTACGACGTCGACCTGAACGCACGGAACTGCACCTATTACGGCGCCGACGGTGACAGCTACACCGAGACCTACCCGACCGTCGAGATCTGACGCGCCCCGCTCGCGCAGCCGCCACCCGTGCCCGGTGTTCCGACCGCGGGGCGGTGGGCCGTGGAGGGTCAGGCCGGGCGGTCGCCTGCGGCCAGTGGGACGCCGGTGCGGCGGGACTGGGCGAGTGAGGCGGGTGAGTCCTGGCTCCTGGGGGCTTCGAGCGGGATTTCGGCCGGGCCGGCCGGGCGGCCCGCTGGGGTGTACCCGGGCAGGAGCAGGGCTCCCCATGCGTAGGGGTCGGCCTGGGCGCTGCCGAAGGGTGCCCAGGCGAGCCTGCTCTGCCCCGTCTTGTCCTGGGTGTCGGAGTCGTAGACAAGGAAGTTCGCGCGCAGGCGGGCGGGGTCGGCGGTGGCGGGCAGATCGCCCAGGGGGATCTTCACTTCGACGGTGTATCCGGTGTACGGCTGGGTGAGGGTGGAGGCAGCCGTCATGCCGGGGGCCGTTCCGGCGGCCGGGCCTTGGCGGTTGTCGCCGTCCCGTCCGGCGCACGGGCCGCCCCGGCCGGCGGTGTAGGGAAGAATGCCGGTTTTGAAGGTGGTCGAGGTGTCGTCGGAGGCGCCGTCGGGGTCCAGGTCGATCTCGACGGAGTCGGTGCGCCAGTGGCGTTTGCAGTCACCTGCCCCGTCCAGCGCGGCGCCCTTCTTGTCGTCCGTGACCCGCATCAGGACGTACAGGGCGTCCGCGTGGCGGGAGAGGTGGATGGCAGCCGAGCAGTCGGCCGGCGTCGCGCACGTGCCGCCTTCCCAGTGCCGCAGCACCAGCCGTGGTCCCGGGTACTCGCCCGGTTCCGCCTTCCCGTCCACGACGGGAGCCGATGCGACGGCCGGCACGCCGGTGGCGGGGTGCGGCGGGTAGGCGGGTTGTGCGTCGTTGGCGAGCCACGGCATGCCCAGCTGCCGTGCCCAGTCCCTGAACTCGGCGTACAGCGGAAGCAGCCCGCTCTGCTCACGCACCGGCGCCCTGAGGGCCTCGCCCTCGCGGGCGAGCACGGTGAACCACTCGCACGGCAACTGCTCAGTGGGCGTGGTGACGGTCGCCGGCAGGGCGCCGAAGCCCTGGGAGGTGTAGGTGCGCGCCGCGTCGCGTTCCACCTGGGCCCACGTCGTGCCGGCACGCGAGCGCACGCCGCTCCAGTACCCCTGGAGCGGCAGGCCGGTGTGCGGATCCCGTGCCCCGTCCGTGGCGCAGTCGGGTCCCACCGGCCCCTTGAACCCCCAGTTCTGGGTCAGCAGCGTCGCGGGCTGCCACGGCTCGTACCCCTCACGGGAGATCTGCTCGGGGAATGCGGCCGGGTCACCGGCCAGCCGGAACGCCTCGACCGCCAGGCGTGCGGCCTCCTGGTGCCCGCCGTGCTGGTTGAAGGGGCGTACCTCCATGGTCACCACCGTCGAGGGGGTGGTCGCCCGGATCAGCCTCACGATCCGTTCGAGCGTGTCCGCAGGCCGCGCAGCCGCCCCGTTCCAGACTTCGGCGGTCAGCGGAGCGGACAGCGTGTACCAGAAATCGGGCTTGTCGAGGTAGAAGACGTTGCGGATTCCGACCGTGCCGACCGCCTTGCGTTCCTCCGTCTCCCGCAGGAGCCCGAGCTCAGCCCCTTCCTGCGGGCCGACGGCGTTGCCTCCGCCCTCGCCCCGGGTGATGGTGACGACGCCCGTGCTCAGCCCTTCGCGCTCCCTCAACTGGCCGAAGGAAGCCAGGGACTGGTACTCGTCGTCGGGATGGGCCCCGACGAACAGCACGTCCGTATGGGCGGTACTGCGGTTCACCGGGGGCGCGTCATGCCGGCCCGCTTCGGCCCGAGCGGCGGGCCTTTGCAGGGCCAGGGCGGCACTCAGCACGAGTACGGCGGCTCCGGTCGGTGCAGCGCGCCGCCATACGTGTGAAATCAAGGAACCATTCCTCCTGGGCGGTGCTGCCGTTCGTATCCCCGGACGACAACGCGAGAGCGCAGGCCCCGGACACGGGCCCGAGCCTGCGTCGTTGGTGTCGGTATCCCGCCGGCTCCTCGCCCTCGGCGGTCACGGCGCTGGGCGCCCGCGCCGCCGCCCCCGCGCGAAGAGCATGCGTACCCCGGGTGGTCTGGCGGCCCAGCCGCCCGGGTTACGAAAAGTGACTGATCGAACGTCGAACGTGACGGTTTCGGTGAACGGCGCACGATCAATGGCCGACCCGGCGATCACGGCGCTTTCGCCGGGCCGGATCGCTTGGCGCTCTTGCTCCTGCTGGTACCGACGCTGTTCCGGACGGGTGCGGCGGTGGGCGCGGCCTTGCGCCGCGGGGTCTTTTCGCCGTTCTCGACCGGGTGCCGTGGAGCTGTCCGGCTCGGTGTGGTCGGCCACTTGAGCTCGATCTCCAGCTCGATCTGCCCGTCACCCACCTCGACTTCGATTTCGCTGCGGAGGTCGTCCGGGATCCGCAGGCTCAGCTTTCCGGGGCCGAGTTCCAGTTCGCCGTCCCCGCCTTCTCGCAGCATGGCCGCGAGTGCCGTGAGCTGGTCAGCCGCTTCAAAGCGCGTCAGCGCGCGCTTCTGTTCAAACTTCATGTCCGTCATGGTCGTTTCCAATCCGGAAGGGAGAGCGCATGAAGTCCATTGTGAGGCCATGTGCGGGATCGGACATCCTCGTGCCGATGCCGTCGGCGTTGCCTGGGCGCAGGGGCAACGGGCAACACCTTGATCGGCCGATCCCCGGCGAACAGGCTGTCCGCAGAGTCCGCACTCCGGTACGGGCGCGGGAGCCGGGGGTGGTTCTCGTACCGCATCCGCCGGCCGGCCTTCGCGCCGGCCGTCGCCGTCGCCGTCGCCGACACGGTCTTCGTCTCGTTCCGTCTGCTTCCTCCGGCTCGTCGGCACATCTGACGAGCGAGGCGACACCCTCGGCTCCGCCCCCACTCCGCCCGCGGCCCCCGCACCGTACGACAACCGCCGCTTCGGCGTCGGGAGCGAGAGAAAGGGATCCCACACATGGGTCGAACCACCACGGTATTGCTGATAGGAGGCTCGGGGCACTGGGCCGGCCGGGAGAACCATGCCCCGGCGCTGCTCGACTTGCAGAGGTCCGGACGGCCCGTCCGCACCGCCGTCATCTGCGACCCGCGCAACCCGGAGAAGCGCGCCCGGGAGCAGGACATGGCGCCGCTGCGCGAGCTGCTGTGGAGGGACTCGCCGGAGTGGCTCAACCCCGACGGACTCGACCGTACGGAACTGGCGGCCGTACTGGACCGCGCCCACGCCACCCACCGCTTCTCGCTGGCGATCATCGCCTGCAACCCCGTCCACCACCGCGACTACCTGCTCTGGGCGGTCTCCCGGGGCATCAGCGTCCTGTGCGACAAACCCCTGCTGGTCGCCGAGGGTGCCGCGTACGAGCCGGCGGCAGCCGAGCGGATCATCGGCGGCTACGCGGAACTCGACCGCGCGCTCACCCGGGCCCGCGCCGCGGGCACGGGACGGGTCCACCTCGCCATGCCGCTGCGCCGGCGGGCCAATGACGTCTACCGGTCGATCGCCGCCGACATCTCCGAGATCCAGCGGACGCGGGGGCAGGGCATCACCTCGATGCAGCTGATCAAGAACGGAGGCCTCTTCCGGCACCCGGAGGAGTACCTGTTCGGCGATGCGCACGGGTACCGCAGCGGTGTCGGGGCGCTCTCCTTCTCCAGCTACCACTACATCGACCTGCTGGCCTGGTACCTGGAGCTGGCTCCCGGGGAAGCGACGACGGTACGGGTGACCAACCCGTACGTACGCAGGGTCGGCGAGTTCCTGCGCACCCGTCAGGCCACCGTCCTCGCGGAGCTGGTCGACGGCCGGGCAGGGGTGCGGATCCCCGAGCTGCCGCCCCAGGTGCTCGCGGCCGAGGCCGACTTCGTCTTCAACCTGGAACTGATCGGGCGGGACGGCCACAAGGCCGGACTGGTCTCCTACGCCTGCCACTCGAACACCTACTCCCACCGCTCCGTCGGCCTCCAGGAGTTCGACCGCGACAACCGGCAGCCGTTCCGCGAAAAGGGACGGATGTCCCAGTTCACCCTCGACATCAACCAGGGCAGCATCCAGCACATCGGAGTCTTCAAGAACGACGTCGTCGGCGAGGACTACCGGATCCGTGTGCAACGGCGCCGCAATCCGGTGCTGGCCGACGAGACCTACGTCGAGGAGGTGTTCGACAACGCCCACGCGGGAAGTTCCGTCACCCCGCAGGACGTCCTGCACGCCATGGTGGGCCTGGCGAGCGGTGAGGCCGCCCCCGCGCAGGTGGCCGACCGGATCGCCTTCTTCGAGGACCAGCGGCTGAGCCACCACCTCTTCGGCACGTTCTACGAGCTCATCGCCGCGAACGCCGAGGGGGTCGGCTCCCCGGAGCGCTTCGTAGAGCTGGCCGGGTGACCAGGGGGCCTGTCGGTCGGCGGCGGGGGCTCGTGGCGGCGCTGCTGCTGGTGATGTTCCTCGCCGCCATGGACAGTGCGGTGACGGCCGCCGCCGCCCCGCAGATCGTGGCCGATCTCGGCGGCGCGAAGGCCTTCGGCTGGCTCCTGGCCGCGTACGTCCTGGCCGCGACCGTGTCCGTGCCCCTGTACGGGAGGCTGGCCGACTCCCACGGACGGCGGCCCGTGCTCATCGGCGGGACCCTCCTGTTCCTGGCCGGCTCCGCGTCGTGCGCCGCCGCGTGGAGCATGCCCAGCCTCGTCGCCTTCCGCTTCGTCCAGGGCCTGGGAGCCGGTGCGATCCAGGGAACCGTGCAGACGGTCGCGGGCGATCTGTACGAGCCGCACGAGCGCGGCCGCATCCAGGCGGCGCTCGCGGCGGTGTGGAGCGTCGCCGCCCTGGCAGGTCCGGCCGTGGGCGGCGCGCTCGCCCAGTACGGCCAATGGCGGTGGATCTTCCTGCTCAACCTCCCCTTCGGCCTGACCGCGGTGTGGCTGCTGGCACGCCGTTTTCCCCCGGAGGAGGCGCGGCGCGGGTCGAGGGCTGCGAGCGGCCCGGCGGACTGGCGCGGAGCCCTGGGCCTCCTGCTGACCTGCGGGGCGCTCATGACGCTGCTGGCCCGGGGCGGTAGCGCCCGGCCCTGGCTCTCCGTACGGAGCGGAGCACTGCTCGCCGTCGTCGTGGCCCTGGCGCTGACCACCGTACGCATCGAACGGCGGGCCGCCCGGCCGCTGCTGCCGGGCTGGGTGTGGAAGCGGCGCGAACTGGCGATCCCGAGCCTCGTCCTGGGACTTGTGGGCGTGGTCATGGCGGCGCCGCTGCTCCTGCTGCCGGCCTACGCCCAAGCGGCACAGGGGCTGAGCCCTGCGGCCGGCGCGGCCGTGCTGGCCGGAATGACGTTCGGCTGGCCGACGGCTGCCGTCTTCAGCAGCGCCGTGTACCTGCGCATCGGGTTCCGCGCGACCGCACTGGCCGGCGCGGTGACCGTGACCGCCGCCCTCGTGGCCACGGTGTCGCTCACCCTCGTCGGCGCGCCCGTCGTGCCGTTCGCCGCGGCTTCGACGCTGCTCGGCATCGGCTTCGGACTGCTCCAGCCGGCGCTGCTCGTCGGTGTCCAGGCCGCCGTCGCGTGGGAGGGCCGGGGCGCCGCGACGGCGAACCTGATGTTCTGCCGGGAGATGGGCCAGAGCCTGGGGGCGGCCCTGTTCGGGGCCCTGTTCAACGCCGCCGGGAACCAGGGCATCGCGGCCGCGGCCGCGGCCGACTGCGCGGCCGTCTGCGGCGACCGGGTCGCCTCGGGCCTGCGGTACGCGTACTTCGCCGGCGCGGGCTGTGCGGTCGCGATGGTCCTCCTGCTGCTGGCCATGGAGCGGTCGTTGCCAGCCGTTGCCTGGCGGCAGGGGCAACGGGCAACACCTTGATCATCCATTTCACGTCGAACAGGCTGTTCACAGAAGCCGGAACACCGGAAGCCGGAACGTCGGCGGGTCCGGCAGCAGCCGGGAGTCAGGGAGAGGAGGTGCGGCATGGCAGTCGGATGGACGGAGCGCTTACTCGGCGCCGATTGCGGTGTGCCGCCCGCGCTCGCCCTGGGTTCGGTCACCACCGCCATCGGGTCGGGGGTGTTCGCCGCCGGCAGCGCCGTCTTCTTCACCGGGTACGTGGGGTGCAGCGCCGCGCAGGTGGGTCTCGGGCTCTCGGTGGCCGCGCTGATCGCGTTCGCCGCGCAGGTGCCCCTGGGGATGCTGGTGGACAGGATGGGCTCCTGGCGCTGCTGGCTCGCCGCGGTGCTGCTCCTCGCGCTGCTCTTCGCCTGCTATCCGGCGGTCACCGGCTTCGCCACCTTCCTCGTGGTCGTCGTCGCCTGCACGCTGTGCTCGACGCTGGGCGGCCTGAGCCGGGGCCGTTACATCGGTGACGTCCTGGACAGGCAGTCGAGGGTCAGGGCCAGCGCCCGCATCCGGGTGAACGCCAACATCGGCACGGCCCTCGGCATGCTGATGGCGGCGGCCTGCCTGGCCGTCGGCACGCGAGAGGCGTACATCGCCCTTCCCGTCGTCAACGCGGCCAGCTACATCGTCGATCTGGTCCTCATCGGCTTCTTCATGCCGCGGACGGAGCCCCTGCCCCGTGGTCGGGCCCGGACGGGGAAGGCGGCGCTGCGGGACGGCCCGTTCCTCACGCTGACCCTGATCAACGGCATCATGATGGTGAACGACACGCTGTTCGGCGTCGTGATACCGCTGTGGGTGCTGCGGCGGACGGACGCGCCGCACGCCACCATCGCGGCCCTGTTCCTCCTGAACACCGCGCTCGTGGTGTGCTGTCAGACACGGGTCGGCCGCAGTGCCGAGAAGATTCCCGGCGCTGCCCGCGCCCAGCGGAGAGCCGCCTACGCCATCGCCGGCTCCTGCGTGGTCTTCGCATCCACCGGCGGCACCTCCGGATGGCAGACGCTCGGCCTGCTGGCCGCCGGAACGGTGCTCCTGACGGCCGGGGAGCTCCTGGAGGCCGCTGCCGCCTGGGGGATCTCGTACGGGCTGGCACCGGACGACCGCCGCGGTGAGTACCTGGCGGTGTTCGGTCTGGGACCCCAGCTCATGGACGTCGTCGGCCCGGTCGCACTGACCGGCCTGACCCTGGCCTGCGGAGCGGCCGCCTGGCTCGGCATCGCCGTGGTGGTGCTGGGCGCGGGAGCGGCCGTCGGGCCCGCCGCGGCCTGGGCGCAGCGGCGTACGGCTGCGACGGCGGAACCACCACCCCACCACGTGAGACAGGACGTCCAGTGAAGGCATTCATCCTCGCGGCCGGACTTGGCGAACGGCTGCGCCCGTTGACCGGGGCGCTGCCCAAGCCCCTGGTCCCGGTGTTCAACCGGCCGGTCATCGGTCATGTGATCGACGCGCTCTTCGCCGCCGGCTGTACCGAGATCGGCATCAACGTCCACGCCTTCCCCGAGAAGATGACGGCCTATCTGACGGAGCACAGGGAGGACGCGGACCGGCTGACGCTCTTCCACGAGGAGGAACTGCTCGGATCGGTCGGCACGATCCGGCGCTGCCGGGAGTTCTTCGCGGACGGGCCCGTACTGGTCACCTGTGCGGACATCATCAGCACCACCGACTTCGCGGCCCTGATCGAGCAGCACATGCGGCGCCGGCCCACGGTGACGATGGCGGGAGTCCCGGTCACGGCGGACTGGAGCGGCGATTACGTCGAGACCTCCGACGGGATCTCCGTCCGCTCCTTCTCCTACAAACCGGGCAGACCCGTCGGTGATTCGGTCACCGGCTGCTACGGAACCTGGATCGCCGAACCGGGACTCCTGGACGGCGTCGCACCCGAGGCGTTCGACGTGTCGCGGGACGTCCTCACCGCGCTGCCGTCGGGCGCCAGGACGATGGACGTCTTCGAGGACGACCGGGTCCGGCTCTGCGACGTCGGGGAGTACGAGCTCCTGCACCTCGCGAACACCAAGGGGATCGAGGGCGTGTTCCGGACCGACCACCGGGCCCGGGAGGCCGCGCCGGGCGTGTACGACCAGGGCGACACCGACCTGCGTCCCGCTGCCGGGCTCAGGGGTCCCGTGCTGCTGGGCCGGGAGGTCGTGCTCGGCGAAGGCTGCGAACTGTCCGGCCCGCTGGTCGTGGGCCACCGGGCGGTCATCGGCGCCGGTGCCAGGGTCGTCGACAGCGTGCTCCTGCCGGGGTGTGCCGTGCCCGACGGCGCGGTCGTCGAGCACACCGTGTACGGCGATCCGGCGGCCGTCTGGCCGGCCATGGTGGCGAACCTCTTCTAGCGAACGGCCAACAGCCAACGGCCAAGGGCCGAGGGCCAACTGCCAACAGCCAGTGGCCAACAGCGAACCCCGACCCCGTCCAACCGCACCGACCATGCACGAGCCGTGGGGAAGTTCCATGATTCCGACAACCGACGATGACATACAGGCGAGTTACCGGGCGGTCCTCGCATCGACCGCGGCGCAGGAAGCGCTGCTGGTCGACCGGATCAGAGCGCTGTCCCGCTCCGAAGAGCAGCCGCAGGAGTTCGCGGAACGCCTTGCCGCAACCCTCGCGCGGGCGGTGCGGGACGTCCCGGCGTACCGCACGGTCGGACTGTCCGGCGAGGACTTCGACGACCCGCTGGCGGCGTTGGCCCGCTTCCCGCTGGTGGACAAGAGCGACCTCAGGGACCGGCTGGCGGACTTCTGCAGTGACGACATCGACCCCGACGAATGCCGGTTCGGCACCACCTCCGGAACCACCGGCATGCCGCTGAAGGTCATCCACAGCCTGGACTTCATCGCGTCCGAGTACGCGGCCGCGCTGCGCAGGAACCGGGAGTCCGGGCTGCCCGGCCGGCGCCGCATCCTCATGCCGATGAAGACCGTCCCCCTCCCGTGGACCGAGTACGAATCGCCGGCGAAGGGGTATTCCGTCGTCGCCGAATTCGGCACCGCGGCCTACGAGGACCGGGCCGAACTCCTCGAACGCGTCCGGAAGTTCGATCCCGACGTGGTGTACGGGCACCCCTCCGACTGCGTGGCCCTGGCGCAGGCCCTCGATGCGGCCGGCGTCGGCGTGTCTCCCCGACTGGTGGCGACGTTCGGGGAATACGTGTCCGCCGCAGTGCGGGGATACCTTGAAACCACTTTCGCCACGGCGCGGGTCATCGACTTCTATGCCATGTATGAATTCGGCAACATTGCCGTGCAATGCCTCCATGGTGCCTACCATGTGGAGGACAAGGTGTATGTTGAAGTAGTCGATTCGGACGGAAATCCGGTGGCTCCGGGAATTTCCGGAGAAATTGTCGTCACCGGTCTTCACAACGACGTTATGCCGCTGATAAGGTACCGTACAGGTGATCTTGGAGCGGTAATTTCTCCCGAATGCCCCTGCGGGAACCTGAGTCAGGTGATCACCGGCCTGGTCGGCCGCGGGACCGGAATCGTATCCTTCGCGGACGGTTCCCAGGTCAGGCTCAGCGGAGTGACGCGAATTCTTCGCCGCTACCCTCTCCTGCGATTCCAGATCGCCCGGGAATCCGAATCGGAATTCACGGTCCGGATCCAGCCTTCGCCGGACTTCCAGGACGAGATGCTTTCCGGGATGCGTGATCTCCTGACCCGGGAACTGGCCGACCGGTCCGTCGCCCTTCGTATCGTCGGACCGGATGAATTCCTCCCGGACGGCAGGCGCAAGACCGTCGACTACCTCGACCTGCGCCCCGCGCACTGAAAAAGCTTGCGGAAATCCCACGATTTCCGCGCCGAACGCCGGCCCCGACCCCTTGGGGAGCCGGTACACCCCATCCGAGGACAGAAAGGAGGTGTACACCATGACCAAGCTCGACGCGATCAAGAAGATCCAGGAGATGCGTCTCTGGGAGAGCCGGATCTGATCCCGCTCACACCGGGCCGGGGCCGTACCCACGGGGGTCGGCCCCGGCCCCTCGGCACCACGAACGACACGTCCCGATCGGAGCAGGAATGACTCGCGAAGGCAGCATCGAGCCCGCCGCCTGGGGAATGCGGGCACCGGCCGTGCGCTCCCGGGCGCACTGGGCGGCGGAACAGGAGACCATCGGCCCCGGGCTGCAGGCAGTCATGCTGTGGGCGCGCTTCTGCGTCGAGTCGGCCGACGGCGCGGTCATCACCGACCAGGACGGGAACCGGGTCCTCGACTTCCAGGGCGCGGGCGGGGTCAACTCGATCGGGCACGCCAACCCCCGCCTCGTCGAGGAGATGACCCGCCAGCTGACCACGTGGACGGCGGGCGCCTTCGGCTCCGCGGCACGGCTGGACATGGTCCGGGCCCTCCAGGAATACCTGCCGGCCCCGCTCGACCGCATCCAGCTCTACAGCGGCGGCACGGAGGCCGTGGAGGCCGCGCTGCGGCTCGCCAAGTCGGTCACCGGGAAGCACGAGTTCCTCTCCTTCTGGGGCGGCTTCCACGGCAAGACCATGGGCAGTCTCGCCCTGACCACGGGCAGCGCCCGGTCCAAGCTGGGCCCGCTGCCCACCGGCAACTTCAGCGCCCCGTACGCGAACTGCTACCGCTGCCCCCTCAAACTCACCTACCCCGGCTGCGGGCTGGCCTGCGTGGACAGCGCCCGGGAAGTGATCAAGCAGCAGTCGACCGGCGCCCTGGCGGCGATCGTCGTGGAACCGGTGCAGGGCCGCTCGGGCAACGTCGTACCCCCGCCGGGATACCTCCCCGCGCTCGCCTCCGTGGCCCGGGAGTTCGACGCGGTGCTGATCGACGACGAGATGATGACCGGATTCGGCAGGACCGGCGAGTCGTTCGCCTTCCAGCACGAACCGGTCGTCCCCGACATCGTCACGGTGGGCAAGGGCATGGGCGCCGGCTACCCGGTCTCCGGCGTCATCGCCTCGGCAGAGACGATGTCCGCCGCCCCGTTCAGCGAGCCCAGCGCCAGTTCGTCGAGCTTCGGGGCGTTCCCCATGGCCTGCCGCGCCGTCGCCACGACGGTCGAGATCATCCGGGAGGAGAACCTGGCCGACCGGGCGACACGGCTCGGCAAGCTGTTCCTGGACGCGCTCCGGCCCTTGGTGGACAGCGCCCCGCTGGTCGGCGACGTCCGCGGCCTCGGCCTGGCCCTGGGCATCGAGCTGGTCGTGGACAAACGGACGAAGGAGCCCGCCGACGCGGCGACGATCCGGCAGGTCTACCTCGCGCTGCTCGAAGCCGGCGTGCTGGTCATGACGGGCGGCAACACCCTGCGCCTGTACCCGCCGCTCACCGTGGACGAGGACCAGGCCGCCGAGGCCATCGACATCATCTGCCGCACCCTGCGGGCCGTCCCCTCGCCGGCGCCGCGCTGCGGAGGTGCACGATGAAGGTCGCCCTCGTGGGGTTCGGCACCGCCGGCGAGGCGCGCATCGCCGCCTACCGCCCGGTCCCCAACGCCTCGGTCGTCGCCGTGGTCGACCCCTCGCCCCAGCGGCGGGCGCGCGCCACCGCCCTCTCGCCCGGACTGGCGGTCTACGCCGACCTCGATGCCCTGCTCGCCGACGGGGTCGCCGACGTCGTCGACATCTGCGCACCGCCGGTCTTCCACGTTCCCCACGCACGCGCCGCGCTGACCTCAGGCCACCACGTGATCTGCGAGAAGCCCGTGGCCTTCACCAGCGCCGCCGCACACGAGCTGGTCACGCTCTCCCGGCAGCGGGGCAGGCTGTTCTACCCCGTCCACAACTACGCCTTCTCGCCCATGATGGAAGCGCTGACCGAAGCCGTTCCCCGAGCGGCGGGCAACGTCCCCATGGAACTGGCGATCGAGATCCTGCGCCCCCGGCACGCCGTCGGCGTCCGGGCGTGGCAGGCGGACTGGCGCACCGACGCCGCCGTGGCCGGCGGCGGCATCCTGCTGGACCACGGAACGCACTGCGTCTACATGGCCACCCGCCTGTTCGGGGCCGTCCCCGACAAGGTCGCCTGCCTGATGGTCCGCGACGAACAGGCCGCGGGGGACCGCGCCGTGGACGTACGGGCAGACCTCCGGCTGGAGTTCCCGAACGGCATCTGCGAGATCGCCCTCAGCTGGATCAGCGAGGTGCGGAGCAACCGCTACCGCCTCGCCGGCGGGCTCCGGACCGTGGAGATCCGTGACGACCTGGTGGTCACGGACGGACCCGCCGGACGCGTCGAACGCGGTCTGACCCCGCCCACGGCCAGTTCCACGCACGAGGAGTGGTTCGCCGCGATGTTCGCCGACTTCACCGAGGCCGTCGGCGACCGCACGCAGTGGGACCGCCCCCTGGACGAGGCGCTCTCCACCGTACGGATCACCGAGGCGGCCTACCGGTCGGCAAGCCAGGGCGGGCTCCCCGTGGGTCTCGGATGACGGCCGGTCTCGTGCTGGGCGTGGACATCGGGGGAACCGCTCTGCGGGCCGCACTGGTGCGGGCCGACGGGTCCTCGCCGTTTCCGCTCGTGGACGTACCCCGCGGCCCCGACCTGCGCGGTCAGCTGGCGGAGACGGCCGACGGCCTGATCGGCCCGGCGATCGCGGCGGGCATGCCCGTGACGGGCGCGGGCATCGCCGTTCCCGGCCACCTCGACCCCCTGACGGGCCTGGTGTCCTCCGCGCCCGGCGCGGAGGACCTCATCGGCCTGGACCCCCGGGACATCGACCTCGGCCCGGTGCACGTCACCCACGTGGTCAACGACGCGAACGCCGCCCTCATCGGCGAATGGCTGCACGGCGCGGCCCGCGGCGCCCACAGCGCGCTGGGCGTGTTCGTGGGCACCGGCGTCGGCGGCGGCCTCGTCGCCGGGGGCGCCCTGTTCGCCGGCAGCAGCGGAACGGCCGGCGAGGTCGGCCACATGCCGATCCTGCCGGACGGCCCCCGCTGTCCGTGCGGCGGCCGCGGCTGCCTCCAGCAGCTGGCCTCGGGAACCGCGGTGGCCCGCTGGTACGGCGAGCGCACCGGTCAACCGGTGGCGGGCGCCGCCGCCGTGGCCGCGGCCGCCCGCGCCGGAGATCCCCTCGCCCGGGAGGCCTTCGTACGGGCGGGTGAATGGCTGGGCGTGGGCATCGCCACCGCCGTGAACCTCCTCAATACCGAAATCGTCGTGGTGGGCGGTGGCATGGCCGCCGCGTGGGACCTCTTCGGTCCCCGCCTGACACGGACCGCGAACCGACTCACGATGCCGGCCACGGCCGCCGCGTGCCGGATCGTCCCGACCGCTCTGGGCCGCCGCGCCGGAGTCGTCGGCGCGGCCCTGGCACCGGGGCCGATGCCCGGAGCACTCATGAAACACGGAACTGGAGATGAAGATGATCGGTGACTCCGCGGGCCGCGCCGCCCGGTCGGCCTTGCTGGACGAGGTCATCCGGGACGTCGTGGCCCCCAGGGCCCGCGAGGTCGACGAGAAGGGGCTCTTCCCCGAGGAGGCCGTCCGCGCCCTGGCCGACATCGGCCTGCTGGCCCTCACCATCCCCGTCGAGGACGGTGGAGCCGGGGCGAGCGCGGCCGAACTCGGCGACGTCGTACTGCGCCTGGCCACGGCATGCGCCTCCACGGCCATGGTCTACGTGATGCACGTGACCGCGCTGAACTCCTTCCTCGCGCTTGCGCAGGGGAGGTCGCGCAGCGGCTACCTGTCGCGGATCCGCGAGGAGCGGCTGCTGGTGACCGAGGCCATCAGCGAACCCGGCTCCGGCTCCCAGTGGTGGTCGGTCGAGAGCACCGCCGAACGCATCGACGGCGGTTACCGGATCGAGGCCGACAAGAGCTTCTCCACCTCGGCCGGCCACGCCGACCTGTACGTCGTCTCCACCCGTACCCCGGGATCCGACAACGACCGCGACCACGCGGTCTTCGCCATCCGGGCCGACGAGGGCCGCATCGAGAGCGGGGAGTGGAAGGGACTGGGCCTGGCGGGCAACAGCAGCACCTGGATCACCTTCCGGGCGGACGTAGGGGAGGACGCCCTGCTCTACTCCGGGTCCGAGGGAGCCGGGCTGCGCACGTACAACGAGGCGAACCAGCCGCTCTACCACCTGGGCGTCTCGGCCGCCTACCTGGGCATCGCCACCGCCGCCTACCGGGCCTGCCTGGACCGGATCCGCACCCGCCGGTACAGCGGCAACCCCAGCGGCTTCGGCGCGAACCTCAGCCAGTACCCCATCGCGCGGCGGCACATCGGCACCATGGCGATCCGCCTGGAGGCGACCCGCGGTCTCGTGGAGGGCCTGGCCCGGGCCATCGACGAGGAGCAGGGCCTCGACGAGATGGCCGTGCTGATGACCGCCACCAAGGTGGCGGCGGCGGAAGCGGCGGCCGAGATCGCGCAGGAGGCGATGATGGCGAGCGGCGGGGTGGCGTACTCGCGCGGCTTCCTGCCCATCGAGCGGCATCTGCGCGACGCGCTCGCCGCCTCGCTCATGGGCCCCAACGACGACTTCTGCAAGGAGCTGATCGGGCGCCTTGAGATCGACGGGTCCTCCTACCATGACCTCTGAGCGACTCCACCTCGCCCGTGAGGTGGCACGGCGGGCATCCGAGACGGCCCTCGTCTACTTCGAGCGGCCCCAGGTGCGCCACTGGTCGAAGGACGACGGCTCCCTGGTGACGGAGGCCGACCTCGCGACCGAGGAACACGTCCGCCGCGTGCTCGCCGAACTCGCCCCGGGCGAGGAGGTGATGGGCGAGGAGTACGGCGGAAGCGCCTCGGACTCCGGCCACTGGATCGTCGACCCCGTCGACGGGACGGAGAACTTCCGTCGGGGAGTCCCCGTCTGGGGCGTCCTCGTCGCCTGGCGGTCGGGCGGCCAGGTGATGGACGCCGCGGTCTGCGCCCCGGCGCTGGGGCGCAGCTGGTCGGCGAGCCGGGGGCGCGGAGCCCATGACGGCGAGGGCCGGCGGCTGCGGGTCTCCGCGGTGGCCCGACGCTCCGAGGCCTCCTTCTGCTACGGCGGCGCCCACGAGTACACACCGGAGGGGATGGCCGCCCTCGGCGCCTTCGCCTCGGGCTTCCGCACGGCGTGGGGCATCGGGAACTTCTACGGCCACATGCTGGTCGCGGAAGGCGCCGCCGACGGCGCCCTGTCCGTGGGCACATCGGTGTGGGACGTCGCGGCGCCTTCGCTGATCGTCGCGGAGGCCGGCGGTTCCTGGTGCGATCTGGAGGGAAGGCACGACCTCATGTCGGGAGCGCTGCTGACGAGCAACGGACACATGGGCACGACGCTCCTGGACGGCGTCCGGCCGGCGTGCGGGCATCCGGGCGGCGTCCGATGACCGCCCGCGAGCCCGGACACCAGCCCGCCCCCGAGCCCGCCCATGAGCCCGGACACGAGATCACCGCGACGAGTTCGGCCGTCGTGTACAAGAACCGCTGGATGACCGTACGGGAGGACCGGACCCTGCGCCACGACGGGCGCGAGGGCGTGTTCGCAGTGGTGGAGAAGCCGGACTTCGCACTGGTCGTTCCGTACGAAGACGGCGGCTTCCACCTCGTGGAGCAGTACCGCTACCCGGTGCGCGGGCGGTACTGGGAGTTCCCGCAAGGCTCCTGGGAGGAGGACCCGGCCGCCGACCCGGTGGCCCTGGCCCGCGGCGAACTGGCCGAGGAGACCGGACTGTACGCCGCGAGGATGGTCCGCCTCGGCCATCTCTTCGAGGCGTACGGCTACTGCGACCAGGGCTTCCACGTCTTCCTCGCCGAAGACCTCAAAGCCGGCGAACCGCAGCCCGAGGACGCGGAGGAGGGGCTGGTCTCCAGGTGGTTCCCGGAGGCCGAGCTCTGGGACCTCGTCGCCGCGGGCAGGTTCAAGGACGCGCCGTCGCTGGCCGCCCTCGCTCTCTTGCGGCGCCACCGCGAACAGGGCTGACACCGCCGGGCGCCCGGCACGGGGGGAGCCCGGCGAGCCGGTCGCGGACCTCCTGTTCGCGGGGATCCCCCAGGGATTCGTACACGGCCCACGCCTGAAGCCAGACCTGCCGCGCCTGCCGCGTCCGGCCCTGGAGGCCCCAGCAGATGCCGAGCTGGTGCAGGGCGTGAGCGGTGCCCGCGCGCATCCCGGTCCGGCCGTGCAGGTCGAGGGCGTCGCGGTAGCAGGCCTCGGCCTCCGCGTGTGCGCCCAGCTCCCGGTGCGCGGTCCCGCGCAGCGTGCAGTTCGCGGCCTCCAGCCACAGCACGCCCTCCGCGCGCTGGAGTTCACGCGCCCGGGCCAGCGTCGCCAGCGCCTCCTGAGGCCGGCCCTGCGCGAGCAGGCCCTCGCCGATCCCGCTCAGTGCCAGCATCTGGCCCCAGGCGCTGCCCGCGGCCGTGAACAGCGCCAGTGCCCGGTCCATGCGCCCGGCGGCCTCGGCGGCACGCCCCTGCCGCATGGCGGACATGGCGTACCCGACCAGCAGGGCCCCCGCGCCGACCTGGTCCCCGGCGGCGGTGAACAGGTCCACCGACCGGCGGTAGTGGCCGTCGGCGGCCGCGTGTTGGCGCAGCCCGGCGTACGCGCTCGCCAGGACCAGCTCGGCGCAGGCCTCGGGCACCAACCCGCCCTCGCGTGCGGCGGCCCTGCGGGCGAGGCGCCCGGACTCCAGCTGGTCGTGATGCCCGTGGCGCAGGAAGAGGAAACCCCACAGCGCGTAGGACAGCTGCCAGGCCACCGGGCTGCCCGCCTCCTGCGCGGTCCGCACACAGGCCAGCAGGTTCACCTGCTCGGTCTCGCACCACCGCAGCGCCTGCGCGACGGACGCGAAGTGCGGCGGCTCACAGCCGGGGGGCGGCGCGCCGATCGGCACGCGGTGCCGTCCGCGCCCCACCAGCAGATCGGCCGCAGCCTCCTTCGTGTGCAGGTACCAGGCGAGCACCCGTTCCGTCGCGGCCTCCAGCGCCGCCCCGGACTCCTCCGCCTCGGCGCGCTCCCTCGCGTAGTCCCGCAGGAGATCGTGCATCCGGTACCGGCCCGGCGCCACCTCCGCCACCAGATGCCCGGCCTGCAACTCGCCGACCAGACGTGCGGCGACGGCGGGCGGCTCGCCCAGCAGCGCCGCCACGGCGTCCACCCCCGCCACCGCACCCGGGTGCAGCGCCAGCAGCCGGAAGGCCCGTGCCTGTGCGTCCGGGAGCCTGCGGTACGACCACGCGAGCACCGGCCGTACGGCCGTCTCGGCCTCGCCCGGCACGGCCAGCGCGTCCAATCGCTCGCCCGCCCGCCCCAGTTGCTCGGCCAGCGGCGCGGCGAACACGGGGCCCAGTTCCGCCATGCGTTCGGCCGCGATCCGCAGCGCCAGCGGAAGGTACGCGCAGTGCCGCGCGATCGCGGCCAGGACCGGGTCGGCGTCATCGGGCGGGGCGGCTGCGGCGGCCGGGCCCGCCGCGGTCTTCGCCTCCGCCTTCGCTTCCGCTTCCGCTTCCGCTTCCGCCTCCGCTTCCGCCTCCGTCATCGTCTTCGCCCCAGGCTCTGCCTGACCGGGCGCCGCTGCGCCCCGGTCGAGTGCCCGGTGCAGGAGCGAGACGGCGTCGCCGGGGGACAGCGGTCCCAGGGGCAGCCGCAGGGCGCCGTGTCTGATGCTCAGCCCCGCCAGCCGCCGCCTGCTCGTGACCAGCACCAAGCTGCCGCCCGCGCCCGGCAGCAGCGGCGCCACTTGCGCGGCCGACTCCGCGTCGTCCAGCACCACGATCGCCTGGTGCTCCGTCAGAGCGCTGCGCAGCAGCGCCGTCTGCTCGGCCGGCCCGCCGGCCATGTCCTCCGCCGGTGTACCGAGGCCGCGCAGGAGTCCTGCGGCCACGTCCGCCGCGGTGACGGGGACACCGGCCGGTCCGTGCGCGTGCAGGTCGGCGAAGAGCACCCCGCCGGGGTACGAGGAGCTCAGCTGCCGGGCGACGGAGACGGCGAAGGTGGTCTTGCCGACGCCGCCCATCCCGTCGACCGCGACCACGGCCGGTCCTCGGTGCCCCGCGAGGTGTGCGCGGACGCGCTCCAGCTCCGCGTCGCGGCCCCACATCTCCCCGGAGGCGGGCAGCTGGGCCGGGACGGGACGCCTGCGCACCTGCGGATCCGCAGCCCGCGCCGATGAGGATTCCGGTACCGCAGCCTGTGCCTGTGCCAGCGTCTGTGCCTGCGCTTCGGCCGCGGCCAGCCGCGCGAACGTGCCGTCCGTGTCCATCACTTGATCGCAGACCTGTGCGAGTTCGGGCGTGACGGCACGGGTGCCGTTCTCCACCCGGCTCAGGTAGCTCTTGCTGTAGTGCACGAGCTGGGACAGCTGCGACAAGGACCAGCCGCGCTCCATGCGCAGAGCACGTATCTGTTCCCCGATTAACATGCCGCCTCCAGTGACGGGCCGCCGAGTGCGCGGCCCGACCCGCATCCTATGCGGCCCCGAACGCCCCTCCGGGCCTTGCCGCTCTCGCCTGGCCGGATCCCGATGCATGCTGTGCCAGGGCTCTGACCAGGGAAAGCCCGTCCTGTGCCGGGGGAGACCGATGAGTTCTTACCGGCGCCGCAGTCTGTCAGTGTGACCGCCACGCGCGGAGGAAACCCACATGACGGAAGGCACCATGTCCGCACCACACGAAGCACCCGTCCCCTCGCCCGCCCGCGTCACCGCCGTGCTGCGGATTCTCGTGCTGTCCACGTTCGTCGTCCTCCTCAACGAGACGATCATGGTCAACGCGATCCCGCGGCTCATGCGCGATTTCGAGGTCACCGCCGCAGCCGCAGGGTGGCTGTCCACCGCCTTCATGCTCACCATGGCCGTCGTCATCCCGGTGACGGGTTGGTTCCTCCAGCGCGTGACGACCCGTACCGCCTTCGGCCTCGCCATGGCCCTGTTCCTCGCCGGTACGGCCCTGGCCGCGGCCGCACCCGCCTTCCCCGTACTGCTGACCGCCCGTGTCATCCAGGCGAGCGGCACCGCCGTCATGATGCCGTTGCTCATGACGACGCTGATGACCCTCGTGCCCCCGCACGACCGCGGCCGTGTCATGGGCAACATCACCCTCGTCATCTCCGTCGCACCCGCCCTGGGCCCGGCCGTCTCCGGTGTGCTGCTGCAGCTGGGGTCATGGCGCCTGCTGTTCTTGGCCGTGATTCCCATCGCCGGAGCCATGGCCATGTTCGGTCGGCGCAAACTGGTGAACATCGGCGAGCCGCAGGCCGTCCCCATCGACTGGCTGTCCGTCCCGCTGGCGGCAGCGGGCTTCGGCGCCCTGGTCTACGGCCTGAGCGGGCTCGGTGCCCAGAACGCGTCCCAGGCCCCCGTGCCCGCGGAGGCCGTCACCCTGGTCGGCGCCGTGCTCGTGGGCCTGTTCGTGTGGCGACAGCTGGCACTTCAGCGCTCGTCCGCCCCGCTGCTGGACCTGCGCGCCCTGATGTTTCGTCATTTCTCCGTGGCACTAGGCCTGATGTGCCTGTCGTTCATGGCCCTCATGGGTGCGTTCATCCTGCTGCCGATCTATCTGCAGGAGGTCTGCGGCCTCACCTCCCTGCAGACCGGGCTGCTCCTCATCCCCGGCGGCCTGACCATGGGCCTGCTCGGACCGCAGGTCGGCAAGCTCTACGACCGACTCGGCGCACCGCGCCTGGTCGTACCCGGAGCCGCACTCACGGCGCTTTGCCTCGCGCTGTTCGCCTTCACCGGCGAACGGACCTCGCCGTGGCTGATTCTGGCCCTTCACGTGGCCCTGAGCGCGGGCATGGCGTTCGTCTTCACCCCCGTCTTCACCTCCGGCCTGTCCGTACTGCCGCCGCACCTCTACCCCCACGGCTCCGCGATCCTGGGCTCGCTCCAGCAGGTCGCTGCCGCCGCCGGCACCGCCCTGGTCATCAGTGTCATGTCGGGACACGCCGCCACGGCGGCAGCCGATGGAGCCGACACCACCGGGGCCCTCGCCACGGGCGTCCGGTGGGGATTCGGCGTCGGCGCCGTGCTCGGCGCCCTCGCGGTGCTGGTCGCGTTGCTGATCCGTACCCCGCCCGCTCCGCAACGACCTGCCGGGTCGCAGGCTCATGACGAAGACGGCACCACGACGAACAAGACCGTCCACACACCCACCTGACGCCCTGCTGCACGGCCCGGGCTCGGCGCGCCGCCCGGGCCCGGACGGGACCGGGCAGCCGCACCCCCGGGACAGCGGGGCCGCGAGGTCGTACGGTCAACCGTGTACGACTCGAACGGAGGGCCGGTCGGGCGGTGAGGCGTTGACACATGCCGAACGGCGTGCGACAAAGGCCTCATGCGCTCGGCGGGTATCCTCGTCCGAGCTGCGGTTCTCCGCGTGACCGGGCCACCATTACGGGGCCCGTGCCGACGCCGGCGCCGCGGGACAATCGCTTTCGCCACACGCGAGACTGTCAAACAGTGGGCACACCACCGCACAGATGTGAACGGACAACTCTGCTTTGACCACGATTCCCGGATCCCGTGTCCCGGGGCGGACGTGGACGGTCCGTCTGACCGGCCACGGTGACCACACCGTCTCCGTCACCTGCAGCACCGAGGCGTGCCGCATGCCGTCCCGCTCCAAGGACACGGCGGCCATGCGACGGTTCGCCGCCGAGCACTGCCGCGCGCACGCCCGCCTCGCCACTGTCCGCCCCCACGCGGCGTGTGCCTGCCGGGCCGCCGAATGCGGATTCCACGAGGACACCAGGGCCTCGTGCACCGGTGCCCCCCTGCTCGTCCTCATCCACAACCCGGCCGTCGGCCAGGTCTGGACGCTGGCCGAGATCTGTCAGGCCTGCGCACCGCTGATCTCCCACACCGCCGTCCTCGGCCGCGCCGAGCAGTCAGCGCCGCCGCGTTCCCCCTCGGCACCGGCCCCTGCTTCGGCCCTCCCTGCCTCGCCGCCTGCGGCCCGTGCGGCGGTGGCCGGCGGCTTCTCGTCCCCCGAGGCCGCCCCCGAGGCCGTCTCGCGCCGCCGCCCGTACCGTGGCGGTCCCCGCCGCACCCGCTGACGGCGCTCCGTACGAAGCCTGCCGCTCGCCGGTCGCTCGTGCACTCACGGGGCCACGCCGGGGCGGCAGCGCGGGCAGCCGGGCGTGGCCGCGGGGGTCCAGTCGTATTCCATCTGGCGGGCAGTGCGGCGGGCGAGTTCGACGCCGTGGAGGCGCCCGACGATGTGGAGGCTGGCGTCGATGCCCGCGCTGATTCCCGCGGACGTGACGATGTCACCGTCGTCGACCCACCGCACGTCGCGGCGCACCCGGATGTCCGGCCAGCGGTCGGCCAGTTCCTCCTGGTCCTCCCAGTGCGTCGTGGCCGGACGGCCGTTCAGAGCGCCGGTGGCGGCCAGCAGGAAGGCGCCCGTGCAGATGCTGAAGGTCAGCGCGGAGGTCTTGTGGCGCCGGGCCAGCCAGTCGATGACCTGCGCGTTGTCCTCGACGGTCGTGGTGACCCCGCCGGGGATCACCAGGATGTCGAAGGGCGGGTCCTCGTCGAGGGTGTGGTCCGGTACGACCATCAGTCCTCCCCGGGCGCGGACCGGCCGGGCGGCCGCCGCGACCGTCACGACGCGCAGCAGGGGTTCGTCGGTGGCGGTACGGGCCAGTCGGCCCGCCGTGCTGAAGACCTCGAAGGGGCCTCCCATGTCGAGGACCTCGACCTCGTCGAACACGAGCATGCCGAAGGTGAGCGGGGCAAGGGGGCCAAGGGGGTCACGGTTCATGGCACCAGGCTCCGCTGGACCGGGCCCGGGTGGCAGTGTCGTAAACGACGACCACCGCTAGGATCCCGCCATGGCACATCACCGGGTCGCCTGCCTCGCCTTCGACGGGATGGCGCCGTTCGAGCTCGCCACCGTCGCCGAGGTCTTCGCCGTCCCGAGGCCGGAGCTGGACGTGGAGGGCTGGTACCGGTTCGAGTTGTGCGCCGAGACACCCGGACCGCACCGGGTCGTGGGCGGCTTCGACATCGTGGTGCACCACGGCCTGGACCGGCTCCGGTTCGCCGACACCGTCATCGTCCCGGGAGTGCCGGACGTGCGCGGTGACGTCCCGCCCGCCGTACTGGACGCGCTGCGCGCCTCGTACGCGCGAGGAGCGCGGGTGGTGTCGATCTGCAGCGGAGCGTTCGCCCTGGCCGCCGCGGGCTTGCTGGACGGCAGGCAGGCGACCACCCACTGGCGGCACGCCGAGCTGCTCCGGACTCGGTATCCGCAGGTCACGGTCGACGCCTCCGTGCTCTACATCGACGACGGTCCGGTCATCACGGCGGCCGGCACCGCCGCGGGCATCGACGCCTGCCTGCACCTCGTCCGCAAGGACCACGGCTCGGCCGTCGCCGCCGGTGTGGCGCGCCGCATGGTCGTGGCGGCGCACCGCGAGGGCGGGCAGGCCCAGTTCGCGGAGCATCCCGTGGTCGTCGAGGCCCCGGCGGACGACCTCATCGGGAGTGCCATGAGCCATGCGCTGGACAACCTGCACCGGCGTCTCGCCGTCGGCGAACTCGCCGGCGTCGCGCACCTGTCGGTACGACAGTTCGAACGCCGCTTCGTCGACACGACCGGTCTGCCGCCCGGACGCTGGCTCACGGAGCAGCGGATCCGGGCCGGCGCCGTGCTGCTGGCGTCCGCGGACCAGCCGGTCGACGTGGTCGCCGCCCGGGTGGGCCTGACGGTCGCCGGCTTCCGGCACCACTTCCACAGGACGATGGGCGTCAGTCCCTCGGCCTACCGGCGTCAGTTCCGGCAGGAGACCGACCGGAACGCATCAGGGTGGCGAGTCCCGCACACAGCAGCTGTACGGAGCGGCTGAACTTGTCGTCCTCGGTGAAGGCCGTGGCGGCGGCCACGGTCAGGGGGAACCGCGCGTGCAGGTCCGCGGCCTCCTCGGCGCCGACGGCCGCGGCGGGGGATTGGCTCTGCTCCTGGAGGACGAAGCCGGTGGCGTGGCTCAGGAGGGCGTCCGCGCCGATCGCCGCGTGCCCGGCGGGGATGCCGGCGTCGCGCAGGGTTTCCAGGAGCCGTTCCATCAGGGAAAGTGCGCCGGTGCTGAGGACCTTGGGGCTGTCGGCGAGCATGACCGCGCCGCCGGGGTGGAGGCGGATGCTCTCGCGGAGGGTGACGAGCTGGGCCTGGACCCTGTCCTGCCAGGGGGCTGCCGGGTCCAGTGCGGACAGGGCCGCGGTGCCGGCCTCGTAGGCGCGGCGGGCGACGCGGTCCGCCATCAGCTGGATCAGGGCGCTCTTGTTGGGCACGTGGTAATAGAGGCTCCCGGCCTGCGCGTCGAGACGCTGCGCCACCTTGCGCATGGACAGGCCGTGGTAGCCGGACTCGGCGAACTCGGCCATGCCCGCGTCGATGATCCGCTCCCGCGTCAGCTTCATGGAAGCACTCTACCTCCAATTTCTAACAGTGTTTGAATTTGACCGTGGACCCGGATATCTTCATCCCCGAAGCACGCGACCGGGGATCGAAGGGGGGTGGTGGCGATGGACGCAGTGGTGTTCAACGTGACCACGGCGGCACTGATGGTTTTGATGTTCAAAGGCGGACTGGCCCTGCTCGGGCTCGGGGAGGACACGCTGCGAGGGCGGCGCATCCCCTGGGCCGCCGTGGCCCTGACCGGTCTCGCCCTCGCCGGAGTGGCGCTGCAGCTGTGCTGGTCCGGTGCGATGGACGCCCTCGGCGCCGACCCCGCCGAGCCGGGCTGGTGGCGGGTCCTCACCTCGGTCTTCATGCAGAACGGCGGCCTGTTCGGCGGAGCCTGGAACATCGCCACCCTCGCCGTCGTCGCGGCCCTCGCCGACTGGTTCTGGGGCTCCCCGCTCACCCTGGGCCTGTTCCTCGCCGGGATCCTCCTGCCCGAGCACATCGACGCACTGTTCGGCGCGGGAGGTCACCACAGCACCGACCCCCGCAACTTCGCGGGCAGTTCGGGAGCCACCTACTTCCTCGGAGCGACGCTGGCCGCCGCCCTCCTCCTGCGCGTCATACGCGGCCTGCGCACCGGAGGGGGCGAGGCGCGGGGCAAGGAGGCCCTGCTCGCGGCGGGCGTGCCCGTACTCGGCTTGGCCATGTGGTTCACCCAGTCCAACGGACACGGGCTCGTGTCCGTGTACGGATTCCTCCTGGGAGCCCTGGTCGGCCTGCCGGCCCGTCCGGCAGCGCGCGGCCCCCGCCCGGCCTGCCGGAACGCCACCCACCCGGCCTGAGCTCAGGATTGCGACGGGTCCCGCAGGGCGGGAGCACGCCCTGCCGACGGATCACGTCCGTCGGCGCCGACAGCGGCGACACGGCGGCGGGATGCAGGGCCCTCGGCGACCTGCGGTGCGGGTACCGCGCCTCAGAAGATTCCTCCGTGCGATGACCTGCGCGGGCTGGTGTTGCCCGGCGTGCCGGCGTGCCGCGTCGATGGCGTCCTTCTGGGTGCGGTGCGGCTCGTGCAGCTTCCGGCGTCCTTCTCTGCCCTCGACCTGCCACTTCACGCCCGCTGCCGCTGCGCGCTCACCGGATGGTGAGACGTGGTAGACGGTCTGTTTCGCTGCCATGATCGTTCTCCTCGGCTGCCGGGCGGACTGCCGGAGGTCTTCGGGAGTCATCCGGTCGGACAGAAGGCGAAGCCGGGCCGCGTCAGGCCACCTGATGTCGCGTCAGCCCGTGGCCCCGATCGTGGTGTCCGGGCCGGTCGCCGTGTTCATGATCCGGTACGCGAACAAGACGGGCGGTGACACCGGTCAACCACGCGTTGCGGTCCGAAAACGGCGGGTCGCACCGGCGGGCGGGCGGACCGCGTCAGCGAAGGTGGGCGTGTCATCCCGATGGGGCGGTGTGCGGCACGGCACGGTGGATCAGGCAAGACTCCGTCCAAGCCCGACTTCGTCCCGGAGGTTCCATGTCGAAGAGCGGCGCGCCTCGCATCGATGTTCAGCCTGAGGCTCCGGCGCGGGCGTCGCTCGTTTTGGCGTCCCTGATCGTCGTTGCCGCGGTGGCCAATTTGAACCTGTCGGTGGCGAACGTGGCGCTGCCCGCGATCGGCAAGGCCTTCGACTCGTCCCAGACCTCGCTGAACATGGTCGCCGTGGGGTACTCGCTCGGCCTGGCCGCGTCGGTGCTCTATCTGGGTGCGGTCGGCGACCGCCACGGCCGCAAGCTGCTGCTGCTCCTCGGCATCGCGCTGTCCGTCCCCGCCTGCCTGCTCGCCGGGTTCGCGCCGAACGACACCGTCCTCGTGCTGGCCCGGATCCTCGGCGGGCTCTCGGCCGGCATGGCCTACCCGACCACCCTGGCGCTGATCACCGCCCTATGGGCGGGGCCGGGGCGGACGAAATCGATCGCGCTGTGGTCGGCCCTGGGCGGAGGCATCTCCATGCTCGGGCCGGTGATCGCGGGAGCGCTGCTCGAACGCTTCTACTGGGGATCGGTGTTCCTGGTCACCCTGCCCCTCGCCGTGATCGCGCTGGTGATGGCCCTGCTGTTCGTCCCCTCGCACGCCAACGAGTCCGCCGAACCGGTGGACGACCTCGGCGGCATCCTGTCCGTCCTCCTGATCGCGGGACTGGTACTGGCGATCAATTTCGCCGCCGTCCCCGACGAGGGGGCACTGGTCATCGGCCTCGTCGTGATCGCCCTGGCTGCCGGAGCGGCGTTCTTCTGGCGTCAGCGCCGGGCGCCCAACCCGTTGTACGACCTCCACGTCGCCGGGCGGCGCACCTTCTGGGTCGCCGCGTGCGCCGGAATCATCGTGTTCGGCTCCATGATGGGGTCGGCGTTCGTCAGCCAGCAGTACCTGCAGAACGTGCTCGAATACAACCCGGTCGAAGCCGGCGCCGCCATCCTCCCCCTCGTCGTGATGATGGTGCTCGTGGCACCACGGTCCGCGAAGCTGGTCGAGACGCGCGGCGCCCGCACGACCCTGCTGACGGGTTACGCGTTCCTCTTCCTCGCCTTCGCCTGGATGTTGCTGTTCTGGGGCGAGGACAGCAGCTACTGGCAGATCGGCCTCGCCTACGTCCTCGTCGGCATCGGCTCCGGCTTCGCCGGGACACCCGCATCCCACTCGCTGACCGGATCGGTGCCCGTACGACGCGCCGGCATGGCCTCGGGCACCGCCGACCTGCAACGGGACCTCGGCGGGGCCGTCATGCAGTCCATCATGGGCGTGCTCCTCACCGCCGGCTACGCCTCCGCCTTCAGCGCGGCGATCGCCGCTTCCCCCGAGGGCAAGGACGTGTCGGACCAGGTCCAGAGCGAGCTGACGAAGTCGTTCGCCTCCGCCGGGCAGGTCGCCCAGCAGCATCCGCAGTACGCCGACCAGATCGTCGCGGCGGCACGGCAGTCGTTCCTCCACGGCGACGACTGGGCGTACACCGTCGGCCTGGCCGCGATCGCCCTCGGCGCGCTGCTGATCTTCTTCATGTTCCCGCACCGGGAGGCCGAACGGGAACTCCTGCGGCGCTACTACACCGAAGACTCCGCGTCCGCCTCCACTGCCTCCGCCGCCGAGGGGCCGAGCGGATCGGGAGTCTGAGCATGACCAGACGGGCCGCCGCTTGCGGAGTCGGGACGCGGCGCCGCGGCGCCGCCCGACGCTGTCGACGGGTCCTTCCCATCCACACGTGGCCCACGGCCCCGACACCCGGGAGCGGCTGATCCCATGGTCCTCGACCTGGTCGTGATCGGTACGGCCGTCACCTTGGGGCCTTTGCACAACAGCGCCTTCATCCTGCTCCTCTCCTCACGGCGAGGAGTCCGCCAGGGCCTGGCGTTCCTGTTGTCGTGGCTGGCCAACCTGATCACGGTCATCGCCTGCGTGATGCTGCTGACCGGCGGACAGCCCCCGGCCCGTCACAGCGCACCCTCGACCGCCGCGACCGCTGCGAAACTCGCCATCGGCGTGGCTCTGGTGCTCTACGGGGTACACCGGCACCGCCGGCCACCCCGCCCGCACGGCCCACCCCGCTGGACGGCCCGGATCGACAACGCCTCCCCGGTGACCGCAGCCGGCCTGGCATGGCTGCTGCAACCCTGGGCACTGGTCGGCGCCGGCGCCGCGACCGCCATCGACGCGGACCTTTCCACACCCACCGACTGGCTCGCACTGACCGGCTACTGCCTGCTGGCCACGCTCAGCCTCATCGTCATGGAGATGTACGCGCTCCGGGCGCCCGCGGCCGCCGACGCCCGGCTGAACGCCCTGCGGAGCTGGCTGGAGCAGCACCAGGAGCAGCTGATCGTCATGCTCTCCCTGCTCGCCGGCCTGTGGCTGACGGCCCGGAGCATTTACGAGCTGGTCGCCTGACACGGACTGCGCGACGGCGCCGGGTCCGGGCCGCTGGGCGGCCCGGACCTCAGCGGATCAGGCGTGCACGCCGTGCCACGGCGTGCACTTGCGCTCGCTGCCCTTCACGATGCAGCCGCGCAGCTTGTACGCGTGTCCCTCGGGCAGGTTGCCGGAAGCGATCGCGATGTAGATCGCCTTGTGGCCCCGCGTGGAGGCGACGCGGCCGGTGCTCAGCTCCGCCTCGACCGCCCAGCCGTCGGGGCTGATGTCCTTGGCGACGAGGGAGTCGCCCGGGATGTTGGGCGCGGGCTGCGGATCGGCGTTCCACCGGGCGAAGCCCATCTCGTGGCCGTCCGTGGGGCTGATGATGTTGATCGTGTACGACCCGTCCGACGACATCGCCGTGAGGCCGGAGACCCCGGTCGTGGAGAGCGAGACGTCGATGTCGGTCGCGAGGTCGCCCGTCTCGTCGGCGCTGGCCGTTGCGGCCCCGGCCGTGAGCGTCACGCCGACGAACAGGGCGGCCGTACCGAGGACCGCGCCAACGCGCTGGTGTATCGAACCCATGATTTCCTTCGTTCCCGCGCGCGACGGCACGCCGCAGCACGCACGCTTCCCGCCGGCTTCGAAAGTCGCCGACGGTCGGTCAAGACCACTGTAAACAAGCCATGTTGGGAACCTACTGGCGGGTACCCATCGGGCGAACGGGGGCCTTGGCCACTTGGTGCACAGCTGCGGGGTGGCGAGCGGAACCGATTCTGCTCCGTCTCGTTGACCCTGGCGGGACGGACGTCGCTCCGGGAGGTTCTTCGGTTCCCCGGGCCTTGCGGAGCGGTCGGTCCTGGTTCCGGCATCCGGCATGCCGCCCGTTGGGGCGGGACTCACCACGGCGGTGGTGTCGGCATCCGGTGTCGGGGCCGCGCCGGGCTGTAGAGCCCACCGGGCGAGGGGTGCGCCGAGGGCGGGCCCGGATCTGCCTATCGGGGCAGGAGGGCGTGCACGGTCTTTCCGCGGCCGGGGACGGTGGTGACGCGGGTGCTGACGGCGAGGCGATTGACCATCGGCCAGCCGAAGCCCCCGCCCGCGCCGTGCAGGTCGGGCACGCGCATGCGCGGTGGTCGCGGGCTGCGGTCGTGGACGGCCACCTCGATGCCGTCCGGACGCGAGGTCAGGTCGAGGGCATAGCTGCCGCCTCCGTGGCGCAGGGCGTTGGTGACGAGTTCCGAGACGGCCAGGATCACGCCCTCCGCGGCATCGCCGGCGAGCGGGCGGGCGAGGGTGTCGAGGAAGGTGCGGGCCTGCTGCCGCGCGTCGGCGGGTGAGGCCGTGCGGCGGTCGAGTGTCACGCCGACGTACTCCGTGGCCATCAGGGCACCTCGTCTCTGTTCGTCCGTCCTGGTCCGGCCTGCCCGCTCTTGTACCCAGCCCCGGCGCGTACAGCCCTGCGGTGCTCGTGGAACGTCCCTCCTGTCCGGTGCGGATTACCTCTCGACACCGCCGACGAAAATCTATACTCGCCGGAGTAGACATTGGGCGACGGTGTGGCTATGGTTTCTCTCGTAGCCCGAAGAGATCGAAAGGCCCGGCAGAGACGAACTGCCGGGCGGCAAGACCGCAGTACCCGCAGTTGCAGTGCGCAGGACGGTGCGGTGACGGAGTTTCGAAGCCAGGTTGGTTGCAGGACGGCGACGGGACTGGTGACCGGACCGGGAGGCCCGCAGTGATCAGGGGCCGCCACGGCAGTAACGCAGTGGTTGCAGTACCGGCAGTTGGCAGTACCCGGCAGTGAAGTGGAATGAAGCGGTACCTCGGTGAAGGCGTCGGGCTGCGGGCGCGCGCACCGGGAGGTTCGGCAGTGGGGTTCCAAGCCAGAGCAGATGCAGGATGGGCGACGGGGCTGGCTGCCGAAACGTGGCGCTTGGCGAGGCCACCAGTAGTACGCAACACCAGCAGTACAAGCAGTTTGCAGTTCCCGTTTGGAAAGTGATTCATCCCAGAGGGAAAGAACGGAGGGATTGAGCGCCATCAGGATCGCCCGGACGCCACGCGAGTCCGGGTACCGCAGGACATCGATAGTGAGGTGGTCTCCGGTCAAGCAACCGCGATCCCCGCACCCCCGGCGAACCTCAGGTCGGGTGGGCGGAAACAGAAGGCCGGCGCACAATCAAGGCCGGCAGATGGTGTAGCAGTTCCTTCGGGGCCCGGGAGCAACATGCTCCCGGGCCCCTCCACGCGTTCCACGAAGAGAGGTGCAATGACAGCAGACGACTCGTTCGGCCGTCTCGATGACGACGACTACCCCGCCTACACCATGGGCAGGGCCGCCGAGATGCTCGGCACCACCCAGGGTTTCCTGCGTGCCATCGGCGAAGCCCGCCTGATCACCCCGCTGCGTTCGGCCGGCGGACACCGCCGCTACTCCCGTTACCAGCTGCGCATCGCCGCCCGCGCCCGGGAACTCGTCGACCAGGGCACCCCCATCGAGGCGGCCTGCCGCATCATCATCCTCGAAGACCAGCTTGAGGAAGCGCAGCGCATCAACGCCGAGTACCGCCGCGCCGCCGAATCAGCGAATCCCACAGATGCCGCGTGAGGGTCGCGCCCGCCCGGATCGGCGGCCGGCGCGGAGCAAGCCATGACGTGTGCTCGTTTTCTGTGGTGACAGCACGTGCGGACGTGTACCGTCTGCGTCAGCTGTCGTGGTTCGGAAGTTCCCTTTGCCCACGCCGTAGGGGTGGGCGTTTTGCTGTGCTGTGCCGCAGGAACCAGGGCGATCACCTCCGCCTTCCACACGTGGTGGGAGGCGTCAAACGACTGGAAGGCATGGATATGGCTACGGGAACTGTGAAGTGGTTCAACGCGGAGAAGGGCTTCGGCTTCATCGCCCAGGACGGTGGGGGCCCGGACGTCTTCGCCCACTACTCGGCGATCAACTCCTCGGGCTTCCGTGAGCTGCAGGAGGGCCAGGCCGTGACGTTCGACGTCACCCAGGGCCAGAAGGGCCCGCAGGCGGAGAACATCAACCCGGCCTGACTCTTCCCGCCCCGTCGGCAGGGCCGAGGGGCCCGCGATCGACTGAGTGCGGCTGCCCGCACCGACCGACGAGCGGGTGCCGGACTCGTCCGATGACGCCGATCGGGACTTGAGGCGTACCGAATCAGGGCTGCACGGCCATTGCCGTGCGGCCCTGATCCGTATCGAGGGCCGTCACCCTGAACACCGGCCGCAGCAGACCAGCCAGGGGGAAACCATGTGGGCTCGTGCATCAGCACTCTTACTGACCATGGGCAGTGTCGTCCTGCTTTCCGGCTGCTCCGGGGGGTCTGGGACCGCCACGGCGACGCAGAGTGCCGGCCCGATCCCCAGCCCGAGCCCCAGTGCGTCCCGGACGCCGACGCCTACGCCTACGCCCTCCCCGACCCCGGTCGGCGCGCTCGTCGTGCTCTGGTACGGCCAGGGCGGCTCCGAGAAGTACAACAAGGTGGTCGACGAGGCGCGCTCATCCCAGGCGCAGCACGAGGAGCACCGGGCGGTCATCTACTTCACCGAACTGGAGGCGGCGCTCCGCGACGCCGAGGCGTACCAGAAGATCCCTGACGCCCCGAGCCAGGAGGTGTGGGCGAGCGCGTTGAAGAACACCCGCAGCGGCAAGGCGAGCGTGCTCGCCGCCTCCTCCCTGGCGGCCTCGCCGCTGCCCGAGGACGAGGCGCGGGAGATGGAGGCCCTCGGGTGGGAGGACATCGGCAAGGGCATCGGAAGTCTGAAGGACCTGGACACCCGCTTCCGCGGCTTCGGAGTCCTGCCGGTGAAGGACCCCTGGACGGACTGACCAGGTGTGGAGGGGGCCCCGAGGAGGCTCACCCACGGGTCCCGCCACCGGTCAGTCCAGCCGCTTCGGCATCACGATCCGGCTCGCGCGCTCTCCCGGCCCCGAGATCAGGCACCATGTCCCGCGGTCCAGGATGCCGTCTCGGTCGGGCTTGGCGTTCACCGCCGGTGGGAACGTCACCTCGGCAGCCAACAGATCGAAGTCCAGTGGCAGCTCCAGCTCGCATACGGCCCCGCCGCGAGGGTCCACGATGAAGCCTTCGCGGCCCGGCACGTAGCGGTTGCCGTGGGCGAGCAGCAGATCCACCACGGGCAGCAAGCTGCGGTAGGGCTCCGAGCTTCCCGGATCCCCGGGGGCGATCTCAATCATGGTGTGGCCTCTCGCTCGGGGCGGTCCGGTACGGGAGAGTACCTGCTACACGTTCGGCGGATCGCCAACCCACACATGACCCGATGCGGCCCGGTCGCTCAAGGAGGCCCCGGGGAACTCCCACCCTCGGGGCGTGCGCCGCCAGACGGTCGGGACGGCCTGCTGAGAGGGCTCGTCATCTGCCGGTACGCCGTGAACAGACCGCGCGGCGAGGGCTGCGACGCATGCTCATTGGCTGGTGCGGAGCTTGTCGAGCTGCTCCGCGAAGGCCTTCATCTCCGCGATCAGGTGCGCGCGGGCGTCCTCCTGGTTCTTGTCGCCCTGGTCCTTGAACGCCGCCGCGAAATGCGGTTGGAGTTGGGTCCACCAGCCCTGGTCCAGCATCGCCCAGGCCTGCGGACACAGCGGGGCGCGGGTCTTCGGCAGGTAGCCGGCGCCGACCAGGGGGCCTTCGTACTTCTTCGGGTCGCTTCCTTCGAGGTAGCAGAGGAAGTTGAACACCCGAGCCTGGGTGACGGGGTGATCGCTGGAGAGCCCTTCCAGGGTGGTCTTTCCCTCCTTGCGGGCGAGCTCGTCGAAGACGAGCGCGGCCGCGAGCGAGGGAGCGGGCCCGACCTCGTTGACCGTGTAGAACGATGCGAACCCGTCGGCGGCGTCCTCTTCGAGTCCCAGGTTCGCCAGCATGAGCTGACGCTGCAGTGCGTGGCCCAGCTCGTGGCCGAAGACGAACTGGGTCGACAGCGCGGTCAGGTCGTCGGCGTTGTACTCGTCCTGGGGGAACACGGCGGGACGCTCGACGGTCTTGGCCACGTCGGTGGCGATCCCCTGGACCTTGGTGAGGAACTCCGGGGGCACGTAGATCGTTCTGCCGTCGGGCTGGGTGACCGCATCCTCGACCCCGGGCGGGACCTTGTCGGTGACCTTGACGGCCAGGTCGTGCGGGAGGGCGAGTGACCTGCTCACCCAGTCGGCCGCCTGCTCCAGGACGCGGGCTTTGCGGATCACCTCGACGGCATGCCGGTTGTCCGGTGCGATCGCGTCGTCCTCGTAGACGACCGTGACCTTGCCTTTGGCCTCGTCCTTGTCGTCGCCACCGCAGGAGACGAGCCCGAAGCCGACGACGAGGAGCGCGCCCGCCAAGGCAGTCCGCGCGACGGTCGAGTAGCCACCACTGCTCACCGCCCGATTATTTCGGCCCGGCCCTGCGACCAGCGCGCGACACCCCGCCGCGTCCGGGTTCATGATGCCCGCCCTGGGCGCCCCGTCGGACGGTTGCTGATGCATACGGTCCGAGACGACGCCCACACCGACAGTGCGAGCCCGGGACCTCGGGGAAGCGAGGAGCTTATGGGCCGCTGAGGCGGGCAGGCGCCGCACATGTCGATCGACCGTTGCGGGCCGGCCGCCGTCGTCCCAAGCGGTACAGGAGTAGTGAAGTGATGACGTACGTGATCAGGCGCTCCACGGAGAGTGAGGTCCCTCGGGGGTGGCGCCCCCGCTGTGCCGTGCATGTGGCGGGTGCCCCGTGTGCGGTGTGAGCGGGGAGATGCGTTTCGACGGCGGTAAACCGGACCTTGCCGCAGTCGAACGCATGACCGACTCCCTGGAGCCGCGGGGACCGGACGGCCGAGGGGCGTGGTCGCAGGGGGCGGTGGCCCTGGGGCACCGGCGCCTAAAGATCATCGATCTTTCCGACCGGGGCGCCCAGCCCATGACCGACCCGCAGCTGGGCCTCACCGTGGTCTTCAACGGCTGCATCTACAACCACCGCGAGCTGCGTGAACGCCTCGGAAGGCTCGGACATCGCTTCTTCTCGCGTTCCGACACCGAGGTGGTCGTCAAGGCATACGCCGAATGGGGCCTGGAATGCGTCCAGTCCCTGATCGGCATGTTCGCCTTCGCCGTGGTCGAGCACCGCACCGGCCGCGTCGTGCTGGCCCGTGACCGGCTGGGCATCAAGCCGCTGTACGTCACCGAGGACAGCGACCGGCTCCGCTTCGCTTCCTCCCTGCCCGCCCTTCTGGCGGGCGGCGGAATCGATACGTCCCTCGACCCGGTGGCGCTTCACCAGTACCTCAGCTGGCACGGAACCGTCCCCGCGCCCCGTACCGTACTGGCCGGAGTGCGCAAGGTCCCGCCGGCCACCGTCCGCGTCGTGGAGCGGGACGGCACCTCCCGTGACCACTGCTATTGGCAACCGTCCTACACCCGGCACTCGGAGCTCGGCGAGGACCCGGCGCTCTGGCAGGAGGCCGTGCACGATGCGCTGCGCACGGCGGTCCGGCGGCGCACGGTCGCGGACGTACCCGTGGGCCTGCTCCTGTCGGGCGGGCTGGACTCCAGCCTGCTCGTGGCGCTGCTCGCCGAGGCCGGTGAACAGGACCTTGCGACCTTCGCCATGGGCTTCGAGTCGGAGAACGGCGAGGACGGAGACGAGTTCTGGTACTCCGACCTGATCGCGCGAGAGTTCTCGACCGACCACCACCAGTTCCTGATCCCGTCCGATCGGCTTCCGTCGGCGCTGGACGCCGCCATCGGCGCCATGAGCGAGCCGATGGTCAGCCACGACGCCGTCGCGTTCCACATGCTGGCGGAACAGGTCTCCAAGGAGGTCAAGGTCGTGCTGTGCGGCCAGGGCGCCGACGAGGTGTTCGCCGGCTACCACTGGTACCCGCGGATCGCCGCGGCCACCCGGCCGGAAGCGGGCGAGGCCTACGCGGACGCGTACTTCGACCGGACGCACGCCGACCTCACCGCCATGCTGCACCCCGACTTCACCACCGACCACGATGCCTCCATGGGGTTCGTCCGGGCGCACATGGCCGCACCGGGAGCCGCGACCGCTCTCGACGCGGCCCTGCGCATGGACGTCCACGCACTCATGCCCGACGACCCCGTCAAGCGGGTCGACAACATGACCATGGCCTGGGGCCTGGAGGCGAGGGTGCCGTTCCTGGACCACGAGCTGGTCGAACTGGCTGCGGCCTGCCCGCCACAGCTCAAGCTCGCGCAGGGGGGCAAGGCCGTGCTCAAGGACATCGGACGCAAGATCCTGCCCCCCGAGGTCGTCGACCGCCCGAAGGGCTACTTCCCGGTGCCGGCGGTCCGGCACATGGCCGAGCCCGTGCTCGCCCGCGTACGCGAGGCGCTCACGGCCCCGGAAGCACGCGGACGCGCCGTATTCGACCAACGCCTGGTCCACGAACTGCTCGCGGCGCCCAACGGCCATCGCACCAAACGCGGGGCCAACACCCTCTGGCAGGTCGCGTCGTTGGAGATCTGGCTGCAAAAGCACGGAATCAAGTGACCGGATCGACATTGAAGCGGAAGCCGAAGCCTGGGAGAGGCGGCCCATGCCCCTGGAGCACCCGAAACCCCCGAGGCCGGAGCCGGCACCGGCACCGGCCCCCGCTCCGGTGCGGATGCCCGACCACCGCGGCATCGACCCGCCGACCCTCCTCACCGCCCACGGGTGCTGGTACCCCTCGGCCGACCCGACGGGCGAGCACGTGGCGTTCATCTGCGACCGGGCCGGAGTTCCGCAGCTGTGGAGCGGGCCCGCCCGGGGGACGGAGGTACACGTTCTGGACGATGCTCCCGACCCGGTGGCCGAGGTCGCCTGGTCGCCGGACGGGCGCTGGATCGCCTACACCTCGGCGCCGGGGGGCGGCGAGCACACTCGTGTCCTGGTCGTGCGCCCGGACGGCACCGGGCGGCAGGTCCTCGCGGGCGCGGAGCCCGGGAGTTCGGCTCACCTCGGTTGCTGGACGCGCGACGGCACCGCCCTCACCGTCACGGTCGCACAGCCCTCACCAGTGGGCTCCGAGCACGCCGGCCCCGGACACCTGCCGCCGGACGCGGAGGCCGCAGCCCCCGCCGACGGTCGGGTGCCGGGCTCGTCATGGTCCGAACGCGGCGGCCCGGCCACCCTGCTCGAAGGAGGGGCCGCGCAACGACCGGCATCGAGGGAGCCCGAGCCGGCGCCATCGGTGGTCGAAGCGGGCGGCCTTGCCGCGAGCGGTGCGCCGGCCGCCGGGCTCGGCCCGGCTCGCAGCGGCGGACTGGCCGCCTACCTGGTCGACCCGGACGGAGCCGGCGCCCCGGTCCTGCTGTTCAGCGAGGAGGGGGCTGCCTCCCTGCGCGTGTGCGACATGAGTGCGGACGGCCGCTTCGCGCTCGTCCGCCGCGGCCCGCGCGGCCGCCGGGAGGCCCTCGTACTCGACACTGCTTGCGGCCGCACCACCTTCACGCTGCACGCCGCCGACGGGGACCCGTGGATCGGGCGGTTCTCCGCCGACGCACGGACGCTGTGGCTGCGCAGTGACGCGGAGCGGGAGTTCGCGGCCCTCCTGCGGGTCGGGCTGGACGATGAGGGCGCTTCGCGGGGGGTGTCCGTCGCCGCGGAGCGGGAGGAGTCCGCCCTCGATCTGCTGAGCGTGCCCGACCACGGCCGGTGGGCCCTTCTCGCCTGGAACGCGGACGGTGCGACCGAGCTGGAAAGCGTGGGGCTCGCCCCGGGCCCTGCGGACGCCGGGATCGGACCGCGACAGCGCCCGGTCCTGCCGCACGAGGTGGTGACCCGCATCGTCCCCTTGGAGCGCGGCGGATTGTTCGCCGCACTGTCGGGATCCCGGCGCAGGCCCGGAATCTGGGAACTGGACGGGGCCCTCGTGCCCGCGCGCACCGGCTGGACGGCGCGGGACGAGGACGCGGTCCCGCCGGGGCGGCCGCCCGTACGCCCGGTGCCCCTGCGCTGCCGGGCCCGGGACGGGCTCGTACTCGGTGGCTGGTACTACCGTGCGCCGGAGCAGGAACCGGGCCGGCCGGCCCCGTGCGTGATCCACCTCCACGGCGGACCGGAGGAACAGGAACGGCCCGTGTTCAGCCCGCTGTACCACGAGCTCCTCGGCAGGGGACTGGACGTGTTCGCCCCCGATGTCCGCGGCTCGTCCGGCCGGGGCCGGTCGTTCGTCGACGCAGACCTCGGCGCCGGTCGGTTCGCGGCGATCGACGATGTCGCCGACTGCGCCGCTCACGTGGTCTCGCTCGGGTACGCGGACCCGCTGCGGCTCGGGGTGATGGGCCGCTCGTACGGCGGCTACCTCACCATGGCCTCTCTCGTCTGGCATCCCGAGCTCTTCCGCGCCGGGGTAGCGGTCTGCGGGATGTCGGACTTCGCCACCTTCTTCGCCGGTACGGAGCCGTGGATCGCGCAGTCCGCAGCCGTCAAGTACGGGCACCCCCGGCACGACCGCGAACTGCTCCGCGCCCTGTCCCCGATGAGCCGCATCGATCAGTTGCGCGCCCCCGTCCTGACCGTCCACGGCGAGCACGACACCAACGTGCCGCCGACGGAGTCGCAACAGTTCGTCAGGGCGGCACGCGAGCGCGGTGTGCCGGCGCGGCAGCTGGTATTGCGCAACGAGGGCCACGAATTCCTGCGTGCGGACAACCGGCGGCTCTACCGGCGGGCTGCCGCGGACTGGCTGGAGCAGCATCTGGGCCCAGGCCCAGGCCCAGGCCCAGGCCCAGCCCCAGGCCCGTGACCGGGCTGGATCCTCTGGCCATGCGGGAGCCCTTCTCCGGCGGGCCGGGACGACGGGGTCGTGGTGCTGGTGCCCGAGCCGGTCCGCATCCGCCACGGAGCTGGGAGTCAGCGATGACGGCGTGCTCCCGAATCCAGCCGCGGCGGAGCCTGGTCCCGGGCTTCCTGGAGCTGGACGTCCGCGCCGGTGACCGTGAACGCGACGTTCAGGCTGCGGCACATCCGCTGCGCGCGCGCCATGGCGCTGAGGGTGGCGGGGCTCGGTTGGGCGGTGGGCAGTTCGAGGAGGACCTGGTCCGGGCGGTGGGCCGCGACGAGCGCTTCGATCTGCAAGGCGACGGCAGCCCGGTTGGTGATGTCCAGCTCGTGGTGGATCTTCACTCTGAGCGTGCCGCGATCGAGAGTATGGGTGATCAACATCCGCAATCCTCCAATGGCCCGGCCGGGGTGCCACGCAGGTCCCACGACGCCCCTCCAGCATGCAGCCTGCGGGCCGCGACGGCCCTCGTGACGGCGTGAGGGGGGTCAGGGGAGAGTGGGCCGGGTGGCGGGCTGGACCCGGAAGGAAATGGCCTCCATCCAGGGTTTGCGCTGCGTCTTCTGGACCGCGGCGATGCGCCACTGCCTGTCGGCCTCGCGCACGAGGGTGTAGGTGGCGAGCTTGCCGGGTCGGCCCGGTGCGGCCCGGCTCTTGCGGACATCGCCGCGGGTCACGGCGACGGCGGTCTCGGGGCCGTAGAAGCGCAGGTCGACCAGGTCGAGGTCGAGGCGCGTGCCCTTGAGGAACCCGTCGAACAGGGCTTGGTGGGCGCGACCGATCTCGGCGCTGCCGCGGTAGAGGGTGCCGATGTAGGTGAGATCGGTGGCGTCCTCCGTGAAACAGGCTCCGTAGGCGGCTCCGTCACCGTCGGCCCAGGCAGCGGCGCTGCGCTGCAACAGGGCGCGGACGGCGGCGGTGTCTTCGGTGCGGTCAAGCGGGGCGGGTTGCCGGGCGGTCATTGTCGTTTCCCTTCTGACGGATCGGTCAGCAGCGGGTCGTACCGGGGCGCGCGAGAGGGGATGTGCACGCACGGTCCCTCCGCCGGGTGACCGGGCGATGGGGGAGGGGCCGGGGCCTTGCGACCCTCCCCCATGGTAGCTTCGCGAGAGCAGATACTTCATGTGAGCATTTTCTTCCTCAGGGAAATATCTTCTCTGAGGAAGAGATTAAGGAGTGGGCAAGCCCATGTCAACGCACGCCGTTCCGTCCGAGGCCGCGGAAACCTACCGTCGCTACCTGAGCGCCGTGATGCTCCACGGCCATGCCGGCGCCAAGGCGTGCGAGCTCGGCGCCACCGACCTGTACGCGCTCAACGTGCTGGACCTCGGCGGCCCGATGACGCCCGGCGAACTGGGCGCGAGGACCGGCCTGACCACCGGCCCCACCACCCGGCTCGTCGACCGACTGGAGGCTGCCGGCTACGTACGCCGCTCGCCCTCCCCGAACGACCGGCGCAAGGTGATCGTCGAACCCGTCGGGAAGCCCGCAGGCCTCGACGAGGTGATGGCTCCTGCCCGGCAGCGAATCGGCGAAATCCTCAGTGGCTACACACCCCAGCAGTTGGAGGTCCTCTTCGACTACTTCACCCGAGCCACCGACGCCTACCGCGAGGCCGCGGAGCAACTGCGTGACTCCCGCAACGCCTGAAACCAAACCCTGCGAACGACGTGGGCCGACACGGTGCGCGGACCGATGTCCGCGGCGGCCCCGAAGACATGCCGTGGGGACAACGTGTCGCCCACATTCTGAAACCCCGACGCCGCCGGTCGGTGAGATCGCCCGGACCGATGGGCGGAGGCGGGTGGAGGGTGGAGGGTGTCCGCACGGAAGCACCGTCGGCCTCAGCGGTTCTGTGATCGATTAGGGTTGTGCGATGTTCGAAGGAAAGCTGGTAAGGCTGCGTGCGCTGTGTTCCGACGATGCCGCGCACCATCTTCGGTGGCGCAACGACCCGGAAGTGGTGCGCTGGGCCACGGCCGGAGACCCGTGTTTCGGCCCGGTCACGGCGGAGGCGCTCGGCATCGGCTTCGAAACCATGCTGCGCCTGAACCCGAGGGAGTCGGCCGTGTTCACGGTCGAGGACCTGGCGAGCGGAAGCGTGGTCGGCATGGCCGACTACCGCGACCTGGACCCGTACGCCGGCGTGGCCACGCTGGGAGTGACCATCGGCGAGCGGGAGTTCTGGGGCCGCGGACACGGAAGTGACGCGTTGCGGCTGCTCGTGGACCACCTGTTCGGCGCGTATTGCCTGAGCCGGTTGGAGCTGGACACCTGGAGCGGCAACGAGCGTGCCGTGCGGGCCTTCACCGGGTTGGGTTTCCGCGAGGAGGGCCGCCGCCGGTCGGCCGTGCTGTTGGACGGGAAGCGCTACGACAGCGTGCTCTTCGGGATGCTCCGTGAGGAATGGGCAAGCTCCCGCGCGACGGTGTAGGTGAGCTTCGGGTCCCGGCAGCGGGGCGCGCACTCTGGCCGTCCCGCGAGCCGGGGCGGGGGCGGGGGCGGGGGCGGAGTGCGCGGCCGGGGCGGCGGCGCGGGTGAGGGCGCGCGGGCCGCGCAGCCCGAGGTGCCCGGGCGGCCCACCCCGCCACGGCTGCCGAACCTGGGATTGACCACGACACCGCACGGGCCTGGGACGTGAGCGTCAGCCCGCCTTCCATACGACCTCGGGCGCGGTGCCGGTCTCCAGGGTGGGATTGCGGTAATCGCGGTCGCCCTGGAAGCCCACGAAAGCGGGCGGTACGTTTTCGGGAACGAGGAATATCTCGCAGGTGGTGACGGACTTGCCCTCGGTCAGGCGCAGGTCGGAGCCGGAAGCCTCCTGGCAGGGCTCGAACTTGGCCCCCCAGGAGGGCGTGGAGTAGTACGCAACCTTCTGGTCGGTGCCGTGCAGCAGCAGCTTGAAGTTGAAGGTGCCGACGTCTTCCACACCGCCCTTGTGGGCGTAGGTGGTGGTGACGTAGTAAGGCGTCTTGCCCGCCATGAGCCCGATGCCGAGCTTCTCCACCGCGGCCTTGTCCCCCTTGACGACCGAGATCGGGGTCACGCTCAACTGGCTCTTCTCGTTCTTCGGGAAGTGCGTGTCGGACACGTCGGCGGGCGCCTTCAAGGCGAGCGGATCGGCGAACGTCCCCTTCTGCGAAGCGGCTTGCCCGTCGTCCTGCGGCCCGCAGGCGGCAAGCGCCAAGGCCGCCAGCGTGATCGGCGCGGCAGTGCGGAGCAGACGGTTGGTCAACACGATGTGAATCCCCCGAGGTTCTTGACTTTGCGCAAGCGGCTGCGCCCCCTGCACAACCGGCACCGTGACTCTAGCCCGCCGAATGATCAAGGTTCGCCACGCCCGTGTCACCGTCTCGTACCAGGGGCGGACCGGTCCTGAACAGGAACGACACCCAGCCAGGTGGAATTGGCCGACGTCGAACGACACCCGGCGCTCGCGGTCGATGTGCGTTCCGGGGTTTCACTGCCGTTCTCACTCGGCTCGCGCCGCTGCCGTGGGGCGCGGTGCCATCTGGCTGCTGGAACCGGAGTGCCCCAACACCTTCTACGAGCTGCTGACGGAGAACCGCGACCGGACGAACTCCAGGAGGCCGGATCGGACATCGTCCCCCGGGCGGGTACCGAGAACGGTGACTGCTCTCTACCGGCTCGCCCGCTTGTTCTGCGCCCCCCCGTGGAAGCCGGCCACGAGTTCCGCCCGAGCGCCGGCTTCCTCCAGTTGGTCGCTGCCGTTCGTGAGCAGGAGGAGGCTGCCCGTTCCCCGCTTGGCCGGGTGGCTTCGACCTGGACCGGGGCGATCATGTCGAGGCAGTGCACCTCGCCTCGGGCGCCGCGCTCGAAGGGTTCACCGGCGACGGTGCCGGCGAGGAACGTCCCATCCCCTACGCCGACTCCGAAGGCGGTGCGGCTCTGATCGCCATCGAGGCCGAGTATCGCTGATGGCTACTGCGGCCGGACGCCGACGCCGGACGCCGACGCCGGACGCCGACGCCGGACGCCGACGCCGGACGCCGACGCCGGACGCCGGACGCCGGGCGGCGCCGGCGACCGGCCGGGCTCTCAGGCGCGGGCGGCCGCGGCGGCGACGATCCAGTTCCGGAACTCGACGGCGTAGTGCCGCAGGTGGTGGTCAAGTACCTCGTCCGGGCAGGTGACGGGGAAGTAGACCGTCAGGTTCGCGGTGAAGCCGTCGGCCGTGTCGCCGAACTGGATCAGCGCTCGGCCGACGACGGTGCCGTCGGCCAGGAAGAGGTTCGAGGACATCTTGCGGGGGAACTCCGATTCCGGAAGAACCTCCTCCGCATCCTTGGCCCAGTCCAGTGCGTCGGTGCCCCAGCCGCCCATGTAGAAGTCGGCGACGTGCGGGCCGATGTTCTCCACCACGCGCGCGCCGATCTCATCGGTGCCCATCACGTAGTGCTCGGGGTGCGCCGCGAGGAGCGCGCGCTCGTCCCCTGCGAACGCCTTGTCCATCCAGGCGAGGAACTCGCCCGAGGTCAGCCCCTTCGTCGCGAGCACGGTGGTGCCCCCCTTGAAGGCGCCGCCAGAGGCGCGGGCGCTCTCACGCAGGAAGGCGTTGCCCTCCTCGATGTCGGCGGCCAGGAGGTCGAGGAGGCCCTGGCGGCCCAGCAGCGTCCGGAAGCGGTCCAAGGCGCGGCGGGCGTAGAAGAGCTCGAAGTCGTCGATGCTCCCGGAGCCGGCGGGTCCGGCCTCAAGCGTCACGGCGACGGGCTGGGGCTGGGGCTGGGGCTGGAAAGTCTGGTCGTGGGTCATGGTCGAACCTCCGATAGGATGTGAATGTGAATTCACGTTCGCATCATGAGGGTACGCCGAGGAGTGCACCAGTTGTCAAAAAGCCCTGTTGAGAGCCGCGCAGATACCATCTGGGACATGACCAAGGATCCGGAGCGCACAGCGGCCTACCGGGAACCCCAGCAGGCCCGCAGCGCCGCGACCCTGGCCCGCGTCCTGCGGGCGGCCGAGGAGATCGCCGTCGACTCCGGCCTGGAGGAGATGACGATCGCCGGTGTCGCGCAGCGCGCCGGCGTCGCCGTCGGAACGATCTACCGCCGCTTCGAGGACAAAGAACAGCTGATCACCGCCCTCACCGAGCGGATGCTGGAACGCCGCGAGGAATACGTGGCCGAGCAGCTGCACACGGCCGAGCCCTCCCTTTCCGGGGTCATGGACGCCTACGCGCACGCCCTGCTCCAGTCCTTCGCGGACAGCAGCAGCCTCTTCCCCGAGCTGCTGCGCACGCGCGGGGCCAGGTCGCTGGACCGCGGGGCCCGCACCATCGCCGAACTCCACCGCCTCCTGCTCGAAGCGGCCACCCCCTACACCGACCAGATCCGGCGCTCCCAGCCCCAGCAGGCGCTCGACACCGCGGCCCGAGTCATCCTCGGCGCCTGCTTCCACAACTCGGTGCGCCCCGATGCCGTCACCGGCGAAGCGGCCAGACGCCGGTACGCCGACGAGCTCGGGGACATGGCGATCGCCTACCTCCTCACCCCCGACCGGCGGCGCAACGCCGAGACCTGAGCCCGACGAGCTGCCGCGCACCTCTCACGCCGCCGGGAGTCCGCATGGTGCGCCGAGTACGACCTCTTCGCCACCACTGGCGCCTTCCGCCCGCACGCCCGCGCGGGGGATGCGTGGGCCTGCGCTGACTGGCGGCGGAGGGTTCTTCCCGGCGGCCACCGACCGCCGGCACCCGCGCGTACCTATGGCGTGCCCGCCTGAGGTCCTGCCTGACAAGGTCCGCGCCTGGGCACAGGTGGAGAGTCCCGCATCGAGGAGCTGCGCGACCGCCCCGTTCGCCGCCGAGTGCGAGGGCTGGGCAGGCCGTCCGGACACCTTCGAGGACTTCACCGCGCTGCTGCGTGAATGGGGCGACGTGACCACCGAGGCTGCGCGCCGCGGTTGGGGGCTGGGGACGGGTGGCCGTTGTCCGCTGCCGAAGTGGTCGCTGGCGTAGCGGCGGTGGAGCCGTCGGCAGCCGGCCAGCCGGAACAGCAGCCGCGACACGCCGTAAGGCTGCGTGCCGCCGATACCCCGCTCACCCACCCAGGGTCCCGGGTGGCGTCCCTCTCGTCCCGGGTTCACCGCAGGCGTCTACTACGAGGAGGAGGAGTCGTTCGAGCCCTGGCCGCTGATGAAGAATGCCGTATCCGACGTCGAGCTCACCGTCCTCTTCGAAGGCAGCTGGTGCAAGCGGCGCACTGCGTGCGGCACGGCCCGCCGCCGTCTCACGCCGTGACCACTTCCGTGAGCGTCCGGGAGCGCTGCCGCTGGAGAGCGAGGTCTGCTTCGCGGGTGCGGACTGCGGCGTGGTGTTGGCGAGCCACCTGGGCGACGTTCGCCTCGCCTGCGCCGTCTCCGAAGGCGAGTTGGCCGCTGGCTGGACATCGACGATCCGCAACGCAACCAGGCGATCCAGACGGTGGGCACTCACTTCGGCGGATCACAACCGGTACTTCTCGCTGCCCGAGGAGGTGGCCACACCGATCAGAGCGGGCCGGCCCGACCAGTTGGTACGGGACGGCCGTCAGCCGGTCGACCACGCCGTGCTGCGGCTCGGCGTTCTTACCATGGGCGGGGCGAACTGCGCGACGTCGAACCTTGTTTGTGCATAACGGTGAGCGGCCCACGTCAGGATCCCTACGATGGTGTCTCCTTCTCGGGGATGTGGGATGAGATGACCATGAACACAGCCGACCGGCGGCGCGTTTGGCTCGCGGCGCTGGCAACGTTAGCCACGATCGCCGGGGTTCTGGCGACGTTGTGGGCCACGGACACCATCGGCGGCGATAAGAACGAATGCCGAAACCACGCGGTGTGTGGTCGCGAGAACCAAACCAACTTCGGTGACGGTACGAATGCTTCGACCGGAGGATCTGGCCGGTGAAGGCGTACGGCATCGCTGCCGCGATGACGCTGGGGGCAGGGCTGCTGCTGATGGGCTGCTCCACGAACGAGTGCTCCGCTGGGTCGGTTTGCGGTAACAGCAACGCAGTCGGCTCGGAAACTGCCGGGGGTTCAAAGGCGCAAAGCGATGCGCCTCTGTCCTTCACGGTCGAGGAGGTGAATCCCTGGGACAGCTGTGATGGCGGAGCGGGTGTGGTGTTCATGAAGCCACCTACGCTTGACGAGGCGGCGGCCGAACTTGGGCGAAACCGGACCGTAACCACCGCAGAGGAAACAGCCGCGTTCTGGAAGCGGTTGGAGAGCTTCGGTGGAACCCACGACGCGGCCCCCGCAGACCTCACCATCATTCGGCTCAACGTGCAGGGGAGGAGCGGGCACGCAGTCACGGTGAAGGACATTTCCGTCAAGCAGCAAGAGTCCCTGCCGCTGCCGAAGCAAAGCCTGCGCCTGCGGTACGCCGGCGGCTGCGGTGACGCGAACATGAGTCGATTCGCGGTGAACCTCGACAAGAAGTCACCGAAGCTTGAGTTCAAGGACGGCCAAAGCGACACGGGCTCGATGCGCGTACGGGGGTTCCCCGTCAAAGTCTCCGAGAGCGATCCCGAGAATTTTGTCATCGTTGCATTCACTTCGGCTGGTCTGCACCGATTCAGCCTCTCGATCGAGTGGTCGAGCGATGGCGCCTCCGGTGCCACTGAGGTGAAGAGTAAAGATCAGAAGGAGTTCGCAGTGGCCTCCGGAAATGGCGGGCCGCAGTACAGCTACGGCCAAGACGGCAAGTTCCAGCCCATTACCTACAGGATGAATCCCGAGGACCCGTTCGGTGAGATTCCGCCAGAGGCCTCACCTTGATGGCGAAGGCGGCCCGGCCGGCAGGATCTTTGAGGGGCCTCGACGTGGATGGTTCGCCTGCTGAGCACTGGGTGTGACGCGTTACCGCTTCGTGGCGGCGGTCCGCTGTGGTGGGCGGACGGGACACGGGAGCGTCTGCTCCAGCAGGTCCAAGCGGCAGCGGACGCGACGGGGGGGCTCGACCGCAACGTCTCGGTCGTCTCGATCGACACGACTGTCGTGCGGGCGCATCGGCTCCGGGAGCTGCGTTGAGGTAGACGCCCAGGAGCTGGGTGCGGGAGGGGGCCGGGACCTCCCGGAGGGGGACGTCGTGGTCCCGTCCGTGCCGGATGGCGGCCTTGCCGCCCGACGCGTGCACGTTGCGTACCCAGTGGGCGCCAGTGCCCGGCATCGACACCACGTGGCGGCCTGCACTATGTGGTCGCTCTCCTGAAGAGGGCCACCGGCCACCAGCCGTCCACCGCCGAGACGGCCCGACTGGCGCTGCACGACCTTGGCTTCCCCGTGCTGGCTCTGGCGTACGGGAGCCTCCTCTCCGACGGGCACCCCGCCCACCGCGAGTAGACCCGAGGAGGCCGGCCCCGTGTCGAAGGGCCGTGCGGGGGCTGCGTGATGCTCACCTGGCTGGGCCTGTCGCCCTCAGGCAGGCCTGTCAGCGTGGCGGGGCGCGCCTGCCGGAAGGCGGGCCGGGGCTGTGGGTATGCCCGGGGGTCACGACGGGTCGTTTGCCTTGGGTACGCGGTAGGGCAGGCCCGTGACGGGCGGCGCCGGCGGGGTGTCGCGGAGAACGGTCCCGGGCGGGGCGCCGCCCGGGACCGGGCTGAGGAGGTCGTCCGTGAGGCCGTCTGCCGGGAAGGGGGCCGGTTCGGGCGCCGATGTCGAGGGCTTCGGCTCGGTGCCGTCCTTGGCGGGGGTGTGCTCGATGGCGAACGCCTCGACGACCGCGGTGTCGGAGCTGCTGTTGTTGGTCTGCCCGCCGACCGCGTAGACGCAGCTGCGCCGGGTGTTCTTCGGGCACGGCGCGGCGGCCGCGCCCAGCTCCCGGTGCGGGGTGGGCATGGAGGGAAGGGTGACCCAGGCGTTGGCTGCGGGACTGTACGCCTCGACCGTGTCCAGGGTGGTGCCGTTCAGGCCGCCCAGGGCGTAGACGCAGCCGTCGGCCATGCCGTCGGGGCAGGGGGCGAAGGCCCCGCCGAGTCCGTCCCCGCGGCGGGTCGGCATGTCGGGCAGGTCCATCCAGGCGTTGGTCACCGGGCTGTAGACCTCCGCCGCCGCGAGGGTGCCGTCCGGGCTGAGGCCGCCGAAGGCGTATACGCAGGCGCCGTGCAGCCCGAGGCCCTCGGGACACGTACCGGCGGCGCCGGCGTGCCCGATCCGGCGGACCCGCAGCGGGGGCAGCGTCGCCCAGGTGTTGGTGGCGGGACTGTACGCCTCCACGGTGGTGAGGATCGCGTCGGCGACGGCCATCGAGTTCCCGCCGAAGACGTACACGCAGGCGCCCCGCAGGCCCAGCTCCTCGGGGCAGGGTGCGGTGGCCGCGGCCATGGCGGCGCGCGGGGTCGGCATCGGGGGTAGGCTCAGCCAGGCGTTGGTCTCGGTGCTGTACGCCTCGTTGGTGGCGAGGGCGGTGTTGCCCTGGGCTCCTCCGATGGCGTACACGCAGTCGCCTTTCACCCCGCCGGGGCACGGCGCGGTCGTCGACGCCAGGGAGTTGCGCGCCGTCTTCATCGGGGGCAGCGTGGCCCACACGCTGGTGGCGGGGCTGTACGCGACGAATCCGGCCGACGTGCTGTCACCGCTGAGGGCGTACACACAGGTACCGCCCAGCCCGTCCGGGCAGTGCGCGGCGGTACTGGCGAGCCCGGCGCGCGGCTGGGGCAGCGGCGGAACGGTCACCCACACCCCCTGGGCTGCCGCGGACGTCGCGGTCGACAGGGCCAGCAGGGGAGCCAGGGCCGCGACGGCAAGCCGCCTCCAGCCGTGAGGTCTCGAATTGCTTCGCAGGGCGCGCCTCATGGGCACCTCTCTCAGGAAATGCCCCGAATCCGGATCATCAGGGCATCGCGAAGTTACCGAGATCATGTGACGGGCGCTCACCGGAGCGGCCGAACAGCCCAATCCGGCGCTCTCCGGGAATCCGGTACCGGTACCGGATCACCGCGCGTGGCTCGTCGGCGCTGATCAGTTTCAGGCGCGGCTCGCTCGCGGTGTCGAGGAGTACGTCCAGCAGGTCCAGGGTCTCGTCCATACCGGAACAACGGGAGACGGCCGGACGGGTCACCCGCGGTTGATCCGCACGTTGCCGCGAGCGGTGGGGGCTGTCTGGTCCGGTAAGTGGGCCCGTTCGGGGCTTCACCGCCTGGCCCGCGGGCCACACGTGCTGCCAGGGGGCAGGGATCGTGTGCCCCTGCGGGAGCCGGTCGGACCCGAGACCACCGGCTTCCGCTTCTTCACCCACAGCGAGGAGACCCGTCGTGTCGCTGGTCAAGGAGTCGATCGAGGTCAACGTTCCGGTGCGCACCGCGTATGACCAGTGGACGCAGTTCGAGTCGTTCCCGCAGTTCATGGACGGGGTGGAGCGGATCGATCAGCTGACGGACACGCTCACGCACTGGGTGACGAAGGTGGGCGGGGCGAAGCGAGAGTTCGACGCGGAGGTCACCGAGCAGATCCCCGACACGAAGGTCGCCTGGGTGACGGTCGGCGGGGAGAGCGACCAGTCGGGCCTGGTCACCTTCGAGCCGATCGATGCGTTCCATACGCAGATCACGCTGATGATGGACTTCGATCCGGAGGGTGTGGCGGAGAACATCGGCGACGGGCTCGCCTTCGTCGACCGACTGGTCAAGGGGGACCTCAAGCGGTTCAAGCACTTCATCGAGGACCGCGGTACCGCCACCGGCCAATGACGCGGACGAGTCTGATCCGCGCCCCCGCTCAGGAATCTGCGGGGCGGGCGGCCGTCGTGCGAACGCGGCGCGGCGACCGCATGCGGCGCCGCTCACCGACTGCACGAGGCCCGCGCCCGCGCCTCGGGCGCCGTGGAACACGGGCCGCCTTCTCCTGCCCGCTGAGCCAGTTAAGAAACACATAAAGATCGAGCCGGCGCCGGAGCGGTTTCCCGGCACCGCAACACGGTGGCTTGCGCCCTCTCCGAGAGTGCAAGCCACCGTCATGTCCGGGCGCCCGTACGCCGGGTACTGGGGTTCGGGGCGGTGGCCCGCACCGGCACCCGGGGGGAAGGGGTGCCGGTGCGGTCACCAGCCGCGGCGGTCGTCCGTCCGCGAAAACGCCGCCGTCACGACGCCGTGTGTCCCCGATCGGGGTCTGTAAACGGTCTGAGCGTGTCCTGTTGGTGAGCGGCCGGCCCGGGGCCCGCGATCGTCCGCCGCTGGTACTCGCGGCCGCGGCCGCCTCCGATCCCGGGCGGCGGGCCGTGGTCGCAGTCGCCCGAGACTGCGGTGGGCTACGACCGCTTTCCGTCGCGCCCGGGCCGGCCGCCGGCCGTCAGCCGCCGGCCGTCAGCCGTCGAGGAGCGCGCGGCCCAGCGGGGAGAGGCTGTGGCGGACCGCGGAGCCGTCCCGGCAGGTCGTCAGGAGGCCCGCGGAGCGCAGGACCGAGGCGTGGTGGCTGGCGGTGGCCGGTGATGTGCCCGTGCGGCGCGCCAGTTCGGTCGTACCGGCCGGTGCCCGGACGGCGCGCAGGAGGCGGGCGCGGGTCGTGCCGAGCAGAGCGGTGAGGCCCCCTCCCGCACCCGCCGCCCCCGGGGCCACCACGGACGCGCAGTCGGCGAGGGAGCGGGCCATGGGGTAGCGCAGGACGGGCGGACGGCCGCCGTCGGCGTTGTCCATCAGGACGAGCGGCCTCTGGCAGAAGAAGGTCGGGACGAGCAGGATTCCGCGGCCCGCCAGTTCGAGGTCCGTGTCCACGTCGCAAGGGACCGACAGGACGCCGGGCGACCAGCCGATGTCCGCATGCAGCGAGCCGAGCAGCCCCTCGACGCCCGAGTCGACCGTCGCCAGGGCCCGCTGGACGCGCTCGGTGTGCGCCGTCGCCACGAGCTGGGCCCAGTACGGTGCGACGGCCAGGGCGTGGTAGTCGTGCAGCTGGCGGCGGACGAGCTCGCCCCAGGCCCGGTCGCCGCGGTGCAGGGCGTGGATCCAGCGGGGGGCCGTGGGCCGCAGGATCCGGGTGGCCAGCCAGTCCGCCGTCCATTGGACGCGCGGCAGCGACCAGGTGTGGTCCAGGCTGTCGGCGAGGTCGGTGGCAGCCGCGTGGACGAACGCCTCCGGTACGTATTCACCCGGCCCGGCCGGGGCCAGTTCCAGCAGTGGCCGCATCTGTGGCTGCAATCCGAGGCGGGTTCGCTCGCGCCATCCGCCCAGGGCGACCCCCGCCGACCCTCCGGTCTGGAGCAGCGGAAGGCTCAGGACCGTCTCCGCCAGGGGGTCGGGCGCCTCGGCAATGCGGACGCGAGCGAGGTCTTCGGCGGTGAAGTGGATGCGTAACACCGACGTGTCTCCAGGGGATCGGCGTGCGGGTGCGGGTGCGGGTGCGGGTGCGGGTGCGGGTGCGGGTGCGGGTGCGGGTGCGCGTGCGGCGTGCGCGTGCCGCGCGGCAGCCGGGGGCCGGCACCGAGCCCTCCCGGTCCTCACTCCACCGACCTCCCTGGACACCCTAGCCACGGGGCCCGCGGGCGACGGGCCGAGGCCGCGAGATGTCCGAATTCGGTCCAGCTCGAAGGGCTTTGAGGGTGAGGGTGCCGGGCCGTGAAGCTGGCTCGCGTACGGGGGCGGAACCGTCCGCGTCGCACCTCCGCGGCGCCGACGGACTTCCGGCCGGCCCCGCCGGTTCCCCACCACACCACGGATCAGGGAGAAGACCGCACCATGACGTTACGCACCTCGCTCGCCGTCAGTACCTCGCCGGCCGTCCGCGCCGCTCTCGCCCTCGGCGCGGCGCTCTCGGCGACTGCCCTGCTCACCACGCCGGCTCACGCCGGGGTCAGCGGTCAGTACGAGTTCAGGAACGCGGCCACCGGCAAGTGCCTGGACGTGCGCGCCGGTTCCAAGGACAACGGCGCTCTGCTCCAGCAGTTCAGTTGCAACGGAAAGGGCAACCAGACGTTCATCGTGAGCTTCCAGGTCGACGACCCGACTTCGATGCTCTCCGCGCAGCATTCGTACAAGTGCATGATGTCGGCCGGCACGGCGCCGGGGTCCCAGGTCGTCCAGCGTGACTGCGACAACCTGTCGAGCATGCGCTGGGAGTTCGTCGAACTCGGTGGCAACTCGGTGACGATCAAGAACATGGCCAGCGGGCTGTGCCTGGACGACGGCGGGCAGCCGTCGGGCAGCCGCCGCGAGGTGCGCCAGACGGTCTGCACGGGCGCCGCGACCCAGGTCTGGAACCGCTTCTGACGGATGGTGGAGCCCGGCGGTGCGGCCACGGACGCCCGAACGCCGTCCCGGCAGCCCGCATCGCCGGTCCCGCCCCGCGGATCAGCCCTGGGCGGGCCCGGGCCGGGCGCCCGGGCCGCATCCCCGGCCGGTGAGCCTGCCGTGCCCGCGCACGCGCACGCGGTCCCCGTTTCTCCGGCTCGTTCCGTGGGGACGCGTGCGGCCGGCAAAAGTGCGGGCGGCGGTACTTCTGCCGGTGGAACTGCCTGGGCGGGGGAGAGCGGGAATGGTCTTCTGAGGTCACAGCAGCGGGGCGCCCTCCCAAGCCGGACGGCCGCCGCTCGACAGACCGTCGCACGTACTGCCGTGCAGAAGAAGAGGAGGTGGAACTCGTGGAGAAGGCCAACCACCTCGCCTACTGCCGGGCGGACGTGAAGTTCTACGACCACCCGCCCGCGTCCCGTGCGGGCGAGCCGTTCCCGGCGACCGGGCGTCCCGCGCCCGCCGGCTGGCGTCGTGCCCGGGCCGGCAACTGGGTGTACCTGAGCCCTTGCGACGCCCGGCTCCCCGAGCAGGGCTGGAAGGTGCACGTCTCGGTCACGGCCGACGACGCGGCCCAGGTCATCGACAAGGTGTGGGACTACTGCGTTTCCCGCTCCGTGACGTTCAAGTTCCTGCCGGACCCGCGCGTACACCAGTCCGCCAACAGCAAGTACGCGCCCCGCGGCGGCAGCGGCAAGCTGATCACCGTCTATCCGGCCGATGAGGCCGCCCTGAAGACGGTACTCGACGAGCTGGATGCCGTCCTCGCCACCTACCGCGGCCCGTACATCCTCAGCGACCTGCGGTGGCGGCAGGGGCCCTTGTACGTGCGCTACGGGGGCTTCGCCCGCCGGGAGTGCCTGTCCGAGACCGGTGAGCGCACTCCTGCCGTCGCACGCCCCGACGGGGTACTGGTCCCCGACGAGCGCACTCCGGTCTTCAGGGTTCCCGCCTGGGCCCCGGTGCCCGATTTCGTCGCGGAGCAGATGAAGGCCGGCGGTGGCGGCGAGGACGCACCCGCCTTCCCGTACAGCATGGAGAAGGCCCTGCACTACTCCAACGGCGGCGGCATCTACCTGGCCACCGACGAGGCCACAGGACGCCGCGTCGTGCTGCGGGAGGCCCGCCCCATGGCGGGCCTGGACGGAGCGGGCGACGACGCGGTGGTCCGGCTGCACAGGGAAGCGGCGACACTGCGCCGCCTGTCCCATCTGGATTGCGTTCCCGCACTCCTGAACACGTTCACCGCCTGGGAACACCATTTCCTGGTGCAGGAGTACATCGAGGGCCAGACGCTTCAGCAGTTCGTGGCCACCGCGAACCCGCTGACCGTGCCGGGCCGCGACGCGAGCCGGCGCCGGGAGTACGTGGACACCGTGCTGGACGTCCTGGACCAGCTCGAAGGCGTCCTCAAGGCCGTCCACGCCACCGGTACGGTCTTCGGCGACCTGAGCCCCAGCAACGTGATGCTCCGCCCGGACGGGCGCATCGCGCTCATCGACTTCGAGATCGCCCACCGGCCCGGCACCCAGGACCCCGAGCCCAGCATCGCCACACCCGGCTTCGTCGCCCCGCACGCCACCGGTTTCGACCGGGACCGCTACGCGCTGGACAGTCTGCGCCTCGCCCTGCTGCTGCCGTTGACCACGATGCTGGACATCGACCCGGCCCGCGCCGGACTCCTCGTCGAGGCGGCGGCAGGACTCTTCCCGCTCCCGGCCGCGTGGAGCGAGCGCGTACGCCGCTCCCTGACCCCTCCCGGTGTCACGGCACGCTCCGGACGCAAGGAGGCGACGCTGTTCGCCGCGGCCGCGGACGACCCGGCCTCACCAGCGGCCCGCGAGCTGACGCAGGCTCTGGCCGCCGCCATCGAAGCCAGCGCCACCCCCGAACGCACTGACCGGCTCTTCCCCGGCGAGCCGACCACCCTGTACGACGGCGGCTACACCCTCGCCCACGGCGCCTCGGGCGTCCTCTACACGTTGACCGCCGCCGGACATCGGACCGACCCCGAACACCACGAGTGGCTGTGGCAGGCCACCCACCGGGACGTACAGCACCGTCCGGGTCTGTACGACGGGCTGCACGGAGCCGCCCTCACCCTGAGCCTCCTGGACCGGCACGACCAGGCCGTCGACGTCCTCGACCGGGCCGCCGCCCTGACCACCGGGGCGACTCCGTCCGGTCTGTACGAGGGACTGGCCGGCATCGGACTGAACCTGCGTCATCTCGCGCGGGCCCTGGACGTGCCCGGCCTGCAGACCCGTGCGCTGGAGACGGGCGAGCGGCTCGCCGCGCGGCTCGCCGGGGCTGCCGGTGCTGTCGGTGCCGGGAGGGTGCCCGCGGGCCGCGTCGGGCTGATGCGCGGCTGGAGCGGACCGGCCGTGTTCTTCGTCGGCCTCTACGAGGACACGAAGGAGAGCCGGTATCTGGACCTGGCGCGCCAAGCCGTCCGCCTCGACCTGGAGAGGTTCCACGCCGCCGTCGCGGCGAAGAACCAGCCCGCGGCGCCGCCGACCCTCGGGTCGGGGAGCGCGGGCATCGCCGTGGCCCTGGCCGGCTACCTCCGCCACAGTCCCGGGGACCCCCTCACCGACACCCTCGCGACTCTGCACACGGCTCTGGACCTGGACTTCACCGCGTACAGCGGCCTCGTCGCGGGCCGGTCGGGCCTGGCCGCCACCCTCGCCCACAACGGGGTCGCCGAGCGCCAACCGCATCTGGCGGACGCTCTCACCGGCCACGTCCGCGACCTCGCCTGGCACGCACTGCCCTACGAAGGCGGCATTGCCACCCTCGGCGCCCAGAACATGCGCCTGTCCATGGACCTGGCGACCGGTACGGCGGGTGTCCTCCACGCCCTGCACACGGTCTCCGGCCGCCTGCCCGTACTGCCCCTGATCCCCCGCCCCTGCGAAAGGGAGGAACGACTGTGAAAGCGAGCACCGCGCCGCGGTACTTCGACGAGGGGGGTCTGCGAAGACGATGCACCACGGCCCGGGGCAAGTGGCCATAGCCCTACGGCGCAGTGCCGTCCTGGACGGCAGTTGTTTTCCGCTCGTACATCATCACGCTCGAAGGAGAATTTCCATGAACACGATCCTCGACCTCCAGGACCTCACCCCCCAGACCGAGTCGGAGGAGCTGGACGGCGCCATCGGTCAGAGCAGCACCATCTGGTACTGCAAGACCGGCGTCAAGTAAGCGGCAGGTTCCGCTGTCGCCGGGGCCGTTCTGACCGCTGAACAGCCCGGCTGACCGGCGGGGGGGGGCAAAGCCCCACCCCGCATCGGGTGGGACCGCGGGGAACTCCCGCGGTCCCACCCGGAACACAAACGCCGCAGGGAGGAACAGTCCTTGACGGTCCACCAGGGACCGACAGGCCTCCCCGCGTCCATACGAACGCGACAGAAGCCGCGCGCGGGACCCCCTTCCCCGTGCCCACGGCAGACGGCCGGGCCCGGACATCCACGACGGATGTCCGGG
>NZ_JBFAZJ010000040.1:0-62993 GCF_040681715.1 Streptomyces sp. NPDC051582
TGCCCGGCCCTTCAAGTGGACCAAGACCGCCGACCAGATCCTCGACCGCATCTGCCGCTACTGCGACAGGATCTCCGAACCAGGTCACTAGGGGGTGTCCTCCTGGTTCCACGCACGGAGTTTCTCCGGATTGCGGACGGCCCAGATGTGCGTGACGCGGTCGGCGTCGAGGTGGAACGCGGCCACGGTCACGGTGGTGCCGGCCTGCCGGGCCACCAGGCCCGGGCGGCCGTTCACCGTCCGCTCCAGGAGCGTCAGCCCGGGGGCCCCGGCGGCCATGTGGATCAGGTACCGGGCGATGCGCTCGCCGCCCTCGACCGGGCGGAGCGCGGCGCCGGCCAGTCCGCCGCCGTCGGCGACCATGGTGGCGTCGGGGTCGAGGAGGCCGACGAGGGCCTTGATGTCCCTGGCCTCCCACGCTTCCTTGAAGTGCCGTACGAGGGCCGCCTGCCCGGCGGTGGTCGTCGCTGTGGTGGTCGCGTTCGCGGCCGCGTTCGCGGGGGCCTGTGCCGCGCGGACGCGGCGGCGGGCCGAGGTCGCCAGTTGCCGGCAGGCCGCCGGTGACCTGGCGATGATCCCGGCGATCTCGGCGAAGGGGTACCGGAAGACGTCGTGCAGGACGAACGCCACGCGTTCGGCCGGGGTCATCGACTCCAGCACGAGGAGGAAGGCCATGTTCACCGACTCGTGCAGGGCGACCCGGTCAGCGGGGTCGGCCGGGTCGCCGGTCCACTGCGTACGGTCGGGCAGCGGCTCGGGGATCCACGCGCCGACGTAGCGCTCGCGCCGGGCCCGCGCGGAGCCGAGCAGGTCCAGACAGATGCGACCGGCCACCGTCGTCAGCCAGGCGCCGGGCGCCCTGACCGCTTCCTGCTGCTGCGGCGACATCGCGTACCAGCGGGCGTAGGCCTCCTGTACGGCGTCCTCGGCCTCGGCCAGCGAGCCGAGCAGCCGGTAGGCGAGGGCGATCAGCCGGCGCCGCTCGCCGAAGATCGCGCCCGGGTCCGGCTCGGAGGTGCTCACGGCAGCGACCGCTCCCTGTTTCTCTCGGTTTCTCTCGCTCGCCTCACATTTCGCGGGCCCGCGTCGTCGGAATGCCGAGACAGTACCGAGCCACCGCCGCGAGGCGGGAGAGGGGACGACACCATGGCCACCCAGACGACCGCGGACCGTGCGACCGCGGACCGTGCGACCGCGGACCGGACGACCGCGGACCGGACGAGGACGGACCGGCGCACCCGCACGTTCCTGCGGGTCTCGATCGCCCTGCAGACCCTGGCCGTCTTCTTCCAGGCGGCCACCGCCGGACTGCTGCTGTCCACGTCCTACGGCGAGACGCTGCACGGCGTCGGAGCGCGTGTGATGTACGGCGCATCGATGCTGTACCTGCTCGCCGCGATCCTCGCCTGGCGTCCGGGAGGCGGAAGCCCCCGCCCCATCCTGTACGCGTCCGGCTTCCTCGCCCTCGCCTCGGCGCAGGTGGTGCTGGGCGTCGCGCACGTGCCGTCGCTCCATGTGCCCCTGGGCGTCCTGATGTTCGGGCTGAGCGTGCTCGCACTGGGCGGGGAGTTGTCCGGCGCCCGCCGTACGCGGGGGCGGTAAGGGGCGGCAGGCCGGGAATCGGGACGGGAAACGTCGAAGGGCCCCACCGCAAGCGGTGGGGCCCTTCGACAACGTGCCCGGTGAGGCACTGGCGGAGGATACGAGATTCGAACTCGTGAGGGGTTGCCCCCAACACGCTTTCCAAGCGTGCGCCCTAGGCCACTAGGCGAATCCTCCGCCGCAAACAATACAAGACGTTGAGGGGTGCTCGCGAACGTGATCGTCCGCAGGGGATCCGGGCGGCGACCTGGGCGGGTCCCGGCGGGGTCCGGGCCGGGGGCGGGGTCGATTCCGGGGGCTTTCATCCGCTAGGGTGGGGCCCAGCCCCTCACGTGGCGCTATCTCACCCAACTCCCCCAGGGCCGGAAGGCAGCAAGGGTAAGTGGGCTCTGGCGGGTGCGTGGGGGGCGCTTTGCGTTCCGGGGCGGCCTGCGGGGCCGTCGGCAACGGCCTGCGCGGCCGTCGGCGGGACGTCTTTGTCGGCGGGCCCGGATAACCTCGTAGACGTGTCGTCCCTTGCGCTGTACCGCCGCTATCGCCCCGAGTCGTTCGCCGAGGTCATCGGGCAGGAGCATGTCACTGTCCCCCTGATGCAGGCCCTGCGGAACAACCGGGTCAATCACGCGTACCTGTTCAGTGGTCCGCGAGGCTGTGGCAAGACCACCAGTGCGCGCATCCTGGCGCGGTGCCTGAACTGTGAGCAGGGTCCCACTCCCGAGCCCTGCGGCGAGTGCCAGTCCTGCAAGGACCTGGCGCGCAACGGGCCGGGATCGATCGACGTCATCGAGATCGACGCCGCCTCGCACGGTGGCGTGGACGACGCCCGTGACCTGCGGGAGAAGGCCTTCTTCGGGCCCGCCTCCAGCCGGTACAAGATCTACATCATCGACGAGGCGCACATGGTCACCTCGGCGGGCTTCAACGCCCTGCTGAAGGTGGTCGAGGAGCCGCCGGAGCACCTCAAGTTCATTTTCGCGACGACCGAGCCGGAGAAGGTCATCGGGACGATCCGGTCCCGTACGCACCACTACCCGTTCCGGCTCGTGCCACCGGGGACGCTGCGGGACTACCTCGGCGAGGTCTGCGGGCGCGAGGGCGCCAAGATCGAGGACGGCGTGCTGCCGCTCGTCGTGCGGGCCGGCGCCGGATCCGTGCGTGACTCGATGTCCGTCATGGACCAGCTCCTCGCCGGTGCCGCCGAGGATGGTGTGACGTATGCCATGGCCACCTCCCTGCTCGGGTACACCGACGGCTCGCTGCTCGACTCCGTCGTCGACGCCTTCGCCGCCGGGGACGGGGCGGCGGCCTTCGAGGTCGTCGACCGGGTGGTCGAGGGCGGCAACGACCCGCGCCGCTTCGTCGCCGACCTGCTGGAGCGGCTCCGGGACCTGGTGATCCTGGCCGCCGTGCCCGACGCCGGGGAGAAGGGGCTCATCGACGCCCCCGCCGATGTCGTGGAGCGGATGCAGGCCCAGGCCTCGGTGTTCGGGGCCGCCGAGCTGAGCCGCGCCGCCGACCTGGTCAACACCGGGCTCACCGAGATGCGCGGAGCGACCTCGCCCCGGCTCCAGCTGGAGCTGATCTGCGCCCGGGTGCTGCTGCCCGCCGCCTTCGACGACGAGCGGTCCTTCCAGGCCCGGCTCGACCGGCTGGAGCGGGGCGGGTTCGCCGCCGCTGCCGGAGCCGCCGCCGGCCTGGCGGCCGCCCCGGCCGGCGGGCCCGCCATGGGGTACGTGCCCGGGCCCGAGGCCCACGGCATGGCCCCGGCCGGGCCCGGCGGGGCCGTCGCCGCGCGGGCCGCCGCTGCCGCCGTACGGGCGCCCGAGCCGGCTCCCGCGGCCGCGCCGGCGCCCGCTCCGGCTCCGGTACAGGCGCCCGCTGCGGCTCCGGCTCCCGCTTCCGCCCCGGCTCCCGCTCCCGCCGCCGCGCAGGCCCCCGCCGCCGGGGCCTGGCCCGGAGCCGCGCAGCCCGGTGGCGGAGCCGCCCCGGGCGCCTGGCCCGGAGCCGCCGCCCCCGCTTCGGCCGCCCCCGCTTCGGCCGCCCCGGCCCCGGCGGCAGGGGCCTGGCCGAGCGCCGCCGCGCCCGGGTCGGGTCAGTCCGCGGCGGCCGCCCCCGCCCCGGCTCCCGCCGCCCCGGCGCCCGCTGCCGCACCCGCTCCCGCCGCCGCGCCCTCGCCCGGCATGGCCGCCGGCGCCGGGCAGGTCCAGGCGATGTGGCCCGGCATCCTCGAAGCCGTCAAGAACCGGCGCCGCTTCACCTGGATCCTGCTCAGCCAGAACGCCCAGGTCACCGGCTTCGACGGAACCACCCTCCAGCTGGGCTTCCCCAACCCCGGAGCCCGCGACAACTTCGCGAGCAGCGGCAGCGAGGAGGTGCTCAAGGCGGTCCTCGCCGAGCAGTTCCAGGTCAACTGGAAGATCGAAGCGGTGGTGGGCGCGGGCGGCGGCCAGCTCGCGGCCGCCCCGTCCTCGTACTCCGCCCCGGCCGCGCCCGCCTACACCCCGCCGCCCGCCGCCCCGGCCTCCGACCGGCAGTCGGCCCCCGCCCCGCAGCACCAGCCGTACCCGTCGCCGCAGCCCCCGGCCCAGCCGGGCGGCTCCGCGCAGCAGCCCCCCGTACGGCAGGCGCCCCCGCCGGTCGCGCCCGAGGACGACGTACCGGAAGAGGACGATCCGGACCTGGTCGACAGCGCCCTGACCGGACACGACCTCATCGTGCGCGAGCTCGGAGCCACGGTCATAGAGGAATACACGAACGAGTAGGGCCGTCTCATTGGGTGGCCGCACGAAGGACATCCCGCCACGCGGGCTAGGCTGCATGGCGTGAAGGTCCTCGTCATCGGCGGCGGCGCCCGCGAACACGCCCTGTGCCGCTCTCTGTCCCTCGACCCCGACGTCAACGCGCTGTACTGCGCTCCCGGCAACGCCGGCATCGCCGAGGTGGCGGAGCTGCGCCCGGTCGACGCCCTCGACGGCGCGGCCGTGGCCCGCCTCGCCACCGAACTCGGCGCCGACCTGGTCGTCGTCGGCCCGGAGGCGCCCCTGGTCGCCGGCGTCTCCGACGCCGTCCGCGCCGCCGGCATCCCGGTCTTCGGCCCGTCCGCGCAAGCGGCGCGGCTGGAGGGCTCCAAGGCGTTCGCGAAGGACGTCATGGCCGCGGCCGACGTCCCGACCGCCCGCAGCTACGTGTGCACCACCCCGGAAGAGGTGGACACGGCCCTCGACGCCTTCGGCGCCCCGTACGTCGTCAAGGACGACGGCCTCGCCGCCGGCAAGGGCGTCGTGGTCACCGAGGACCGGGCCGCCGCCCGCGCGCACGCGCTCGGCTGCGACCGCGTCGTCATCGAGGAGTACCTCGACGGCCCCGAGGTCTCCCTCTTCGCCATCACCGACGGCGTCACCGTGGTCCCCCTCCAGCCCGCGCAGGACTTCAAGCGCGCGCTCGACGGGGACGAGGGCCCCAACACCGGCGGCATGGGCGCGTACTCGCCCCTCCCCTGGGCCGACCCGAAGCTGGTCGAGGAGGTCATGGAGAGCGTCCTCCAGCCGACCGTCGACGAGCTGCGCCACCGCGGCACCCCGTTCTCCGGGCTGCTGTACGCCGGGCTCGCGATCACCTCGCGCGGCGTGCGGGTCATCGAGTTCAACGCCCGCTTCGGCGACCCCGAGACCCAGGTGGTCCTGGCCCGGCTGCGGACCCCGCTCGCGGGCGTGCTGTTGAACGCCGCCAACGGCACCCTGGACGCCCAGCCGCCGCTGCGCTGGAGCGCGGACGCGGCCGTCACCGTCGTCATCGCCTCCCACAACTACCCGGAGACCCCGCGCACCGGGGACCCGATCGAGGGCCTGGCCGAGGTGGCCGCCGAGGACGGGCCCGACGCGTACGTGCTGCACGCCGGGACCCGGCACGAGGGCGAGGCCGTCGTCAGCGCGGGCGGCCGCGTGCTCTCGGTGACGGCGACCGGTTCCGATCTGGCACAGGCCCGCGAGAAGGCGTATAAGGCCGTCGCGCGGATCCGGCTGGACGGCTCCCAGCACCGCACGGACATCGCCGCCAAGGCGGCCGAGCGCGGCTGAGCAGGCCGATCGGCACGGCAACCGGCCCGCGGGCCCGGCGCGCACTCAGGTGCGCACCGGGCCCGCGCGCGTGTCCGCGTGCGAGTGCATCCGGCCGCGTTCGAACGCAGCCACCTTTACCCAAAGCCATTCCATCGGGTGATGGTCACCCGGTCCGGCTGACTGCCGGTCGCTCCCCAACTAGGGTGCGATGCCAAGCATTCCGGCACTTGGCCCACCGGCATTGCGATGTCAGTGGCGGGTGTCACAGTGGGGGAGTGAGCAAAACCGCCGCAGGGCAGAGGGGGTGAGGTCCGGCCGTGTCCGGAACCGGTTCGATCGTGGAAGGGGGCGCGCCGTCCGCGCGCTCCCGGGCCCTGGCCGTGCTGCGTGTGCGCAGCCGGGCGCTGGCCCTCGGGGTGCTGCCCGCCGCCCTCGCGGTGGTGTTGGTGAGTGCCCGGATGACGGGCCGGCTGGCCGGTGACCCCTGGCCCGTGGTGACGCTCGTCGTGTGCGTGGTCGCCGCCTTGGTACTGCTCGTCGGCGGGGTGTTCGCCGCGGTGGTGCTGCGGGCGAGCCCGGCCGTGACGCCGACGGTGCCGCTGCCGGAGTCCGCCGCGCCCGACCTGTACCGGCTGGTGCGGGACCTGGCCGACCGGATGGACGTGCCGGCGCCCTCGGCGATAGCCCTGACGCCGGACTGCGACAGCTGGCTGGAGGACCGCACGCATGCGGCCCACCGGCGCGCCGGCATATCGGGCGGGCGCGAGACGGAGCCGGGCGCGGCCCCCGTGCTGGTGATCGGCTCGCCGTTCCTGTGGTGGATGCGGGTCGCCGAACTGCGGGCGGTCCTGGCGCCGGTCGTCGCCGGTACGGGTCCCTCCGCGCATCCGGACATAGCCGACGCCCGGAACTTCGTGCGCGGGCTCGACGCCGCGGTGGACGTGGGCAGCAGGCCCGGCCTCGGCTGGATCGGGCGCCCGGCCCGGCTGCTGCTGAGGCTGTGCCAGGTGGACGCCGCAGAGATGGAGCGCGGAGTCGCGGCCGCGGCCTCGGACCGCGCACAGGGTGTGGACTACGGGCTGCGCATCGTCGCCCAGGAGCAGGTCGGCCTCGCCTACGCGGGCTGGGACCGGCTGCTGACCCGGGTCGCCCTGCCCGCCTGGCGGATGGGCCGCTGGCCGGCGCACCTCGACACCGGGGTGGTCTCCGCGCTGACCGAGCTGTCCCGGCGGGACCGGCTGGCCGAGGGCTTCACCTCCCGGCTCGGCGAGCGGCCCGCGTGCGATCTGCTGGAGCGGCCCGGGGTGATCGACGAAGCGGCTTCACTGCTCGCGGCCCGGCTGTTCCACGGCGGTCCGGCCGAGGCCGGACCGGACTGGTCGCCGGTGGACTGGGCCGCGTATCCGGAGGAGGTCGTCGACCGCAAATGGCGTGCGGAGGCGACCCGGCTGCACGAGGCGCTGGACGCCCTCGCCGTGCCGCCCGGCCCGGGGCCGACTTTGGACCGGGTGCTGGGCTATCTCACGGACGCCGCCGGAGAGGGCGGCGCAGGAGAGGCGCTGGCCGGCCGGCTCAGCGGCGACCTGGCCCGGGAAGAGCGCTGCACGGGCTCGGGCGGGACGGACGCGGGCGCCCCGGTGGCGCGCGGGGCGGACACGGTGCCGCTGTTCCCGCTCCAGCCGCCCCGCAGCGGGCGGGACCTGCTCGCCGACCACGTGACGGCGATGGTGTGCGCCGCGGCCGTCGACTCGGCCGATGCCGCGCCGGGGCTGGACTGGCTCGACGGCCCGGTCCTCCTGGTCGACGGCGAACGGCGCGCGGACCTCGCCCCCCGGGTGCTGAGCCTGGTGGAGGACGGGGACCCGGAGCCCTTGCGCGACTGGCTCGCCGAGCTCGGCGTACGCCCGGAGAAGCCGGTCCGGCTGGTCTGACCGTACCGCCGCGGCGGTGCGGTCCGGCCGTCGCGGCCGGGCGGGACGCGGCACTCCACGCCTCCGGATGTGGCGAACGGTGACGTAATGAGTGCGTTATGTGATGTGCTGGGACCGGTAGCGGTTCGATGTCCGGAAACCGTGCCGTGTCGGCGTGTTCAGAGTCCGTTCGGGGGAGCGAGGGAGGGGAGCGGTATGGGTGGTGCGGACCAGATCCGGCGTTGGGAATCAGGTGCGCTCGCGCACGCGGTGACCGACCCCTTCGGCCAGGGCCCGCTGCCGTGGTTCCGCGGCAGCGAGCTGTACTTCGACGACACCGGGCACGTCGTGCCCTGGTACGTGGACCCGGCGCTCGCCGACCCCGCGCTCGCCCCCGGCCGGATCCCGCGCGCCCGCGGCAACGGCGGCCCGCGCACCGCCGACGACGTGCACCGGCAGATCAAGGGCTTCGCCTCCACCGGAGCCGTCGCGCCCGGCGAGGCCATCGACTTCCACATCACCGTGGACCCGCCCCAGCAGTTCTCCGTCGACGTCTACCGCATCGGCCACTACGGCGGCGACGGCGCCTCCAAGATCACCACCAGCCCCCGGCTCTCCGGCATCGTCCAGCCGGCCCCGCTCACCGCCGACCGCACCGTCTCCTGCCACCACTGGTGGCTCTCCTGGCGGCTCCAGGTCCCCTCCTACTGGAGCGTCGGCGCGTACGTGGCCGTCCTCACCACGGCCGACGGGTACCGGTCGCACATCCCCTTCACCGTCCGCGACGACCACCCCGCCGATCTCCTCCTCCTGCTGCCCGACATCACCTGGCAGGCCTACAACCTCTACCCCGAGGACGGCCACACCGGCGCGAGCCTCTACCACGCCTGGGACGAGGAGGGCCGGCTGCTCGGCGAGCAGGACGCGGCCATCACGGTCTCCTTCGACCGGCCCTACGCCGGCGCCGGACTGCCCCTGCACGTGGGCCACGCCTACGACTTCATCCGCTGGGCCGAGCGCTACGGCTACGACCTCGCCTACGCCGACACCCGCGATCTGCACGCCGGCCGCGTCGACCCCACGCGCTACCGCGGCCTGGTCTTCCCCGGCCACGACGAGTACTGGTCGGCCCCCATGCGCCGCACCGTCGAGCGCGCCCGCGACCACGGCACCTCGCTCGTCTTCCTCTCCGCCAACACCATGTACTGGCAGGTCGAGCTGGGCCCCTCCCCCTCCGGGGTCGACGACCGGCTCCTCACCTGCCGAAAACGCCGCGGCCCCGGCCGCCCCAGCCTCTGGCGCGAGGTCGACCGTCCGGAGCAGCAGCTGCTCGGCATCCAGTACGCGGGGCGGGTCCCCGAGCCCGCGCCCCTGATCGTGCGCAATGCCACGCACTGGCTCTGGGACTCCACCGGCGCCGCCGAGAACGACGAGCTCCCCGGCCTGGTCGCCGGCGAGGCCGACCGGTACTTCCCGCGCACCCAGCTGCCCGAGCACCAGGACCGGATCCTGCTCGCGCACTCCCCGTACCGGGACGGCGAGGGCGCCAAGCGCCACCAGGAGACCTCCCTGTACCGGGCCCCGAGCGGCGCCCTGGTCTTCGCGTCGGGCACCTTCGCCTGGTCCCCGGCCCTGGACCGCCCCGGCCACATGGACGAGCGGGTCCAGCGGGCCACCGCCAACCTCCTCGACCGGATCTGCAAGCGGGACTAGCGGGACCAGCGGGACTAGCGGGACCAGCGGGACCAGGGGGACCAGGGGGCCGGGGGCGGGCCACGACGAGCCGGGCCGGACACCCCCGGAGCCGGGCACGGGCCCCCGTACGGGAGAATGGGGCTGCGCTCGTACAGAACCACAGGGAGACCCCGTGTCCGGATTCGTCGAAAAGCCCGAGCCGGTTCAGGTGCCCGGCCTCGTCCACCTCCACACCGGCAAGGTCCGCGACCTCTACCGGGACGTCGACGGCAACCTCGTCATGGTCGCCAGCGACCGGATGTCCGCGTACGACTGGGTGCTCCCCACCGAGATCCCGGACAAGGGCCGCGTCCTGACCCAGCTCTCCCTCTGGTGGTTCGACCAGCTGCGGGACCTCGTCCCGAACCACGTGATCGGCACGGACCTGCCCGCGGGAGCCCCCGCCGACTGGGCCGGCCGCACGCTGATCTGCAAGAGCCTCGACATGGTCCCGGTCGAGTGCGTGGCCCGCGGCTACCTCACCGGCTCCGGCCTCGCCGAGTACGAGAAGACCCGTACGGTCTGCGGGCTCGCCCTCCCCGAGGGGCTCGTGGACGGCTCCGAGCTGCCCGCCCCGATCTTCACCCCGGCCGCCAAGGCCGCCGTCGGCGAGCACGACGAGAACGTCTCGTACGAGGAGGTGGCGCGCACCACCGGCGCCGAGACGGCGGCGCTGCTGCGCCGGACCACCCTGTCCGTCTACGGCCGGGCCCGGGACATCGCCCGCGAGCGCGGGATCATCCTGGCGGACACCAAGTTCGAGTTCGGCTTCGACAAGGACGGCACGCTCGTCGCCGGCGACGAGGTGCTGACCCCGGACTCCTCCCGCTTCTGGCCGGCCGACCAGTGGGAGCCGGGCCGCGCCCAGCCCTCCTTCGACAAGCAGTTCGTCCGCGACTGGCTCACCTCGCCGGCCTCCGGCTGGGACCGCACGGGCGAACTTCCGCCGCCGGCCCTCCCGCAGGAGGTCGCCGAGCAGACCAGCGCCAAGTACATCGAGGCGTACGAGCGGCTCACCGGCCTCGGCTGGGCCTGACGCCGGGTGTCCCGGGCCCCCACCAGGGCCCGGGACACGAAGAAGCCCCCGGTCACAGGACCGGGGGCTTCTTCGATGGAGCGGACAACGCGACTCGAACGCGCGACATCCACCTTGGCAAGGTGGTGCTCTACCAACTGAGCTATGTCCGCAGGTGCGCCGTAACGCGAGAACTACTATACCCAACCCCGCTCGCGTGCGAGACGCACTGCCGTGTGACGGTTCTCGGCGCCCAGCTTCGTCGCCGCCGACGACAGGTAGTTCCGTACCGTCCCCGGCGAGAGCGAGGCCCGCTCGGCGATCTCCGCGATCGGCGCCCCGTCCCCCGCGAGTTCCAGCACCTCGGCCTCGCGCGCGGTCAGCGGGGAGTCCCCCGCGCTGATCGCGTCGGCGGCCAACTCCGGGTCCACATAACGCCCTCCGGTGTGCACGGTGCGGATCAGCTCGGCCAGCCGCTGCGCCGACACCGTCTTCGGCGCGAAGGCCCGCACCCCCGCCGCCAGGGCCCGCTTCAAGTGCCCGGGGCGCCCGTGGCTCGTCACGATCATGGTCCGGCAGCCGGGGAGTTCGGCCCGCAGTGCTGTGGCGACACTCACACCGTCCGCCCCCGGCATCTGCAGGTCCAGCACGGCAACGTCCGGCCGGTGGGCGCGCGCCATCGCGAGCGCCTCCGGTCCCGAGGCCGCCTCCGCGACGACGAGCAGATCGTCCTCCAGGGCCAGCAGCGCGGCGAGCGCGCCGCGGATCAGGTGCTCGTCGTCGGCCAGCAGTACGCGAACGGGGCTCATGCCCGTGCCTCCAGTCCTCGCGGTCGTCCGCCCGGGATCCGGGCCAGCAGCCGGAACCGGCCGTCGCCGACCGGTCCGGCCTCCAAGGTGCCGTCCAGGGCCGCGAGCCGCTCCCGCAGGCCCGCGAGACCGGAGCCCGGCGGTCCGGGCGGCACCTCGGGGGCCCCGTCGTTCTCCACCACCAGCGTCAGCGCGCCCGAATCGGGCGCCGTGAGCCTGATCACACAGCTGCGGGCGTCCCCGTGCCGCAGGACGTTGGTGGTCGCCTCCCGGACCACCCAGCCCAGCGCCGACTGCACTTCGGGCCGCAGCGTCCGTCCGGCCCGCACCTCGACGCGGCAGTCCATCCCGGCCGCGCTGAGCACCCCGCGGGCGCCCTCCAGTTCCACGGTGAGGTCCGCCTCGCGGTAGCCGCGCACGACGTCCCGCACCTCGCGCTGCGACTCTCGGGCGATCCGCTGGACCTCGATCATCTGCTCCACGGCCTCGGGGCGTTCGCGCCGGGCCAGCTGGACGGCCAGTTCGCTCTTGAGCGCGATCACCGCGAGGTTGCGGCCCATCACGTCGTGCAGGTCCCGCCCGAAGCGCAGCCGCTCCTCGGCCACGGCGAGCTGGGCCTGGAGCTCCCTGGCCCGGTCGAGCTCGTACACCGTCTTCAGCAGCCAGGAGGAGAAGCCGCAGGCCAGGACCAGCAGCCCGCAGGTGAGGAGGATGCCGACCCCGTAGCCGGCCGCCTCCCCGGCGGGACGGCCCGCCGCCAGGGCCACGGCCGCCGCCGCGGCCCCCGCGGCCGGGGCCACGCAGAGCATGTGCCGCACCCGGGTCAGGATCAGGGTCAGGGAACCCGCGGCGAACGCGACCGTGTTGACCGCGAGGGAGGGGGCGACGCCCGCGTGGGCGATGGCGCCGAACGAGCGCAGGAGCAGTACGGCGACCGACAGGGCGGCGGTCAGCGCGACCAGGGCCGCCGCCAGGCGTACGGGGCGCTCGCGCCGGCCGAGCACCCAGTCCAGCGCCCTGGAGGACACCACCCCGCACAGCGCGATCTGCGCGCACAGGGGAACGAGCAGGGCCCCGGTGACGGTGCCCGGCCCCTGGGGGGCGAGGCCCAGGAACACCGCGCCGGATTCGAGGAGCACGAAGAAGTGGAACGACCAGCGGGTGTAGAGCTCGACCTTCGCCGCACTGCTGCGGTTCTTCCACCACCCCGTCAGTTTCGACACGCCCCGGCCCCCCGATGGTTCGACACATACGACAAAGGCCCTGATCAATGATCAGGGCCTTTGCACGCTGAGCGGACGACGCGACTCGAACGCGCGACATCCACCTTGGCAAGGTGGTGCTCTACCAACTGAGCTACGTCCGCATGCTTGCTCCGGCATGAATGCCGTCGCGATGCGTGCATCACTCTACCCGATCCACCGGAGTGGTCGGTAAAGCGTTGCAGAGCGGGTGACAGGGATCGCACACTGCGCCTTCCCCCTGGAAGGGGGATGTTCTGCTACTGAACTACACCCGCACGACCTTCGGGGTTTTGGCCTGCGGCCTCGCCCCTCGGCGTGATCCACACACTAGCGGACCGGAGGGGGTGGATGGCAAATCCGCCCCCGGCGGGCCCCGTTAGCGGACCCCGGAGGCTCCCCCGGAGGACCCCCGAGGGTCTCCGCGCGGCCCCCCGCTCGCTCAGTGGGCCTCGTTGTACGCCGCGTACACGCGCTTCGGGATGCGGCCGCGCGGCGGCACGTCGAGGCTGTTGGAGCGGGCCCAGGCGCGGACGACCGCCGGGTCCGGGGCCAGCGAGGTGTGCTTGTACGTCTTCCCGGAACGGGCCTGCCGGCGTCCGGCGGTCACGAAGGGTGCGAGGCTCTTCCGCAGTTTCTTCGCGTTGGCCAGATTGAGGTCGATCTCGTAGGACTTACCGTCCAGGCCGAACGTGACCGTTTCCGCCGCTTCTCCGCCGTCGATGTCGTCGGAGATCGTGACTACTACGCGCTGCGCCACGGATATCGGTCCCTTCGCGCGACGCCGCCCACCCGTCGGACGTGCGGTGATGTCGCCTGTGTGGATGTTTCGGAGCAATGCATGATTCCGCCCCGGATCGTGCGGTGAAAAATGCCGCTGTTCCGGTGGAATCCTTTGTACCGCGATTCCCATTGCATTGCGAAGCCCAGTTAATTGTCTCCGCGTGTCCCGCCGCAATCCCGGGTACGTGGTTTTCCGGTGGATTTTGCGAAGCGTTGGTGAAGTCGAAACGGGGCGCCGGTTGTGTCCGGAGGATATCTACCCGCGTAGAAATTTCGGCCGGGTACGCTGAGGGAACCGCCTTCGCACCAACCACCCATCGGGAGTGCCAGTGGCACGCGTCGTAGTCGACGTCATGCTCAAGCCGGAGATCCTCGACCCTCAGGGCCAGGCGGTGCAGCGTGCACTGCCGCGCCTGGGCTTCGAGGGCATCGCCGACGTCCGCCAGGGGAAGCGCTTCGAACTGGAGGTGGAGGGACCGGTCGACCAGGCCGCCCTCGACCGCATCCACAAGATGGCCGAAACGTTCCTCGCCAACACCGTCATCGAAGACTTCACCGTGAAGGTCGAGGCCTGACGGTGACCACTCGCATCGGAGTCGTCACGTTCCCCGGAACGCTCGACGACCGTGACTCGCTGCGCGCCGTCCGCCTCGCGGGGGCCGAGCCCGTCTCGCTGTGGCACCGCGACAAGGACCTGCACCAGGTCGACGCGGTCGTCCTCGCGGGCGGCTTCTCCTACGGGGACTACCTGCGCGCCGGAGCCATCTCCCGGTTCTCGCCGGTGATGGAGACCATCATCGAGCAGGCCAAGGCCGGGATGCCCGTCCTCGGCATCTGCAACGGCTTCCAGGTCCTCACCGAGGCCCACCTGCTGCCGGGGGCGATGCTCCGGAACAACCACCTGCACTTCATCTGCCGCGACCAGAAGCTGCGGGTGGAGAACGCGGAGACCGCGTGGACCGGCGACTACGCCGCCGGCCAGGAGATCTCCGTACCGCTCAAGAACATGGACGGCCGGTACGTCGCCGACGAGCGCGTCCTCGACGAGCTCGAAGCCGAGGGCCGCGTGGCCTTCCGGTACGTCGACGTGAACCCCAACGGGTCGCTGCGCGACATCGCCGGCATCACCAACGCCGCGGGCAACGTGGTCGGCCTCATGCCGCACCCCGAGCACGCGGTCGAGCCGCTGATCGGGACGGGCCGCACCGACGGCCTCCCGTTCTTCACCTCGGTCCTGAAGAAGCTGGTCTCCGCATGAGCCTCGACACCGTCAAGAACGCCACCGAGACCCCGGACGCCTCCCAGCCCTGGAAGGAACTCGGCCTCAAGGAGGACGAGTACGCCCGGATCCGGGAGATCCTCGGCCGCCGCCCCACCGGCGCCGAGCTCGCCATGTACTCGGTCATGTGGTCGGAGCACTGCTCGTACAAGAGCAGCAAGGTCCACCTGAAGCAGTTCGGCGAGAAGGTCCCGCAGAACGACGCCATGCTCGTCGGCATCGGCGAGAACGCCGGCGTCGTCGACGTCGGCCAGGGGTACGCGGTCACCTTCAAGGTCGAGTCGCACAACCACCCCTCGTACATCGAGCCCTACCAGGGCGCGGCCACCGGCGTCGGCGGCATCGTCCGCGACATCCTCGCCATGGGCGCCCGCCCGGTCGCGGTCGTCGACCCGCTGCGCTTCGGCGCGGCCGACCACCCCGACACCAAGCGCGTCCTGCCGGGCGTGGTCGCGGGCATCGGCGGCTACGGCAACTGCCTGGGCCTGCCGAACATCGGCGGCGAGGTCGTCTTCGACGCCTGCTACCAGGGCAACCCGCTCGTCAACGCCGGCTGCATCGGCGTCATGAAGCACGAGGACATCCACCTCGCCAAGGCCTCCGGCCCCGGCAACAAGGTCATCCTCTACGGCGCCCGCACCGGTGGCGACGGCATCGGCGGCGTCTCGGTCCTCGCGTCCGAGACCTTCGACGACACCAAGCCCACCAAGCGCCCCGCCGTCCAGGTCGGCGACCCCTTCCAGGAGAAGCTCCTCATCGAGTGCACCCTGGAGATCTTCAAGGAGAAGCTGGTCGCGGGCATCCAGGACCTCGGCGGCGCCGGGCTCTCCTGCGCCACCTCCGAGCTGGCCTCCGCCGGCTCCGGCGGCATGCGCGTCGAGCTCGACACCGTGCCGCTGCGCGACGCGACGCTCTCGCCCGAGGAGATCCTCATGAGCGAGTCGCAGGAGCGCATGTGCGCGATCGTCGAACCGCAGTACGTGGACCGCTTCATGGAGATCTGCGAGAAGTGGGACGTCATCGCCACCGTCATCGGTGAGGTGACCGACGGCGAGCGCCTGGAGATCTTCTGGCACGGCGAGCAGATCGTGGACGTGCCGCCGGGTACCGTCGCCCACGAGGGCCCGGTGTACCACCGCCCGTACGCGCGCCCCGAGTGGCAGGACGCCCTCCAGGCCGACGACGCGGGCAAGCTGCCCCGTCCGCAGACCTCCGAGGAGCTCCGCGCGCAGGTCCTGGCGCTGGTCTCGTCCCCCAACCAGGCCTCGAAGTCCTGGGTCACGGACCAGTACGACCGCTTCGTCCAGGGCAACACGGTGCTCTCGCAGCCCGAGGACGCCGGCATGGTCCGCATCGACGAGGACACCAACCTCGGCGTCGCCATGGCCACCGACGGCAACGGCCGCTTCGCGAAGCTCGACCCGTACACGGGTGCGCAGCTCGCGCTGGCCGAGGCGTACCGCAACGTCGCGGCGACCGGCGCCAAGCCGCTCGCCATCTCCGACTGCCTCAACTTCGGTTCGCCGGAGGACCCGGGCGTCATGTGGCAGTTCGCCGAGGCCACCCGCGGTCTGGCGGACGGCTGCCTGGAGCTGGGCACCCCGGTGACCGGCGGCAACGTCTCGCTCTACAACCAGACCGGTGACATCGCGATCCACCCGACCCCGGTCGTGGCGGTCCTCGGTGTGATCGACGACGTCAACCGCCGCACGCCGATGGCGTTCGCGCAGGCCGGCCAGCTGCTGTACCTGCTGGGTGACACGGCCGAGGAGTTCGGCGGCTCGGCCTGGTCGCAGGTCGTCCACGACCACCTCGGCGGCATGCCGCCCAAGGTGGACCTGGGCCGCGAGAAGCTGCTCGGCGAGATCCTGATCTCGGCGTCCCGCGACGGCATGGTCGACGCGGCGCACGACCTGTCCGACGGCGGCGTGATCCAGGCGCTCACCGAGTCCTGCCTGCGCGGCGGCAACGGTGCGCGGATCGTGGTCCCCGAGGGCCTGGACGCGTTCACCTTCCTGTTCTCCGAGTCGGCGGGCCGGGCCATCGTGGCCGTCCCGCGCAGCGAGGAGCTCCGCTTCACCGACATGTGCGGTGCGCGGGGCCTGCCCGCCACGCGCATCGGCGTGGTGGACGGCGAGGAGATCGAGATCCAGGGCGAGTTCACGATCCCGCTGGCCGAACTCCGCGAGGCCCACGAGGCCACGATCCCGGCCCTGCTGGCCTGATCCCGCCTGCTGTGCGCGCGGCCCCGTCCACGGGTGTGGACGGGGCCGCGGCGTCGTCCCCGCCGGGCGCGGGGGCGGTTCGCATCGCCGCCGCGCGGCGGGGACGCGCCCGTGCGACCCTCCCCGGACAGGGTCGATAGGGTCGCCGCATGCCACCCGCCAAGAAGAAGGCACGTACCTACGATGCCGCGAAGATCCGCGCGGCCGTCATCGCGCAGTTCGGGCATGTAGCCGTTGCCGTACGGGGATTGGACGACGAGCGGCTCGCGCGGCCCAGCGGGGTCGGGGCGTGGAGCGTCGCCGAACTCGCCGCGCACATCGCGTGGATCGCGGATTCCCTGGCCGCCGGGCTGGCCCGGCCCCCGGCCGCCGTGCCGGAACTGAGCGCCGTCGAATGGCCCTTCGCCACGGCCTCCCTCGCCGGGAAGATCGCCGAGGCGGCCAAGGAGACCCTGGGGGGCGCGCCGCTGTCCGAGCTGTACGAGCGCGCCGGCACCCGCATGGGTGAGGAACTGGCCGAGAACCCGGGCAACCGGGTGCTGGACCTGTGGGTCGGGGACATGACCCTGGCGGACTTCCTGGTCACCCGGACCGTGGAGCTCGTGGTGCACACGGACGACCTCAACAGGGCGGCGGGCCTGGACATCCCGATCGAGCGCCAGGCCCTGGCGGCCTGCACCCGGCTGCTCGCCGACGCCCTCGCGCTGAAGGCCCCGGGAGGCTCGGTGGAGGTACGGATCCCGCCGTTCGCGGTGGTCCAGTGCATCGAGGGGCCCCGGCACACCCGCGGCACCCCGCCGAACGTGGTGGAGACGGACCCGCTGACCTGGATCCGGCTGGCCACAGGACGGACGGACTGGGCCTCGGCCGTGGAGGACGCGCAGGTCAGGGCCAGTGGCGAGCGGGCCGACCTGTCCGCGCTGCTCCCGGTCATGAGCTGAGGGGAACCGCCCGCGGGCGGGATCCGTCCCAGGGGCATGCGCACGCCCCGGCACCTCCCCGCCGCCCTCGTCGCCCTCCTGACCCTGGCCGCCGCCACCGCCTGCGCCGACGGCGGTCCGCGCGGCACGCTCCCCGCCCACGGCTCGGCCGGGACCTGGTTCGTCCAGAGCCTGACCACGGGCGGGAAGACCCTCACGGCGCCGCCCGTCGCCCGAGTCCACCTCCCGCCGTCCGAATCCGACCAGGCCACGGGCAACTACGGCTGCAACGGGTTCACCGCGGAGGTCACGTACGAGGGCCCGGGCGCCATCACCGTGAAACCGGGCTCCACCACCGCCATGGCCTGCGAGAACACGGAGTTCGAGACGGTCTTCGCGAAGCTCCTCACCGGCCGTCTGACGGTCGACCGGCAGGCGAACGCGCTCACCCTGAAGACGGCCGACGGGAGCACCATCGCGATGAGCGCGGAACCCCCCGCCCCGGACGCCCCGCTCACCGCCACCGCGTGGACCGTGACCTCCCTGGTCAGCGGCCGGAGCGCCGCCTCCGTACCGGCCGGGGCGACCGCCAAGGCCGTCTTCACGATCGCCCCCGACGGCTCCGCGAGCGGCAGCCTCGGCTGCAACCGCTTCAGCGCCGGGGCGTCCGTCGAGGGCCCCAGGGTCTCCTTCGGTCCGCTGACCAGCACCCGGATGGCCTGCCAAGGCCCCGAGGGCGAGTTGGAAGCCAGGCTGACCGCCCTGTTCGGCAGCGGTCCGCTCACCTGGAAGGTCCGGGGCGACACCCTCACCCTCACCGCCGCCGACGGAAACGGCCTGGTCGCCAGGGGTGCCTCCGCCGCCGAATGAGGCGGTCGGGTCGGGGCAATTCGGATATCGGGACAGTCACCCTCCGCAGGGGTTACCCGACTGTCCGCACTGTGACTTTTACCGGCCATCCCCAATTCGGACCAGTGGTCGATCTCGCCTACACTCGGAAGCGTGCCTCGTGGTGATGGACGACTCAACCACGACCTGCTCCCCGGCGAAAAGGGCCCCCAGGACGCTTGCGGCGTCTTCGGTGTCTGGGCTCCGGGTGAAGAGGTCGCCAAGCTCACCTACTTCGGACTGTATGCGCTGCAGCACCGTGGACAAGAGTCCGCGGGAATCGCTGTGAGCAACGGTTCCCAGATCCTCGTCTTCAAGGACATGGGCCTCGTTTCCCAAGTCTTCGACGAAACCTCTCTCGGCTCGCTCCAGGGTCATATCGCGGTCGGTCACGCCCGCTACTCGACCACCGGAGCCTCCGTCTGGGAGAACGCTCAGCCCACTTTCCGCGCGACCGCCCACGGCTCGATCGCCCTGGGTCACAACGGCAACCTGGTGAACACCGCCGAGCTCGCCGAGATGGTCGCCGACCTCCCCCGTCAGGACGGCCGCGCCACCCAGGTGGCGGCCACCAACGACACCGACCTGGTCACCGCCCTGCTGGCCGGCCAGACGGACGACGACGGCAAGCCCCTGACGATCGAGGAGTCGGCCACCAAGGTCCTCCCGAAGGTCAAGGGCGCCTTCTCGCTCGTGTTCATGGACGAGGGAACCCTCTACACCGCCCGTGACCCGCAGGGCATCCGCCCGCTGGTCCTCGGCCGCCTGGAGCGCGGCTGGGTGGTCGCGAGCGAGACCGCCGCCCTCGACATCTGCGGGGCCAGCTTCGTCCGCGAAGTCGAGCCGGGCGAGCTCATCGCGATCGACGAGAACGGTCTGCGGACCTCTCGATTCGCGGAAGCGAAGCCCAAGGGCTGTGTCTTCGAGTACGTCTACCTGGCGCGCCCGGACACCGACATCGCCGGCCGGAACGTCTACCTCTCGCGTGTCGAGATGGGCCGGCGTCTGGCCAAGGAAGCCCCCGTCGACGCCGACCTGGTGATAGCGACACCGGAATCCGGCACGCCCGCCGCCGTCGGCTACGCCGAGGCCAGCGGGATCCCGTACGGCTCCGGCCTGGTCAAGAACGCCTACGTGGGCCGGACCTTCATCCAGCCCTCGCAGACGATCCGCCAGCTGGGCATCCGCCTCAAGCTCAACCCCCTCAAGGAAGTCATCCGGGGCAAGCGCCTGGTGGTCGTCGACGACTCGATCGTCCGCGGCAACACCCAGCGCGCCCTGGTCAAGATGCTCCGCGAGGCCGGCGCGGCCGAGGTCCACATCCGGATCTCCTCGCCGCCGGTGAAGTGGCCGTGCTTCTTCGGCATCGACTTCGCCACCCGGGCCGAGCTGATCGCCAACGGCATGACGGTCGACGAGATCGCCACGTCGCTCGGCGCGGACTCGCTCTCGTACATCTCGCTCGACGCGATGATCGAGGCGACGACCATCCAGAAGCCCAACCTCTGCCGTGCCTGCTTCGACGGCGAGTACCCCATGGAGCTGCCCGACCCGCAGCTCCTGGGCAAGCAGCTCCTGGAGAGCGAGCTGGCCGGCGGCACCGACGCCGCCGACGCGCTCCGGCGCCCGTAGCGCCGCGACCCGCGACCCCCGGCTCCACCTGCGCCGGGCCCTGTCTTTACGAGTGCTTCTCCCAGGGCCCGGCACCACCCGCAGTAACGACACGAAAGCTCTCCCTGTCATGACAGAGAAGACCACCGGTGCCAGCTACGCAGCCGCGGGCGTGGACATCGAAGCCGGAGACCGCGCGGTCGAACTGATGAAGGAGTGGGTGAAGAAGACGCAGCGCCCCGAGGTCCTCGGCGGCCTCGGCGGATTCGCCGGCCTCTTCGACGCCTCCGCCCTCAAGCGCTACGAGCGCCCGCTGCTGGCCTCCGCGACCGACGGCGTCGGCACGAAGGTGGACATCGCCCGCCAGCTCGGCGTGTACGACACCATCGGCCACGACCTCGTCGCGATGGTCATGGACGACATCGTCGTCTGCGGCGCCGAGCCGCTCTTCATGACCGACTACATCTGCGTGGGCAAGGTCCACCCCGAGCGTGTCGCGGCGATCGTCAAGGGCATCGCCGAGGGCTGCGTCCTCGCCGGCTGCGCCCTGGTGGGCGGCGAAACCGCCGAGCACCCCGGTCTGCTGGGCCCGGACGACTTCGACGTGGCGGGCGCCGGCACCGGTGTCGTCGAGTACGACCGCCTGCTCGGCGCGGATCGCATCCGTACGGGTGACGCCGTCATCGCGATGGCATCGTCCGGCCTTCACTCGAACGGGTACTCACTCGTCCGGCACGTCCTCTTCGACCGCGCGGGCATGTCGCTCGACCAGCACGTGGAAGAGCTCGGCCGGACCCTCGGCGAGGAGCTCCTGGAGCCCACCAAGATCTACTCGCTGGACTGCATGGCTCTCACCCGTACGGCCGAGGTGCACGCGTACTCGCACATCACCGGCGGCGGACTCGCGGCGAACCTGGCCCGGGTCATCCCGGACCACCTGCACGCCACGGTCGACCGTTCGACCTGGGCCCCCGGCGCGATCTTCGACCTGGTCGGCAAGGCCGGCCAGGTGGAGCAGCTGGAGCTGGAGAAGACCCTGAACATGGGCGTCGGCATGATGGCCGTGGTCCCGCAGGAGTCGGTGGACGTGGCGCTGACCGCGCTGGCCGACCGGGGCGTGGACGCCTGGGTCGCGGGAGAGATCCTGGACCGGGGCGACCACGGCGAGGGTGCGACCCTGACCGGTTCCTACGCAGGCTGAGACGGCCGGGCAACACTGAAACCCGGTCCGGGGCGCGAGGCCCCGGACCGGGTTTCAGTCTTTGTTGCTTTCGTGCAGACGCCAAAAAGCGTCAAGCGCCGCGACGCTGTGCCGACGGACCGGACTCTTCGTCCTCGTCGTCGTCATCGCTGTTGTACAGATCCGCGTACTTGGCGTACGGGTCGTCGTCGTCATCCAGATCGTCATCGACTTCGACCGGCTCGCTGACAGGCAGCAGCGGATCCGTCGGCGATGCGCCCAGCTCATTGGCCAGACGCGAGAGGTCAGTCCCGCCGCTGTTGTACTTCAGCTGGCGGGCGACCTTTGTCTGCTTGGCCTTGGCCCGGCCGCGCCCCATGGCTCGACCCCCTCGGTGACGGGGCTCGACGGCCCCAGAGTCTGACACGCGTTCATGGTTCGGAGCGGGCTCTCCGTGGAGAGACCGTCCGTAGGGGTTTAACGGTACCTGCTTCCGCGGCCATACGGTACGCCGCCCGCATGACGTGCCCCGGTGCAGGACCAATGAGGCGCCCCGTCCTCGCTGGTCAGCTGCGATTTTAACCCTTTCCTGGCGGGCGACCCGCCGAAGTGCAGTGAGTTCCGTCTCGCCGCAACCCCGGCGGGCGCACGCAAGGGCCCTACAGGGCCGGGGTCGAGCCCTTCACGGCCTTCGCGGCGCGGGCGTCCGCCATGCGCTGCTCGGCGATCCGGTCGGCCGCGGCGGCCGGCGGAATACCGTCCGCCTTCGCACGAGCGAAGATTTCGAGCGTGGTGTCGAAGATCTTCGTGGCCTTCGCCTTGCACCGGTCGAAGTCGAAGCCCCGGAGCTCGTCGGCGACCTGGATGACCCCGCCCGCGTTCACCACGTAGTCGGGCGCGTAGAGGATCCCGCGGTCCGCGAGGTCCTTCTCCACGCCCGGGTGGGCGAGCTGGTTGTTCGCGGCGCCGCACACGACCCTGGCGGTCAGGGCCGGTACCGACTCGTCGTTCAGCGCGCCGCCGAGCGCGCAGGGGGCGTAGATGTCCAGGCCCTCGGTGCGGATCAGCGCGTCGGTGTCCGCCGCCACGGTGACCTGCGGGTGCTTGTCGAGGACACGGCGCAGCGACTCCTCGCGCACGTCCGTGATCACGACCTCGGCGCCGTCCTCCAGGAGGTGTTCGACGAGGTAGTGGCCGACCTTGCCGACACCGGCCACGGCGACCTTGCGGCCGCGCAGCGTCGGGTCGCCCCACAGGTGCTGGGCGCTGGCCCGCATGCCCTGGAAGACGCCGAAGGCGGTGAGGACCGAGGAGTCGCCGGCGCCGCCGTTCTCGGGGGAGCGGCCGGTCGCCCAGCGGGTCTCGCGGGCCACGACGTCCATGTCCGCCACGTAGGTGCCGACGTCGCAGGCCGTGACGTAGCGGCCGCCGAGGGACTCCACGAACCGGCCGTAGGCCAGCAGCAGTTCCTCGGACTTCAGGACGTCGGGGTCGCCGATGATCACGGCCTTGCCGCCGCCGAGGTCGAGACCGGCGAGGGCGTTCTTGTACGACATGCCGCGCGAGAGGTTCAGCGCGTCGAGGACGGCCTCCTCGTCGGAGGCGTACGCGTGGAAGCGCGTACCGCCGAGGGCGGGGCCCAGGGCGGTGGAGTGGATCGCGATGACGGCCTTCAGGCCGGAGGCTCGGTCCTGGCACAGCACGACTTGCTCGTGGCCGCCCTGTTCCGAACGGAACAGGGTGTGCAGGACGCCGTCGGTCATTTCGGTCACGGTGGTGACTCCCATGGAAGAGATGCGGCGGAATGACGCCCGCCCTGCGGGTGGGGGAGGGCGTGCTGGGAGCAGAGTAAGACCTGCGGGCCCCGTGCAGGTGACCTGTCCGGAGATCGGAACACTCCGGGGGTCCGCCCCGCCCGGCGAGTAGCTCCCGGCGGGGCGGGGGAGTACGAGGACGTGAGCGAATCCTCCGACCCCAAGCTGCCCGCGGCGCGCTCGGCGCCGACCGTCCCGTACGCCTCCTACCTGCGCGTCTACGAGCCCCTGGCGGCCTTCGCGGAGCCGGAGCGCACGCACTGGGCCTCGTACGCGCGGCGCGGCGTGGTGGCGACGGCCCAGGACGAACTGCGCCGCTCCCTCTCCGACTTGGTCCGGGTCCCGGTGGTCGGGGTGCCGGCGCACGAGAGCGCGGACGCCTTCACGGCACAGCTGGACGGGGTGCTGCTGGTCTGCCCCTGGCGGACCAGGCTGCGCGGCTGGCTGGCGCTCCAGGAGCTCGTGGACCAGTTCCCGCTCCCGGTGCTGGACGCGGCGCTCCCGCCGGGCGAGCGGCGGCGGGCGGCCGAGGAGTACGAGCGCTGGCGCGAGCGGAACCCGGACGCGCGCCCGTGGATCCGCACCGGGGTGTGGCAGGTGCCGCTGCGCTGGTTCGTGCTGGTGGCCGACGACGAGCGGGAGTACCTGCCGGGCGAGCGGCTGCGCTACCGGACGCCGATGGTGCAGGCCCGGCGGCGGCTCGCGCGGGCACTGCGGATCCTGCGGGCGGCCGAGGGGTACGGGGGGCTCGCGGAGGGGCTGGTGGACGTCGGCAGCTGGCTGGAGGAGTTCCACCCGCGCTCGATGGTCGAGCTGGACTACGCGGGCCTGGTGCACGCACTGCCGGCGGACCGGCTGCGGGCCGACCGCTCGGCCCGGGACGTGGCGGCGGGGATCGCGGCGCTGGGGGCCGGGGACGCGGCCGCGGCGGCGGAGGTGTACGCGGAGCTGGCGCAGCGCTGGCGGGAGGTCCGGGAGAGACTGTTCGCGAACTGACCCCCGAGCGACCCCCCACGTTCTTGATCGGGACGCATTCGGGCCTTAGTTCCAGGACCTACGTCCCGATACGGGCCATTGACTCAAGCGTGACGGACCGCACTATCTACACCCTTGCGCCCTTCCCCTACCCTCGTGCCAAAATAGGACAAGGAGTCCGGGGAGGGTTCCTTCCACCCAACTTTGGGCGGAATGCTCGGCATTGCACTCTACGGGGGGTCCTGACGACTCCTGATCGCTCTGTGACTGATCGTCACAGTGGGGTGACTGTCCGTTATGGGGCGGTCCATCGGCTTCCGCCGCTGATGAACACCTCGGAGGGCAATTCCATCGGTTTGGCCGTCGAGGCTGGACGGATGGTGTAGTTGTAGTGCCGAGGACAAGCCGTTCGTCCTATAACCGACTCGGCCCGCGTATGTCCATTTCGGGCAACGCGGGCCAAGGTGCAGAATTTAGAGGAAAGAACCGAGATGGTTCGGTTCTCCCGAGGAGGCCGCTCATGACCGCTCGCACCCCTGATGCCGAGCCGCTGCTGACCCCGGCTGAGGTTGCCACGATGTTCCGCGTGGACCCGAAGACGGTCACCCGCTGGGCCAAGGCTGGCAAGCTCACGTCCATCCGCACCCTGGGTGGACACCGCCGTTACCGCGAGGCCGAGGTTCGCGCACTGCTCGCGGGAATCCCGCAGCAGCGCAGCGAGGCCTGAGGTCGCGCAAGCACCCCGCTTTACCGGGCTTGAATCGGGTCCCCCAATCCGATGAAACCCAAGGCTTCAAACGCTTGGACCTGCCCCAACAGGTTCTTGTCGTCAGATCGCGCTGGACTCCGCCGGGTCCAGCGCGATCTTTTTTATGCCCGGGGAGGGTGGGACCGGGCGGACGCGGAAGGTCGGCGGGGTGGGTGCCATTGCACATATTAAATCGAGCATGCGTATGGGTGCGATAAATGTATGAGTCTCAAAAACTCATGTGGTGACTCCCGTCACAGGCAGTGACCCTTGTGCGACGCGCAATGCACCCGTAAGGGGACGTGCGTCGCAGAGTGCCTCATGCGGATGGGGGATCCTCGCCGCGGAGCCCGGACGGGAGTGGAGGGGAGCGCGGCGGGAGTGGAGGGAGCGCGGCGGGAGCGGGCAGGGGCGCGCGGCGGTCGGTCGGGGCCGCGCTCTGGACGGCGGCAGCTCACGTCACACGCAACAGGGCCCGCATCCCTGGGGGATGCGGGCCCTGCTCTTCTTGCGAACCTGACGGGACTTGAACCCGCGACCTCCACCTTGACAGGGTGGCGAGCTAACCAACTGCTCCACAGGTCCTCGATTTGCAGCCGCTGGGCGGCTACGAATCAGACTGTACCCCAGCTCAGGGGGTGCAGTCGAACCCGATCAGCGGGCCGGCCCCGGGGCCGCCGCATCCACCGCCTTCACGATCCGCTTGTCGGAGACCGGATACGCGGTCCCGAGCGCGTGCGCGAAGTAGCTGACCCGGAGTTCCTCGATCATCCAGCGGATGTCGGTGACCGCGGACGGCACCGGCCGGCCCTTCGGAAGCTGCTCCAGCAGCCACGCGTACTCGTCCTGCATCTCGTGCACCTTCTGCATGCGCGTGGTGTCGCGCTGGGCGCCCGTCGGCATCTGCTGGAGCCGCCGGTCCACCGCCACCAGGTAGCGCATCAGGTCCGGCAGCCGGCGCAGGCCCGTCAGGGTCACGAAGCCGGGCGGTACGAGGGCCGCCAGCTGCGTCCTGACGTCCTGCACGTTCGCCACCAGGGCCAGGCTGTTCGTGGCCTTCAGGCGGCGCTCACAGGCCTGCCAGGCGGCCAGCACCTGCTGTACCTGGGCCACCGTCCGCACGGTCGTGTCCACGAGGTCCGCGCGGACGGCCTCGTAGAGGGCGCGGAAGGCCGCCTCGTCCCAGGCCGGGCCGCCGTGGTCGGCGATCAGCTTGTCGGCCGCGGCGGTGGCGCAGTCGTCGAACAGCGCCTGGATGGAGCCGTGCGGATTGCGGGACAGGGCCAGCTTCTGCTGGTTGGTCAGGTGGTCCGAGGCGAACTTCGCCGGGTTCACCGGGATGTTCAGCAGGATCAGCCGCCGCGTGCCCAGCCACATCGCCCGCTGCTGCTCGGCCTCCGTGTCGAAGAGCCGTACGGAGACGCTCGCGCCCTCGTCCACGAGCGCCGGGTACGCCTTCACCGGCTGCCCCGCCCGGCGGGTCTCGAAGACCTTGGTCAGCGTGCCGATCGTCCAGTCGGTGAGCCCCGTGCGCTCCAGCGACTCCCCGCCCGCGCGTTCGGCGGTGGCGGCGGCGGCCTTGGAGAGGGCCTGGCGGGCCTTCGGCTTCAGCTTCAGCCGCAGGGCTTCGAGGTCCTTGTCCTCGGCGAGGTTCTTGCGGCGCTCGTCGATGATCCGGAAGGTGATCTTGAGGTGGTCCGGGATCCGGTCGAGGTCGAAGTCCTCGGCGGAGACCGGGACCCCGACCATCCGCTGGAGTTCGCGCGCCAGGGTGACCGGCAGCGGCTCCTGCAGGGGCACGGCGGCGGCCAGGAAGCGCGTCGCGAAGTTCGGCGCCGGTACGTAGTGCCGGCGGATCGGCTTCGGCAGTGACCGGATCAGCTCGGTGACCACCTCCTCGCGCAGGCCCGGGATCTGCCAGTCGAAGCCCTCGTCGGTGACCTGGTTCAGCACCTGGAGCGGGATGTGGACGGTCACGCCGTCCGCGTCCGCGCCCGGCTCGAACTGGTACGTCACCCGGAACTTCAGCTGCCCCTGGCGCCAGGAGTCCGGGTAGTCGGCCTTGGTGACCCCGGCCGCCTTCTCCGTCAGCAGCATCTCGCGCTCGAAGTCGAGGAGTTCCGGCTCCTCCCGCTTCTTGTGCTTCCACCAGGAGTCGAAGTGCGCGCCCGAGACCACGTGCTCGGGGATCCGCTGGTCGTAGAAGTCGAAGAGGGTCTCGTCGTCCACGACGATGTCGCGGCGCCGCGCCCGGTTCTCCAGCTCCTCGACCTCGGTGAGCAGCTTGCGGTTGTCCGCGTAGAACTTGTGGTGCGTGCGCCAGTCACCCTCGACGAGCGCGTTGCGGATGAACAGCTCGCGCGAGACCTCGGCGTCGATCCGGCCGTAATTGATCTTCCGCTGCGCGACGATCGGCACGCCGTACAGCGTGACCTTCTCGTACGCCATGACGGCCGCCTGGTCCTTCTCCCAGTGCGGTTCGCTGTACGTGCGCTTGATCAGGTGCTGGGCGAGCGGTTCGACCCACTCCGGCTCCACCTTGGCGTTGACCCGGGCCCACAGCCGCGAGGTCTCCACCAGCTCCGCCGACATCAGGAACTTCGGCTGCTTCTTGAACAGCGCCGAGCCCGGGAAGATCGCGAACTTGGCGGACCGGGCCCCCAGGTACTCGTTCTTGTCGGTGTCCTTGAGGCCGATGTGCGAGAGCAGGCCGGCCAGCAGCGAGATGTGCACGCTCGTCTCGGGGGCGTCGCCCTCGTTGACGTGGATGCCCATGCCCTTGGCGACCGTGCGCAGCTGCGAGTAGATGTCCTGCCACTCGCGGATCCGCAGGAAGTTCAGGTACTCCTGCTTGCACATCCGGCGGAACGAGGACGAGCCGCGCTCCTTCTGCTGCTCGCGGACGTAGCGCCACATGTTGAGGAACGAGAGGAAGTCGCTGGTCTCGTCCTTGAAGCGGGCGTGGTTCTGGTCGGCCTGCGTCTGCTTGTCCGAGGGCCGCTCGCGCGGGTCCTGGATGGACAGGGCCGCCGCGATGACCATGACCTCGCGGACGCAGTTGTTCTTGTCGGCCTCGACGACCATGCGGGCCAGGCGCGGGTCCACGGGCAGCTGGGAGAGCTGGCGGCCCATCGGCGTGAGCCGCTTCTTCGGATCCTTCTCGGCCGGGTCCAGCGCGCCGAGTTCCTGGAGCAGCTGGACGCCGTCGCGGATGTTGCGGTGGTCCGGCGGGTCGATGAAGGGGAACTTCTCGATCTCGCCGAGGCCGGCCGCGGTCATCTGGAGGATGACGGAGGCGAGGTTGGTGCGCAGGATCTCGGCGTCCGTGAACTCGGGACGGGAGAGGAAGTCGTCCTCGGAGTAGAGCCGGATGCAGATGCCGTCGCTGGTACGGCCGCAGCGGCCCTTGCGCTGGTTGGCGCTGGCCTGGGAGATCCGCTCGATGGGCAGGCGCTGGACCTTGGTGCGGTGGCTGTAGCGGGAGATGCGGGCGGTGCCCGGGTCGATCACGTACTTGATGCCGGGGACGGTGAGGGAGGTCTCGGCGACGTTGGTCGCGAGAACGATCCTTCGCCCCGTGTGCTGCTGGAACACGCGGTGCTGTTCGGCGTGCGAGAGGCGGGCGTAGAGGGGGAGGACTTCGGTGAAGCGGAGATTGCGCTTGTCGAGGGCGTCCGCGGTGTCGCGGATCTCGCGCTCGCCGGAGAGGAAGACCAGGACGTCCCCGGGGCCCTCGGACTGGAGCTCGTCGACGGCCTCGCAGATCGCTGTGATCTGGTCGCGGTCGCTGTCTTCGGAATCCTCTTCGAGCAGGGGCCGGTAGCGGAGCTCCACCGGGTACGTACGGCCGCTGACCTCGACGATCGGGGCGTCGCCGAAATGGCGGGAGAAGCGCTCCGGGTCGATGGTCGCGGAGGTGATCACGACCTTGAGGTCGGGGCGCTTCGGCAGCAGCTGGGAGAGGTAGCCCAGCAGGAAGTCGATGTTGAGGCTGCGCTCGTGGGCCTCGTCGATGATGATCGTGTCGTACGCGCGCAGCTCGCGGTCCGTCTGGATCTCGGCGAGCAGGATGCCGTCGGTCATCAGCTTCACGAAGGTCGCGTCCTGGTCCACCTGGTCGGTGAACCGCACCTTCCAGCCGACCGTCTGGCCGATCTCGGACTTCAGCTCCTCGGCGATCCGCTCCGCGACCGTGCGGGCGGCGATCCGGCGGGGCTGCGTGTGCCCGATCATGCCCCGGACGCCGCGGCCCAGCTCCATGCAGATCTTGGGGATCTGCGTGGTTTTGCCGGAACCGGTCTCACCGGCGACGATCACGACCTGGTGGTCGCGTATCGCCTCGGCGATCTCGTCCTTCTTCTGGCTGACGGGCAGGTTCTCGGGATACGTGACCTCAGGCATCCGCGAGGCACGGCCGGCCAGTCGCGCGGCGGCCTTCTCGGCCTCCGCGGCGATCTCGTCGAGCACGGCCTGCTTGGCCTCGGGCTTTCGGATGCGGCGGGCGCCTTCGAGGCGGCGGCCGAGGCGGTGCGCGTCACGGAGGGAGATCTCACCGAGAAGCGTCTGCAGGGCGGCGAAGGAAGTAGACATACCTGATCGAGGATCTCACCCGCAGGCGCTGGGTGGCGAACGCATTTGTGCCCCCTCCCCGTACCATTTCGGGACGAGATCGTCTGAACCGACCTGTTGACCGAGGGAGAGGCCCGCCGTGTACCGCTTCCGTGGTGTCCGGTGCCTGCTCGGCGCCGTGATCGCGGTTCTGGTCGGCTGTGCGGTGCCCGCCGCGGCGCTTCCGGTTCTGGCTCTGGTTCCGGGTTCGATTCCGGGTTCGATTCCGGGTTCAATTCCGGTTTCGGCCCCGGTTTCGGCTGAGGCCGCGACCGCTCCCGCGGCGCACGCCGTGGGCTCCGCCGAGCGGGGGCCCGCCTGCGACCCCGGGAGCCGGGATCGCGGGCAGGCTCCGGGGGTGCCGCCGCGCGGCGCCGGGGAGCACGCGCACGCCCCGCTGGGGCGGCCCGCGGCGGAGCAGGTCTGGGCGGACCGGACGCCGGCGGTGCGGGTTCTCGTACGGGGGCCGGATCAGCCGGCTCCCGGGCCCGTGGAGCTGTCCGTGATGCGGGTGTAGAGGACCGGCCCTCCGCCGGTCCGATTCACCACCCGCAGCTCTGGAGCACCCGTATGCCTTCTTCCACTTCCCGTTCCTCCTCTTCTTCCTCCCCCGCTTCCGCGCGCAAACGGCTGCTGATCTCCGCCGGGGTCGCGGTCGCCGCCGTCACCCTCGGGATCGTGTCCTGGCAGGCCACCGCGCCCGAGGACCGGCCCGACCGGAGCTCCTCCTCATCCGCCGCGGCCGCGCCCAAGGGGTCCGACGTCCACGCCGAGCTGGCGAAGCTCGCCCGCCGCGAGGCCGGGGACAAGCTGGCCGTCGGCAGGGCGGACGCCCCCGTCGTGCTGATCGAGTACTCCGACTTCAAGTGCGGCTACTGCGGGAAGTTCGCCCGCGACACCGAGCCCGAACTGGTGAAGAAGTACGTGGACGAGGGCACGCTGCGCATCGAGTGGCGCAACTTCCCGATCTTCGGAGCCGACTCCGAGACCGCCGCCAAGGCCGCCTGGGCCGCCGGGCAGCAGGACCGGTTCGCGCGGTTCCACGCGGCCGCCTACGCCGACGGGGCCAAGGAGAAGGGCTTCGGCCGGGCACGGCTGCTGGAGCTGGCCCGTGAGGCCGGGGTCCCGGACATGGAGCGCTTCGAGAAGGACATGGCGGGCGAAGCCGCCGCGGCCGCCCTCCAGAAGGACCAGGAGGAGGGCTACCGCATCGGCGTCACCTCCACCCCGTCCTTCCTGGTCAACGGGCAGCCGATCGCGGGCGCCCAGCCGCTCGACGCCTTCGCCGCGGCGATCGCCGACGCCAAGGCACGGGCCGGGGCCGGCCCGCAGGCCGACGACCGGTCGGCGCGGTGAGCGGCGTCGGCGACATCGGGTACCTGGCCGCACTGCTGGGCGGACTGCTCGCGCTGCTCAGCCCGTGCAGCGCCCTGCTGCTGCCCGCGTTCTTCGCCTACTCGATCGACTCCACCTCGCGGCTGCTCGCGCGGACCGGGATCTTCTACGCCGGCCTCGCGAGCACCCTCGTACCGCTGGGCGCGGCGGGCTCGTACGCCGGACGGTTCTTCCACGGCAACAGGGACGGGCTCGTCCTGGCGGGCGGCTGGCTGATCATCGCGCTCGGGCTCGCGCAGATCCTGGGCCTGGGCTTCGCCTCGAAGCGGATCTCGGAGCTGTCGGGGCGGATCCGGCCGACCACCGCCCTGTCGGTGTTCGCGCTCGGGGCGGTCTACGGGCTGGCCGGGTTCTGCGCCGGCCCGATCCTCGGCAGCGTCCTGACGGTGGCGGCGGTCAGCGGCAGCCCGGTCTACGGCGGGCTGCTGCTGGCGGTGTACGCGCTGGGGATGGCCGTACCGCTGTTCCTGCTGGCGCTGCTGTGGGAGCGGTTCGAGCTGGGCCGGCGGCGCTGGCTGCGCGGGCGGGCCGTCCGGGTGGGCCGCTTCGAGCTGCACACCACCTCGCTGCTGTCGGGGCTGTTCTTCATCACCCTGGGCGCGCTGTTCCTCGCGTACGACGGGGCGAGCGCGCTGCCGGGCCTGCTCGACGTGGACGATTCGTACGCGGCGGAGCAGTGGGTCCGGTCGTTCGCGGACGCGGTTCCGGACTGGGCGCTGCTCGGGCTGGTGGCGGCGGGCGCGGCCGCGGTCGGCGTGACGCAGTGGCGCCGCCGTACGACCGGCCCGGAGGGGGAGAAGGAGTAACGCGGAAGGCCCCGTCCGATGGACGGGGCCTTCTTGTGGTGGCTGGGGCCGGGGTCGAACCGGCGACCTATCGCTTTTCAGGCGATCGCTCGTACCAACTGAGCTACCCAGCCACGAAACCGTTTCCGGCTTCAGCGAACCTGACGGGACTTGAACCCGCGACCTCCACCTTGACAGGGTGGCGAGCTAACCAACTGCTCCACAGGTCCTTGCAGTGTGCGAGACAAGTCTCGCACAAGGTAATGCGTACCCCCAACGGGATTCGAACCCGTGCTACCGCCTTGAAAGGGCGGCGTCCTGGGCCACTAGACGATGAGGGCTAAAGGCCCGCCGGGCACTTCATCAGCGCGTCGGGGACGTGAGAAGCATATGGGATCCGGGGAGCTATCGCCAAAACGGTTTCCCCCCACATGCGGGAGGTGCCCCCGCCGGAGGGACAATGGCCCGGTGCTGGAGATGACGCGCGAGGAGTTCGAAGAGCTCGTCGCAGAGGCCCTGGACCGCATCCCGCCGGAGCTGACGCGGCTGATGGACAACGTGGCGGTGTTCGTCGAGGACGAACCGCCGGCGGATGACCCCGAGCTGCTCGGCCTGTACGAGGGGACCCCGCTGACGGACCGTGGCGAGTGGTACGCCGGGGTGCTGCCGGACCGGATCACGATCTACCGGAACCCCACGTTGCGGATGTGCGAGGACCGGGAGAGCGTGATCGCGGAGACGGAGGTCACCGTGGTGCACGAGATCGCCCATCACTTCGGGATCGACGACGAGCGGCTGCACGCGCTGGGGTACGGGTGACCGGTCCGGGTGGGGACGGCCCGGCGGAGGCGATCGACCCGGACGTCGACCTCCATGTGCCCGGGCAGCGCGCCGAACGGCCCGGTCCGGTGCTCGCGGCGATCGCGGCGGGCGGTGCGCTCGGGGCCTCGGCGCGGTACGGGGCCTCGCTGCTGTGGCCGGCCGCCGGGCCGGGGGCCTTCCCGTGGACGACCTTCTGGACGAACGTGCTCGGCTGCGCGCTGATCGGGGTGCTGATGGTGCTGATCAGCGAGGGCGGGCGGACGGCGCCGCATCCGCTCGTCCGGCCGTTCGCCGGGGTCGGAGTGCTCGGCGGGTTCACCACGTTCTCCACGTACGCCGTCGACTTCTCCCGGCTGCTGGACGCGGGGGAGGCCGGGCGCGCGCTGGCGTACGCCGGGCTCACGGTGGTCGCGGCGCTGGGCGCCGTGTGGGCGGGGGCCTCGGCGACCCGCCTCGCGACCGGGCTCTCCGTACGGGGCGGCCCGCGGAGGCGGGCGTGAACTGGCTGTTGGTGGTGGCGGGCGCGGTGGCGGGGGCGCCGCTGCGCTATCTGACGGACCGTGCGGTGCAGGCGCGGCACGATTCGGTGTTCCCGTGGGGGACCTTCGTGGTCAACGTCGGCGCGTGCCTGGTGCTCGGGGTGCTGACCGGCGCGGTGCTGGCAGGTGCGGCCCCGGCGCGGCTGAACCTGCTGGTGGGGCCGGGGCTGTGCGGGGCGCTGAGCACGTACTCGACGTTCTCGTACGAGACGCTGCGCCTGTACGAGCGCGGATGGCGGTTCCTGGCGGCGGCGAACGTGGCGGCCTCGGTGCTGGCGGGGCTGGGCGCGGTGACGCTGGGCTCGCAGGTGGCGCGGCAGTTGTTCGCCTGAGCTCGCAGGGGCCGTACGGCGGGGCGCCGGACGGGGCCGGGGATCGCGGACGGCCGGGGCCGGGGGGCGCGGACGGCCCGGGCCGGGGGCGCGCACAGGCCGTGCCCCCAAGGGCGTGTCTCTTACGGGGTAAAGGGAGTTGGGCACATTGACCCGCTCACCGCGGGCCCTGACCGCCCCCTCCCGGCTGCCGCCGGGGGACCCCCAGGAGGTGCCCCGTGCGCCAGTTGTCCGCTTCCCTCCGGCTGGCCGCCGCCGTGCTCGCGGTCGCGGCCACGGCGGGCTGCATGAGCGTCGGCGAGGACGGCGCGAAGCCCGGGCCCTCCTCGCCGGCGGACCGCAAGGCGGCCGCGGAAGCGGCCGCGGGTTCCGCTTCCGGCAAGGGCTCGGGGGCGCACGGCAACGGCCACGGCTCGAAGCCGGGCGCGACGGGCGAGGACGGGCGGCCGGCCGAGGACGGCAAGGCCTCCGGTGCCACCGGGGCCACCCCCAGCCCGGGTGCTCCCGCCGGGCGCCCCGGGGCCCCCTCGCCGTCGGCCGGACCGGGGGCCGGCCCCGGGGGCCAGGGCGGGCAGCAGCCGAGCTCGGGGGGATCCGGAAGCGGTGGTTCCGGTGGGACGCAGGTCACGCCGCCCCCGGCTCAGTCGCCGACCCCCGAGACGCCCGTGACTTCGCCCACTCCGCCGGCCCAGACGCCCCCGGCTCCGGAGCCCAGCCCGACGGCCTCGTAGCGGCCGCAGGTACCTCCCGGGGGTGACGGCCGATCTCCCGGATCGGCGACATCGTCGCAGGTCAGGGCGGATCAGGCCGGAACGACTTGCCAGACCCGGGGGAGGGTGCGTATGGTTATAGATCGTTTGATCCCATTGCCCGGCGCCGAATCCGAAGAGCGCCGTGTGGCGCGTACTCTCCCTAGCCGTGGCTGACCGCATTGAGGCGGTCGATTTGCGATTCACGGAGTTTGGGCGCGTGCCGAGACTCCGGAAGGTTTCGCATTTCGCATGTCCATTTCCAGTTCTGACCGTGCCGTCATGCCCGAGAACGACTCGAACGAGATCGTCGACGCCGTCGAGGCCCTTGTGGTCACCGAGGCGATCGAGGCCGCTGAAGCGGACGAGATCATCGAGGCCCTTGAGGCCGACGTGACGACCGACCAGTCCATCGACGCCGAGGCGGACGACGCCGACGCCGAGCCCACCATCACCTTCGGCGACCTCGGTCTGCCCGAGGGCGTGGTGCGCAAGCTCGCGCAGAACGGTGTCACCTCCCCCTTCCCGATCCAGGCCGCGACCATCCCGGACGCCCTGGCCGGCAAGGACATCCTCGGCCGCGGCCGCACCGGCTCCGGCAAGACCCTCTCCTTCGGTCTGCCCACCCTGGCCCGCCTGGCCGGTGGCCACACCGAGAAGAAGAAGCCCCGCGCGATCATCCTCACGCCGACGCGTGAGCTCGCGATGCAGGTCGCGGACGCCCTCCAGCCGTACGGCGACGTGCTCGGCCTCAAGATGAAGGTCGTCTGCGGCGGTACCTCGATGGGCAACCAGATCTACGCCCTGGAGCGCGGCGTCGACGTCCTCGTCGCCACCCCGGGCCGTCTGCGCGACATCATCAACCGCGGCGCCTGCTCCCTGGAGAACGTCGAGGTGGCCGTCCTCGACGAGGCCGACCAGATGGCCGACCTGGGCTTCCTGCCCGAGGTCACCGAGCTGCTCGACCAGATCCCCGGCGGCGGCCAGCGCATGCTCTTCTCCGCCACCATGGAGAACGAGATCGGCACCCTGGTCAAGCGCTACCTGTCCAACCCCGTCACGCACGAGGTCGACAGCGCGCAGGGCAACGTCACGACCATGACGCACCACGTCCTCGTCGTGAAGCCGAAGGACAAGGCGCCGGTCACGGCCGCCATCGCCGCCCGCAAGGGCCGCACCATCATCTTCGTCCGCACCCAGCTGGGCGCCGACCGCATCGCCGAGCAGCTCGTCGAGGCCGGCGTGAAGGCCGACGCGCTGCACGGCGGCATGACGCAGGGCGCCCGTACCCGCGTCCTCGCGGACTTCAAGGACGGCTACGTCAACGCGCTCGTCGCCACCGACGTCGCCGCCCGAGGCATCCACGTCGACGGCATCGACCTGGTCCTGAACGTGGACCCGGCCGGCGACCACAAGGACTACCTGCACCGCTCGGGCCGTACCGCCCGCGCCGGCAAGTCGGGCGTCGTGGTCTCCCTGGCCCTGCCGCACCAGCGCCGCCAGATCTTCCGCCTGATGGAGGACGCGGGCGTCGACGCCTCGCGCCACATCGTCCAGGGCGCCGGCGCCTTCGACCCGGAGGTCGCCGAGATCACCGGTGCGCGTTCGCTGACCGAGGTCCAGGCCGACTCCGCGAACAACGCCGCCAAGCAGGCCGAGCGTGAGGTCGCCGACCTCACCAAGCAGCTGGAGCGCCTGACGCGCCGTGCCGCCGAGCTGCGCGAGGAGGCCGACCGCCTGGTCGCCCGCTCCGCCCGCGAGCGCGGCGAGGACCCGGAGGCCGCTGTCGCCGAGGTGGCCGAGGCCGCCGAGGCCGAGGTCGCGGCTGCCGTCGCGGCCGCGCCGGTCGCCGAGGAGCGCCCGTCGTTCCAGTCCCGCGACGACCGCGGCAACTACGAGCGCCGCGACAACCGTCGTGACGACCGCGGTGACCGCGGTGGCGACCGTGGCGGCTTCCGCTCCGGTGGCGGCGACCGTCCCTCCGGTGGCTTCCGTTCCGGTGGCGACCGCCGCGATGACAACCGTGGTGGCGGCTTCCGTCGCGACGACCGTCCCTCCGGTGGCTTCAACCGTGACGACCGCGGTGGCGACCGTGGCGGCTTCCGCTCCGGTGGCGGCGACCGTCCGTCCGGTGGCTTCCGTTCCGGTGGCGACCGCCGCGATGACAACCGTGGTGGCGGCTTCCGTCGCGACGACCGTCCCTCCGGTGGCTTCAACCGTGACGACCGCGGTGGCGACCGTGGCGGCTTCCGCCGCGACGACCGTCCCTCCGGTGGCTTCCGCTCCGGCGGCGACCGCCCGTCCGGCGGCTTCCGTCGCGACGACCGTCCGTCGGGCGGCTTCAACCGTGACGACCGCGGTGGCGACCGTGGCGGCTTCCGCTCCGGTGGCGGCGACCGTCCGTCCGGTGGCTTCCGCTCCGGTGGTGGCGACCGCCCGTACGGCCGCCGCGACGACAACCGCCCCTCCGGCTCCGGCTCGACCGGCTCCTTCGGCGGCCGCCGCGACGACAAGCCCCGCTGGAAGCGCAACGGCTGAACCGGCCACCGGCCACCGGCCACTGAGCTGACGGCCTGACAGGGCCCCCACGACACGGTCGTGGGGGCCCTGTTCCGTCTTTTGCGAGCCGCGCCGGGCCCGGTCAGCCGATACTCGATCGGCTGACGGTTGGTCTCCGGCTATGCTCTGGGGTGAGCACGTGAGGGCCATTAGCTCAATTGGCAGAGCAGCGGACTTTTAATCCGTTGGTTGTCGGTTCGAGTCCGACATGGCCTACAGCTCCCGAAGCGCCCCACCCGATCCCTCGGGCGGGGCGCTTCCTCGTTCCGGACGTCCTGGTGAGGCTCTGGAATGATCCCCGCCCGGCGGGGTCGTAGCGCAGAGGTCGTCGCGCGCGGTCTCCAAAATCGCGAGGACGTCGGTTCGAATCCGGCCGCCCCGCCCGCGCACCGCCCGCTGAGCCGCGCGTCGGCGGCCCGCCGGGGCATTGCCGGACTCGTGTCGAGGTGGCCGCCTCCTGACCCGTCAGCGCGCCGGACGGAAGGTGTCGCGCCACCACGCTCCCGACCGCTGCTGATGCAGGCCGGGTACAAGAGCCCGCCCGCCGTCTCCGAATCGGTGGCCGCCCCTCGTCGTGCGCGGCCCAAACCGTGACGGTGGAAGGGCGCGGAGGGCAACGAGCCGGTGTGGATGTCTACATCGAGTCGGTGAGGTCCGGGCCGCGTCCGTCGACGAGGTCCGGAGCCTTGAGACCGTAGCCTTCGGCGCGGCCGAAGTATGTGGCCTCGCCCGGCTCGGCCCCGATGCCGAGCAGCGCCTCGATATCCCGCAGGGCCGCCGTGAGCCGCGGTGCGTTCCGGGCCTCGACGGCCGGGTGGGGCAGTCCTCGGAAGTCGCACGGTCCCCACACGTCGTGGTAGACGGACAGCTCGGCCGAAGGACCGATTGCGTCGGGCGACACCAGGAGCTCGATCAGGCGGTACTCGCTTCGGCTCTTCGCGTCGCCGTCCAGCCAGACACCGGACCCGTGGACGAGGATCCCCCCGATCTCGGCGGCCGGATGGCCGGCCGGCCTGCAGCCCCCGTACGTCATCCGCCAGCGCGGTGTCATGGAGGGAGCGGCCTACGAGACTGAGCCGGGACGTGATGCCGAGGCCGCCCTTGCCGACCTGGAACCAGCTCCATTCGAGGGCGGTCGGCTCCAGCAGGCCGTGCTTCCCCAAAATGGCGGACCTGCGTGCCGCGGTCGCGAGCGCCGCGTCAAGGCCGGGTTCCGTCACTTCGTCCAGGTCCCAGAACCACGCCACATGCCCTCCGGGCACGCATCAGAGTCGACATCCAATTTCCTTATGGCCTGGCGGAGTTGGTTGGAAAAACGGTGATGGATCCGTCGTTGGATCGTAGCTCGTTGGTCTGAAGCTCAGCGGCGTGGTCAGTTCCTTGTGATTGGGAATGTCCGCAAACCGTCCGCTCGCTATGTAGTCGGCCACGGCCGCGCCGCATTCCGACTTCTTCAGCCGGGTCAAGAGTGACCGGAGGCTCCCGGTCGGGCAGCTCGGAGCCGCCTCCCGTGCCCTCGCCGGGTCCGGGTCCGCCGGAGCCGGGTGCACCGGCTCCCGTCTCACCGTGGCCGCCGCCGGTGGATGGGCCGGGTTGTTGGTGGGGCCGTGTGGGGCCGTCCCGCACATCAACCAGATCTACCGGGCCATCCGCCTCGTCCGCGAGGCCGCCGGTCTCGACGCCGCCGCCCTGCTCGCCCCGTCCCCGTACGCCCGCGCCAGGACGCCGGACCTCGGCCCAGGCCGGTTTTCCTGCCGTCTGTGCGGCTCTGACCTGCGGTTATGTGGGTTCTGGAGGTGGCGGGAGAGTTAATTGGCGCGAGCCCTCCCCGCGATGACGTAGAGTTGTGTTTACCGACGCGGGGTGGAGCAGCTCGGTAGCTCGCTGGGCTCATAACCCAGAGGTCGCAGGTTCAAATCCTGTCCCCGCTACTCAGTACGAAGGCCCGGTTCCCCTTGGGAACCGGGCCTTCGTCGTTCTCCTCTCCTTCCCCGGCCCTCACCCGATCGGCCCGGGCCGGGTCGCCGTACGATCCCCCCGCCGCCAGCCTTGAGGGGCGATGCGGAGGCGGCCCGCACCCGCGCGAGGGACCGGGCAGGAGAGCGCGTGTTGGGGCTGGGTCGGCAGCGGGGCGGCGACGAGGACCCGGGCGGCACCGGCACCGGCACCGGCACCGGTGCGGCCCGCAAGGTGGTCCGCGTCCTCCCGGCCGTGCTGATCGCAGGCGGACTGGCCTTCGACCTGCTGACCCCGCCCAGCTACACCGGATCCCCCTTCTTCTCCGCGGCCCCGCTGATCGCCGCCCCGCTGTCCTCCCTGCGCGTCACGGTCCTCACCGGTGTGCTCGCCTCGCTCGCGGTGGTCCTGCTGCACCTCCTCAACGGCACCACCTGGAGGGTCGAGGCCCTGACCGAGCTGGTCACCGTCATGACCGTCTCCGGGCTCGCGATCCTGACCAACCGGGTCGTCCGGCGCAGCGGCGAGCGACTCGCCTCGGCCCGCGAGATCGCCGAGGCCGCCCAGCGCGCCGTCCTGCCCGAGCCCGCCGAGCGCATCGCCGGCCTGCACGTCTGCGCCCGGTACGAGGCCGCTCAGGCCGACGCCTTCATCGGCGGGGACCTGTACGCCGTCCAGGACACCCCCTACGGAGTGCGGCTGGCGGTGGGTGACGTACGGGGCAAGGGGCTGGGGGCGGTGGAGGCCGTGGCCGTGGTGCTCGGCGCCTTCCGGGAGGCGGCGGAGACGGAACCCACCCTGGAGGGCCTGGCCCGGCGGCTGGAACGGGCACTGACCCGCGAGGGCACCCGGCGCGACAGCCTGGACGCGGTGGAAGGCTTCACCACCTGTGTGCTCGGCGAGATCCCGGCGGACGCCCGGGTGCTGCGCCTGGTGAACCGGGGCCACCCCGAGCCGTTGCTGCTGCACGCCGACGGGCGGCTGGCGGTCCTCGCCCCTGCGGAGCCCGCGCTGCCGCTCGGCATGGGGGAGCTGGGCGCGGCCTGGCCGGACCGCGCCGAGGAGTGGCCCTTCCCCGCCGGGGCCACCCTGCTCCTGTACACGGACGGGCTGACCGAGGCGCGGGACGCGGCGGGGGTCTTCTACGATCCGGCGGCCCGGCTGAGCGGCCGCGTATTCCCCGATCCCGCCGGGCTGCTCGGCGCGCTCAGCAGCGACGTACGCCGGCACACGGGCGGCGGGGCGACGGACGACATGGCGCTGCTCGCCGTGGGCCGGCCCGGGGAGGGTGAGCCGGAGCGACGTCGTACCGTTCCCGTGGTCGCTCCGTGACGGTGCGTGATTGAAGTGGGCCGCTCCGAAAGGTTTATGACGGCCAGTCAAGATGCGGGAGTGGCTGGAGAGATGTGGATCTTGCTTGAGTTTTGCCCGAATTGATCCACTAAGCGTCTTTAGTCATGGCCAAGGCTGCGCAATACGTGGCTGATTACTGCCATCGATCCATCACAACAGCTTGGAATCACTCCCCTCCGTATATTACCGTTCGATAACGCAGCGCGGTCGTCCAAGCCGTCGCAAGAGACGGCGCCGTGCGCGTGCGTGTCCCCCTGAGGAGTGTGGCCCGGTGGCCTCCAACTCGCCTGCCCCCGAAGGCATAGAACTCCAGGAAGGCCCCACCGCCGGCGCCTGGGGTGAGTGGAACCCCACCGAAGACTCGGCCCGCCCCCCGCGCGGCAAGCACCGGGTCGCCAAGCAGCGCGGGGGACTTGCCCGCAGCTCCACCGTGCTCGGCGTCGGCGTCATCGCGGCCGTCGGGGCCGGCGGTATCGCCACCGCGCAGGACCGGCCCCAAGTCGCCATCTCCATGCCCTCGTTGCCAGACTTCGGCATGGGCGGCGGAGGCGACGGGCAGCGGCACGCGCAGGCCGAAGGCCTCGCGGCGGACACCGCGGCCTCCGCGGGACAGACCGGGATCATCGCGCAGCAGGCGACTCAGCACGCCGACGCGGGCGCCACCCTGGTGGGCCGCATCCTCCAGCAGGCCGAGTCCCAGGAGACCGCCGCCGAGGCCCAGGCCCGGGCGCAGGCCGAGCGGGAGGCGCAGGAGGCGGCCGCCGCTGAGGCCAAGGCCAAGCGGGAGGCCGCCGAGAAGGAGGCGGAGGGCGTCCGCCTGGCCGCCGAGAAGGCGGCGAAGGAGGCGGCGGAAGCCAAGGAGGCCGCCGAGGCCAAGGCCGAACAGGAGCGCCTCACGAAGGTCTCCGGCAGCTACTCCCTCCCCACCTCCGCCTACACCCTCACCTCGCACTACGGCGACTCCGGTTCCATGTGGTCCTCCGGCCACCACACCGGCCTCGACTTCGCCGCCCCGACCGGCACCCCCGCCAAGGCCGTCGCCGCCGGGAAGATCACCTCGGCCGGCTGGTCGGGGGCGTACGGGTACCGGATCGTGCTGGAGCTGGAGGACGGTACGGAGATCTGGTACTGCCACCTGTCCTCGATGTCGGTGACCTCCGGCTCGGTCGGCGCCGGCGACACCATCGGCCGCGTCGGGGCCACCGGCAACGTCACCGGACCCCATCTCCACCTGGAAGTGCGCAGGGGTGGCTCGACGATGGACCCTCTGGCGTGGCTGGAGTCCAAGGGCCTGAGCGTCTAGCACGCGGTACGAGCGGTACGAAGACCCGCTCCAGGGGTGCCAGCGGCGCGAGGGGGACCGGCCGGGGCGGAAGAAGATCCTCCAGGACCGCCGCCCGGGCCAGCGCGGGCCCCGCCGTCGCCTTGCGCAGCCACAGCCGGCGCAGCAACTCCCGCTCCCGGCAGGCGAAATCCGGCACCCCCGCCGGGCCCCCGTGCCGGGCCCGGTGCCGCAGCAGGGCCAGCGCCGCCGCGTCCGCCTCGTACCGGGCGACGGCCCGGCCCGCCGCCCGGCCGCCGGTGGACCGGGCCAGCGCGCGGGCCAGCGACCGGGCCGGCATCGACACCAGCGCCGGCACCTCCGCCGGGCGCAGCCAGCCCGCGGCCGCGTACACCGCCAGCTCCCCGGCGACGGCCCGCAGCCGGCGCCGCCTCATGCGCACGGCCAGCCACAGCAGCAGGGCGAACACCGGGACCATCACGCAGCCGTAGACCACGTAGAACCCGTACTCCCCGAAACGCGACGAGCTGTTCCACAGCGCGTGCAGACCCATCGCGGCCAGCAGCCCGAGCAGCGGCAGACCGATCCGGCGCACCCGGCCCGCTCCGAGCGCGGCGGCCCCGAAGCCGAGTCCGGTGAGCACCGTGAACAGCGGGTGCGCGAACGGCGAGACCACGATCCGCACGAAGAAGGTCGCGGCCGTCACCGAGTCCAGCGGGGCGGCGCCGCTCTCCACGTCCTCGCCGAAGGCGTTGCCGAGGTAGAGGACGTTCTCGGTGCAGGCGAAGCCGGTGGCGGTGAACCCGGCCACCACGAACCCGTCGGCGGGTCCGGTGAACTGGCGTCTTCGGAAGGCGAACACCAGGAGCAGGGCCGCCGCCTTGGCGCTCTCCTCGACCACCGGGGCGATCGCCACCGAGCCGAGCCGGTCGGCGGCCGAGGCGTCGGCGGTGGCCGCCGTTATCCACTCGGTGGCGAAGTTGTTGGCCAGTATCGCGATCAGGGCCGCGGTGCAGGCGCCCCAGCCGAAGCAGAACAGCAACTGCGCCCAGGGGCGGGGCGCGGCCCGGCCGAGCCACCGGAAGGCCGCCATGAGCGGCGGCACCGGCAGCACGGCCAGCCCGAGGCCGACGAAGAACCCCGCGGTACCGGTCTGCTCCCGCACGAGTTCGAGGATCGCCAGCCCCGACAGCGACAGCACGGCAAACACGCACGCACGGACGCCTCGGACAGCAGGGAGCGCTCGGAACACGCGATGACTCTAGCGAGCCGCTCTGACACGCGGAGTGACGTACGCGGTTTCTCTACTCGTTCGGGGAAGCGTGGCCCCGGCGCGCGAAGAGGAGATCGTGCACGACGTGCCCCTTGTCCAGGCCCTGCCCCTCGAAGCGGGTGAGCGGCCGGAACTCGGGCCGCGGCGCGTAGCCGCCGTCCGCCCGGGTGTTCTCGAACCGCGGGTGCGCAGTGAGCACTTCGAGCATCTGCTCGGCGTACGGCTCCCAGTCGGTCGCGCAGTGCAGCACGGCCCCGGGGGCGAGGCGGGTCGCGGCGAGGTCGAGGAACTCGGGCTGGATCAGCCGCCGCTTGTGGTGGCGGGCCTTGGGCCACGGGTCCGGGAAGTACACGCGCAGACCGGCGAGGGAGTCGGGCGGCAGCATCTCGCGGAGCAGGATGATGGCGTCGCCGTTGGCGACGCGGACGTTGGTCATCCCGCCGCGCTCGGCGAGCGCGAGCAGGTTCCCCTGGCCGGGGGTGTGCACGTCGGCGGCGAGGATGCCGGTCGAGGGGTCGGCGGCGGCCATCTGCGCGGTGGCCTCGCCCATCCCGAAGCCGATCTCCAGTACGACGGGCAGCCCGCCGAACATCTCGTCGAGGTCGATGACGGACCGCCCGTCGATGTCGAGCCCCCAGGTCCCCCAAAGCCGCTTCAGGGCTTCGCCCTGCCCGGTGGTGACCCGGCTGCGCCGCGGCTGGAAGCTGCGGATCCGCCGCTCGTGGTGCGAGCCGGCCGGATCGGGGGCGGGCCCGTCGGGAAACCGCGGCTCGGTCCGCCACTTCGGGGGCACGTAGGAATTCGCCTCCGGCACGGTCTGCGGGGCGCTGGGCTGGGGGGTGAGGGACTCAGACACAATGCCCCGATTCTACGACCCCGCCCCGGCCCCCCGCCCGGGCACCGCCGACTCCCCGCCCGGGCACAGCCGGGCCCGGCCCGGGCACCGCCCCGGCGGCTATGCCGTGCGGAGCGTCGTCAGGGCCCGCCGGGCGATTTCCCGCCCGATCGGCAGCGAAGCGGTGGCGGCCGGCGACGGCGCGTTCAGGACGTGCACCGTCCGCGCCCCCTCCTTGATGAGGAAGTCGTCCACCAGCGTCCCGTCCCGCAGCACGGCCTGCGCCCGCACCCCGGACCCCGCCGGAGCCAGATCCGCCGCCGAGACCGCCGGCAGCAGCCTGCGCACCGCGTCCGTGAACGCCTGCTTCGACAGCGAGCGGTGGATCTCGCCCGCCCCGTACCGCCAGTGCCGCCGGGCCATCCGCCAGGATCCCGGCCAGGCCAGCTCGTCCGCGACGTCCCGCGGCCGGACCACGCCCCACCCGTACCCCTCGCGCGCCAGCGCCGGCACGGCGTTCGGCCCGACGTGGACCCCGCCCCCGATGCCCCGCGTCAGGTGCACGCCGAGGAAGGGGAACGCCGGATCCGGGACCGGGTAGACCAGCCCGCGGACCAGATCGGGCCGCGCCAAGTCGTAGTACTCGCCGCGGAACGGCACGATCCGCATGCCCGGGTCGTCTCCGGCCAGCCGCGCGACCCGGTCGCACTGCAGGCCCGCGCAGTTCACCAGCACCCGGGACCGCACCACGAGCCCCGTCGTCGTCCGCACCGCGATCCCGCCGGCCCGCCGCGAGATCAGGTCCACCGCCCCGCCGTAGACGATCTCCGCCCCGGAGGACTCCGCGAGCCGGCGCGCCACCTGCCCGTAGTCCACGATCCCGGTCGTGCCGACGTGGATCGCGGCCAGGCCCTGCACCTGCGGCTCGTACTCCGAGATCTGCGCCGGGCCCAGCTCGCGCACCGGGATGCCGTTCTCCCGGCCCCGCTGCACCAGCGCGTGCAGCCGCGGCAGCTCGTCCCGCCCGGTGGCCACGATCAGCTTCCCGGTGACCTCGTGGGCGATGTCGTGCTCGGCGCAGAACTTGACCATCTCGGCGGCCCCGCGCACCGCGAAGCGCGCCTTGAGCGATCCGGGCCGGTAGTAGATGCCGCTGTGGATCACCCCGCTGTTGCGACCCGTCTGGTGCCGGGCGGGGCCGGACTCCTTCTCCAGCACCACCACCCGCGTACCCGGAGCGAGCTGTGCCAGGGCGTGCGCCGTCGACAGGCCGACGATGCCACCGCCGATCACCAGCACATCGCAGTCGACCCTGCCCGTGCCGCTCACGCTTCCCGTGCCGCCCATGCCGCCGCCCAAGCCGCCACCTCCCACCCCTGCATACTGCACCCCGCCACTGACAATGCGGCCACGCGGGTCCGTGCCCGCGGCAGCCGGCGGCACCCGGCGGCCCTCCGCCCGTGCCGCCGGACTCCGCCCCCGGCCCCTGCCGCCGGGCTCCGCCCCCGCCCCCGGGCCGGCTCTACGCCTGCGCCACCAGCAGCGGCCGTGCCCGCTCCCGCAGCTCCGCCACCCGCGGCTCGTCCCCGTACGGTTCGAGCCGGTGCAGCAGGTCCCGGACGTACTCGGTCGTGCGCGCCGAGGAGATCCTGCCCGCGACCTCCACGGCCCGGGTGCCGGCCGCGCACGCCGCGTCGAGGTTGCCCGACTCCAGCTCCGCCACCGCGCTCACCACCAGCCGCAGCCCGTGCGAGCGCACGTACTCCTCCGTCGGGCGCGACAGCGCCTGCTCCGTGAAGCGCCGGACCTGCCGCGGCAGTTTGAGGTCCCGGTAGCACTCGGCCGCGTCCGCCGCGAAGCGGTCGTACGAGTAGAAACCGAGCCAGGTCGGATCCGGGTCGCCCTCGCGCGCCCGCTCCAGCCAGCCCTCGGCCGCCCGCAGCGCCGCCCCGGCGGCCGCCGAATCGCCCGCCTTCGCGTGCGCCCGCGCCTCGACGAGCCGGAAGAAGCTCATGGTGCGCGCCGTGGCCAGGCCGCGGTTGCGCTCCACCGCCGCCTGCGCGAGGTCCACGCCCTCGTCCGGGAAGTCCCGGTACGTGGCCTGGAGCGACATGGAGGCCAGCACGTACCCGCCCAGCGGTACGTCGGCGGCCGCGCGGGCGAGGCGCAGCGCCTGGATGTAGTAGCGCTGGGCCGCCTCCTGCTGACCGGTGTCGAAGGCCATCCACCCGGCCAGCCGGGTCAGTTCGGCGGTCGCGCCGAACAGCGCGCGGCCCACGTCGTCGCTGTACGAGCCGAGGAGCAGCGGCGCCGCGTCGACGCGCAGGCACTCCGGCACCATCGAGGAACGCCAGTCCCCGCCGCCGTACTTGGAGTCCCAGCGGCGCGCGTCCTCCGCCGCCTCGCGCAGTTTGGTCACGTCGCTGTGGCCCACGCGCTGCGGCGCCGGGTCGTACAGCCCCGCGGCCGCGGCCGCCGCCGCGGGCACCTGCCCGGGCGGGGCGTGCGGCGTTTCACCCGAAGACTGCGCGGGCAGACCCGATGACGAAGCAGACGACGCGGCCGCGGACGCGGATGCGGACGCGGTGGAAGACGAGGACGACGAGGACATCGGCGAGGGCGAAGCCGCGCCCGCCGCCGGCTCGCGCGACGCCACGGTCTCGCGGGACGGGGCAGCGGTCGCCCGGGACGGAGCGGCGGGCTCGCGCGCCACCGAACCGTCCGCCGGAGATATCAGCCAGCGCGAGGCGGGCGTCGCGTACGCGGACACCGCGAAGGAGCCGGCCAGCGACTGCCAGATCCCGCCACCGCCACCCGCGCCGCCCCTGCGGCCCGCGAGGTCCAGCCGGTACAGATCGGTGGCCGAGCGCACCGCCTCGCCCACGTCGCGCGGGAAGGCCAGGCCGACCTCGGGCGCGGGGTCCGCGTCCGCCAGCCCGATCTCGTGCAGCGGAACCGGGCGCCCCAGCTTCGCGCCGATCGCGGCGGCGATCAGATGCGGGGCGGCGCCCTGGGGCACCATCCCCTTCGACACCCACCGGGCCACCGACGTCTTGTCGTAGCGAAGCGTCAGGCCGCGCTGTGCGCCGAGGTCGTTGACCCGCCGGGCCAGCCCGGCGTTGCTGATGCCCGCGAGGGCGAGGACGGCGCCGAGCTTCTCATTGGGCTCGCGGAGCTCCCTGGACATGCGCCACCCCTCGTCACACGCGGAACGCACACAACGCATACGCCGCCGAGGCATAGTTGCCCGGCATTTCGTAAACCCAGCGTAGTTCCCCGCCTCCCAAGCGTTAAGGCCCCGACTTCCCTATGGCGGGATTGTTGTCCGCCCGCACAGTCGGGGCGGGGTTCGCGCCGCGGGCGCACGCCCCCTCCCGTGCTCCGTGCGTGTGGCCGTGCGCCCGCCCGTGCGCTCTGGCCGGTCAGCGGGCCCGGCGATTCGATGTGCCCTGCGTGGGTCGGCCCGCTGCGTGGATCCGGCGGGCCGGGGGATGCCGCCGCCTCAATCCCCGCGGGTGGCGGAACGGTCCGGGGGGCGAATCCCGCCCCCCGGACCGCGCCCGCGGGCCGGTGCGGCCGGACGCCCGAGGGCGTGCGGTGGCGCCGAGTACGGCCGCGGCGCGGTCGCTGTACGGCTTCAGTACGGCCGAAGAATGGCCGAAACCGACCTATGGGGCGGTGGGAACGGAACGCCAAATACCGCGTGACCGCGGCGTGTTCGTTTGCATGTGCGCCCTCCCAGGTCCCTCTCGCACGCCTGTCTCGTGGCAGCATGGACCCCGAGCCACCCGGGGTCCCGTCGGCCGCGCCCTCAGCGCTGACCACGACGTTCCCGCCCCGGTCAATTGCCCACAGGCTGGGGAGGCGGCGGTGCGCTGGTTGGTCGGCTGGAGCAGTATCGCCGCGAGCTTCGGCACGGCCGGCCGCGTGTCCGGTCAGGGCGGATCCGGCCCTCGTGACCATCCGGGCGGCGGCCCGGTGACCGGCGGCCTCGCGGACGCCGACACCGCCCACCCGGACGACCCCGCCGCCGAGCGCACCGTCGTCCCCGTCGGCGCCCAGTTGCTCTGGGGAGACCCCGACCCCCTGTGGGCCGTCGGCGACTGGCGCCCCGACGAGATCCGCACCCTCGCCGCCGACCCGGCCGACCCCTTCACCCGGCTCGCCGTCCTGGGCTGTTGCGGCGCCACCGACGCCGAACTGCGCAGCGCGCTCCTCGCCGCCCGCGGCGGAGCCCTGCGCCACCTCACCCAGTGGTCCGGCAGCTACACCGCCGTCGTCCAGACCGGCCGTCGCATCACCGTCGTCGGCGATCTCGCGGGTGCCCGGCCCGTGTTCTACACCCCCTGGGCGGGCGGGACCGCGTACGCCACCGCCGCGCTGCCGCTCGCCGACCTCATCGAGGCCCAGCTCGACATCGGCCACCTCGCGGCCCTGCTGGCCTGCCCCGACAGCCCGGAGGCGCTGGGCGACGGCACACCGTACGTCGGCGTGCGGCGGATCCCGCCCGGGCACGCGCTGATCCTGCGCGAGGGCTCGCGCGAGATCACCGGGTACGAGCCGGTGGCCTCCCTCGCGGTGGCGGCGCCCACGGCCGATCCCGAGCGCGCGGTGGAGGGCGTGCGCGAGGCATTGGTGGATGCCGTGCGCGCCCGGCTCACGGCTCCGCGGCATGCCCCCGACACGCCGCCCCACGACCCCGGCCCGGTGCCGGGAATGGGCCCCGCCGACCGGCGCGCGGCCCGGGGCGCACCCGCGCCCGCGCCCGGCGTGGGCGCCGACCTCTCCGGAGGCAGCGCCTCCGCGACCCTCGCGCTGCTCGCCGCAGGCTTGCCCGGGGCGCCCGGCACGGTGCTGAAGCAGTCCGGCGAACGGCTCCTCGCCGTCACCTTCAACGACCTCGCCACGCCCCGGGGCCGCGAGGCCGAACTGGAGCGCGCCCGGGCCATCGCCGCCAACCCCCGGCTCCACCACGTGGTCGTGGCCGCCGCCGAGGAGGCCCTCCCGTACGCGGACCTCGACGGCCCCCTCACCGACGAACCCGGCCCCTCCCTGGTCACCGCCGCCCGCGAGCGGCGCCGGCTGGCGGCCGGCTCGGCCGACCACTTCGTCGGGCACGGCGCCCGACAGGTCCTCGACGCGCACCCGGCCCGCCTCGCCGACCTCCTGATGGACCGCCGCAGACGCCACCTGCTGCGCCCGGTCGCCGCCCTGGCCCGCTCGGCGCCGGGCGACTCCGCCCTGTCCCTGCTGGTCCCGTTCTCCGTCTACTCGGCGGCCCGCCGGCTCGCCCGTACGCCGTACCGCGCGGGCATGGAGGCGGCGGCGGCCCGGCTGCGCGAAGGGGCCGTCGCGGGGGGCGCGTCGAACCCGGTGGACGCCTCGCTGGCCGCCCTGACCTGGTCCCGGCCCGGCCCGGCGGCGGGCTGGCTGACGGGGGAGGCCCTGGCGGAAGTATCGATCCGCCTGGCCACCGCGGCAGGCCGCCCGCCCCTGTCCCTGCGCCCCGGCGAGGCCCGGGCCCGCGCCTCGCTGACCCGGCACGCGGCCGACCACCGGGTCTTCGAACAGGCGGTGGAGGTCCGCAGCCAGCGCCTGCACGCCCCGTTCCTGGACAACCAGGTCGTACGGGCGGCCCGCGCCCTCCCCGAATCGCTGCGGGTCCAGCCGGGCGCGAGGGCGGCGATCCTGCGCACGGTCCTGTCCTCGGCGGGCGTACGCGAACTCCCCCCGGGCTGGGGCGCCCCGACCCACGCCCCGAACGAGACGGCGACGCGCCTGGGCCTGCGCGCGGCGCTCACGTCCCTCCTGGCGCTCTTCACGGCCCCCCTCCTGGCGGACGCGGGCCTGATCGAGGCCCGGGTGGTGCAACAGGCCCTCCTGGACGCGGCGGAGGGCCATCCGGTGCCGCTGGACGGGCTGGCGGAACTCGTCTCGGTGGAACTCTGGCTGGGCCGCCTCCTGTCCCGCCGGGGCACGTGCTGGACGGGCACGTCCACCCCCCGCCGCAGAGCGGTCCCGGAAGGAGTCCCCACCCCCCGCGCGGCCCTCTCCTGACGGCCCGGCCCCGGCCGCGCCGGTGTCTGCGGCGGGCTCCGTGGGCGGCTCGGCCGACGGACCGGCACCGCGGCGCTGCCCGAGGCACCGCCAGGACACCCGCTGCGGCTGCTCGGGGCGGTGCGGGCCGGAGCCCAGGACGCGGTGCGGCAGCTGCCGACCGGCAACCCGCCGGTCCGGGCCGCGTGCGTCGGGCCTGCCCCCGGTCCTGCCGGTGCCCGCCGCGTTGGAGGGGCGGGCGGTCGGTTCCCGCCATGTGGCATATCCGGTTGGGCCGCTGCACATCCCGCGCCGGTACGCGGCGCGGGGCCCGGGCCCCGGCCGCGACGCGGCCCGCGCCCACCGGCGGTCAGCCGAACGGGGTCCCGCCGGTACGCGTCCGACCCCGCCGGCGCTTGAGGCGCGGGGGTGCGGGGCCGGTCCCGGCGGTAGCGCGGGCGGTGCCGCGGGCGGTGCCGCGGGCAGTGCCCCGGCGGTGCCGCGGCGGTAACGCGGCCGTTGCGGCGGCATCGCGGCGGGTGTCCCGGTGGTGCCGCGGCGGGTGTCCTGGCGGTGCCGCTGCGGGTGCCGCGGCCGGTGTTCCGGTGGTGCCGCTGCCGGTGCTCAACGGCAGCGCCTTCGGCGCCTGGGGCCCGCACCACGCGAAACACCCCGGCACCCCCGGCAGCGGCAAGGCAGAATTGCCCGGTGCGGTATCTCATCCTTGGCGTCACCGAGGCGCGCGACGAGACCGGCGCCTCCCTCCCCATCGGCGGCGCCCGCCTGCGCGCGCTCCTCGCCGCCCTCGCGCTCCGCGCCGGCGGCCCGGCCGCAGCCACCGTCGCCGACCTCGTGGACGACGTCTGGGGTGACGCCCCGCCGCAGGACGCCCCCGCCGCCCTCCAGGCCCTCGTGGCCCGGCTCCGCCGCGCCCTCGGCGGTCGGCTCGCAGTCCCCGCCGACCCCGCCGGCGGCTACCGCCTCGCCGTCGCCGACCGCGACGACGTCGACCTCCACCGCTTCACCCGGCTCGCCCGCCAGGGCGCCCGGCAGCTGGCCACCGACCCCGCCGGCGCCGCCGGAACCCTGCACACCGCCCTCGCCCTCTGGCGCGGCCCCGCCCTCGCCGACCTCCCCGAGCCCGCCCGTACCGCCCACGCCGCCACCCCCGAAGCCCACCGCGCATCCGCCCTCCGCGCCCGGATCGAGGCCGAGCTCCGCAGCGGGGCCGCCGACCCGGCGTCCCTCCTCCCGGAGATCGAGGCGCTGATCCGGGAGCACCCGTACGACGAACCCCTGCGCGCCCAGCAGCTCCGCGCCCTCCGCGCGTCGGGCCGCCCGGCCGACGCCCTCGCCGCGTACGAGCGCACCCGCCACACCCTCGCAAAAGCCCTCGGTACCGACCCGGGCCCCGAACTCGCAGCCCTCCACGCGGAACTCCTCCACCCCACACCCGGGCCGCCGGCCCTTCCGCCGGCTGCCGTGCCCTCGGAGCACTCCGCACCCGCAGCAGCGCCCGCGGCGCATCCCGACACCCCGGCGGCGGTGCCCCAGGGGCACCGGACGTACCCGCCGCCTCCCGCTCCCACGGAGCCCCCGCCGTACCCGGGTCCCGCAGCGGGGCCGTTGCCCCACGGGAACCCGGAGCCCCCACCGCCTCCCGCGCCCGTGGCGCATCCCGTACCCCCCGTGGCCTCAGCGGCTCATGGGGACCGGGCGCATCCGCAGAGTCCCGCAGCCGCACCCGAGCCCCCGGAGGCGGGAACCGCCCCGACGCCCCCGGCGCCCCCCGCGCCCCCGGCGCCCCTCACAGCTCCCGCGCCCCCCGCGCCCCCCGCGCCCCCGCCGCCCCCCGCACCCCCCGCCGAGCCCGCCCGGCCCGCCCCGATCGCCCACCCGGGCGGGAACCTCCGGCCCCGGCTCACCTCCTTCGTCGGGCGGGAGCCCGAGCTCGCGGGGCTGCGCAGCGATCTGGCGCGGCTGCGGCTCGTCACGCTCACCGGCCCCGGCGGTTCCGGGAAGACCCGGCTCGCCGAGCACGCGGCCGCCGCCGACCACGAACCCGGCTGGCTCGTGGAACTCGCCCGCCTCGACCACCCCGCCGCCGTCCCCGGCGCCGTCCTCAGCGCCCTCGGCCTGCGCGAAAGCACCCTCGTCGCCCGCGAGAAGACCCCCGCCGAGGACCCCGCCGCCCAACTCGTCGAGCACTGCGCGAACCGCCGCCTGCTCCTCGTCCTGGACAACTGCGAGCACGTCATCGGCGCCGTCGCCGAACTCGCCGAACACCTCCTCACCCACTGCCCCGGCGTCCGGATCCTGGCCACCAGCCGCGAACCCCTCGGCGTACCCGGCGAAACCGTCCGGCCCCTCGACCCCCTGCCCCCCGACCCCGCGCACCGCCTCTTCGTCGACCGCGCCGCCGCCGTCCGCCCCGGCTTCACCCCCGCCGACGACCCGGCGGCCGTCGCCGAGATCTGCGCCCGCCTGGACGGGCTGCCGCTCGCCATCGAGCTGGCCGCGGCCCGGCTGCGCCTGCTCACCCCGCGCCAGATCGCCGACCGGCTCGACGACCGCTTCCGGCTCCTGACCGGCGGCGCCCGGACCGTACTGCCCCGCCAGCAGACCCTGCGCGCCGTCGTCGACTGGTCCTGGGACCTCCTCGACGACAAGGAGCGCACCGTCCTGCGCCGCCTCTCCGTCTTCGCCGGAGGCTGCGGCCTCGCCGCCGCCGAAGCCATCTGCACGGGCGACGCCGTGGACGTCGCCGTGGACGTCACCCTGGACGTCGCCCTGGGGGATGCCCTGGGCGATGCCCTGGACGTCGCCGACGTCCTCGGATCCCTCGTCGACAAGTCCCTCGTCGTCGCCGCTCCCGACCCCGCCGACGACACCGGCATGCGCTACCGCCTGCTGGAGACCATCCACGAGTACGCCGCCGAACGCGCGGCCGCCCGCCCCGCCGACCTCGGCGCCGCCGCCGATCGCCACGCCGCCCACTTCCTGGCACTCGCCGAGGAGGCCGAGCCCCTCCTGCGCGGCGCCGCCCAACTGCCCTGGATCCGGCGCGTCGAGACCGAACTCGACAACCTCCGCGCCGCCCTCCTCCACGCCACCCGTCCCACCGGCGCCGCCGAGACCGGCCAACGCCTCGTCCTCGCCCTCGGCTGGTTCTGGTGGCTGCGCGACTACCGAACCGAGGGCGCGGGGTGGGCCGCCCGGGCCCTGGAGGCGCACCCCGCCGAGCCGCCCGAGGGCACCCCCGAGTACTGGCGCTTCATGCGCACGCAGATACTGCGCGCCCTCCTGATCGCCGAGGGCCACGCGCCCGAGGAGATCCGCACCCCGCAGAACATCGCCCTTGCCGGACACCTCCAGCGGGTCTTCCGGGAAAGCGGCCCCGAGACCGCCCGCTTCCCCGGCATGCTCTGGCCGATGATCACCTTCCTCACCGGAGACTCGCTCGCCGTCCGCGACGGGCTCGACGAGACGGTCGACAACTGCCGCCGCCACGGCGGCGACTGGGAACTGGGCGTAGCCCTCATGCTCCGCACCCACATAGCCATCGACCTCATCGGCGGGCTCCCGGCCGTCGACGCCGACCTCGCCGAACTGCACGAGATCGCCCACCGTGTCGGCGACCGCTGGACCCGTGCCCAGGTGGCGAGCGCCGCCGGCGAGGTCGCGCTCTCCCGGGGCCGGTACGACTGGGCCCGCGCCGAGTACGAGGAGTGCCTGCGCCTCGCCCGTGAGGTCGGGGCGCACACCGAGGTGCCCTTCGCCCTCGCCCGGATCGCCGAGGCCGCCCTGTGCTCAGGGGACTTCGACGAGGCCGAACAGCTGCTGGCGGAGGTCTACCTCGAAGTCGAGCGCTACGGCGGGGTGTACGACGTCCAGGCGTACAGCGGCCTGCTCGCGGCGCTCCTCGCCCTCATCCGCGGGGACCTCGGGCGGGCCCGCACCGAGTGCGAGCTCGCCCGCGCCGCCTCGGCAAGGATCTCGGGGCCCCCGCAGCTCGCGGCCGGACTCGACAACATCGACGCCGTGCTCACCGCCCGCGTCCAAGGCCCGCGAGCGGGCCTGGCCAAGCTGGCGGCGGCCCTGGCCGAGGCGGTCGCCGCGCACTGCGCGGAGCGCGTGCTGGCCTCGCTCGCCGACAACGCGGCCGTTCTGCTGGCCGCCGACGGGCGCACCGCAGAGGCCGTACGGGTGCTGGCGGCGGCCACCGCCTGGCGTGCGGGCCACCCGCGCTCGGTCCCGGAACGGGCCGCCGTCGGGGGGCTCCCGGACGAGACCCGCGCCGTACTCGGCGCCGATCGCCACACGGCGGAGGCGGCGGCGGGCGCGGAGCTCTCCCCGTCCGAGGTCGCCGCCCTCGTCAGGAAGGCCACGGAGGCCGCCGGGGCCACGGAAGCCATGGAAGCCACGGAAGCCATCGGGACCGCGGGAGCCGCCCCGGTCACCGGCAGCTGATCACCGCGTCGGCCCAGCTCGCCAGGGTCGGCAGACTGCCCTGCCCGGCCTGCTCCACCACCAGCCGCAGCGTCTTGCTCCCGGCCAGGGAGACGTCGACGGCGGCGGCAGGATCCCCGTACCCCAGCGCGTCCGACCGCCACAGCCGCCGGCCGTCGGCGTACACGGAGAACCGCACCGTGCCGTCGGTGAACAGCGACAGGTCGTCCACTCCGGCCCGCGCCGAGAACGCCGTGCACTGCCGGTTGAGGGTGATCTCCACCGAGGAACGGGAGTTCACGGTGATGCCCTGCGCGAACCGCCGGTCCGCGACCCGCAGCCCCCACCGCTGCCACACCCAGCTGCTCCGCCCGCTCTGCAGCTCGGGACCGCTGTGGTCGCCGAACACCGCGTGTCCGAGCCCCGCCAGCCGGAACCCCTGAGGATCCGGCGCGGACGGCGAAGGGGACGGTGACGGCCGGGCCGGACTCGGCGTCGGCGACGGCTTCGCCGAAGGCTTCGGCGCCGGGGAGGCGGGCGGAGCCGGAGCAGGTGCCTTCGGCTTCGAGGGGGAGGGCGCCGGCGACGGCGGAGTCCTGCCCGGTTCGGAGGGTACGGAGCCCTGCGCGGCCGGCGGCTCCGCATCCGCAGGCGCCGCCGTCCGCGGAGGTGGTACGAGCGGCACCACGGGCGCCGCCACACTCGGTGCGGGCTGCGCCGCGGGCCCCGGCTCGGGATCGTCTCCGGTCAGCGCGAAGACCACCCCGGCGGCCGCCGCGACCGCGATCCCGGCGGCGATGGCGGCCTTCACCGGCAGCCCGAGCCCCTCGGAAGCGACCGCACCCCCGATCCCGGACCCGGCACCACCACCAGCCCCACCAGCCCCACCGGCCGCCCCAGCCCCGGCACCACCGGCAGCTCCCGCCCCAGCCCCCGCCCCAGCCCCGGCCGTCGACCCGCCCGATGCCGCGGCGGCAGCCCCCGCGCCGCCCGCGGCGACGGCCCCGCCGACCACCACCCCGGCCGCCTTCGCCGCGTACCCGGCGGCGAACCACCCGATGACCGCGACCGGCAGCAGTGCGGGAATGCCCGCGTTGACGTCCTTGAGCTCCCCGGCGGCCAGCCGGCACTTCGCGCACTCCTCCAAGTGCTTGCGCAGCCCGCGCTCCGCCCGCATCCGCAGCCCGCCGCGGGCATACGCCCCCAGCCGGTCCGCGTACCGCGCGCAGTCCCCGCCCGAACTCAGCGCCGAACTCACATGCGCCTGCAGATAGGCCTGCTTCAGGCCCTCGCGGGCCCGGCTGGCCAGTACAGCCGTCGCGTTGGCACTGAGCCCGAACAGCGGCGCGATCGCGCTCGGCGAGGCGTCCTCGACGGTGGTGTGCCACAGCACGGCCTGCCACCGCTCGGGCAGGCTGCGGAACGCCTGCATCGCCAGCGACTGCTCCGCCTCGCGCATCGCCCGGACTTCCGCGCCCAGTTCGAGGGTGTCGTCCCCCGACAGGCCGGACATGCCGCCGCCGACCTCGGTCCCCGCGGCCGCCTGCTCCGCGAACACCGCGAAGTCCTCGACGAGGTGCTCGCGCCGGGAGGTCTTCGCCCAGGCCGCCGCGACCCGGCGCACCGTGGTCAGCAGGTACGCCCGCACCGACTGGTCCGGACCGGCCCCGCCCCGTACCGCCTGAAGCGTCCGCGCGAACACCTCGGCGGTCAGGTCGTCGGCCGTGTGCGCGTCGCGGCAGCAGGTCCGCGCGTAGCGCCGTACGGAATCCGCGTGCCGGAGGAACAGCTCCTCGTACGCACCGTCGTCGCCCTCGCGCATCCGGGCGATCAAGTCCCCGTCGGACGGCGGAAGATCGGAACCGCAATACCCTGCCGCCGCGTGCCGGCCGCGGTGCGGCTCGCGCTGTGCCGGGACCTGACGTGCGGCCGGGCTCTCCGCCTCGACCTCGCCGCCGGCACCACCGAGCGGCTCTTCCCGACCGTCAACGCCCATCGCGGAAGCCCCCGCACGCCACACTCAACCGGTACACCGTTCAAGCGTGTCACACGGGGGGCGCGCGCCGGACCCGTCTTCCCACCATCCACTCGTCCGGGCAGTACCCGGTGAACCCCCGTACCGCTCCTCACCCTTTCGAGCGAGCGGCTGTTCGGGGGACCGTTCGACGAACTGGTCGTCGAACCGAGCGGTTACCGCACGACGAACCGGCCGGGCCCGCAGGCCCCACAGGCCCGCAAGCCTTCAGGCCGTCCGGGCCCGCAGGCCCGCGGGCCCGCAGGCCCGCAGATCCTCAGACCGTCCGGGACCGCAGACCTTCGAGCAGGATGTCGAGCAGCCGCGACGAAGCCGCCGCCTGCTGCGCCGCGTCGGGCAGCGCCGGAGCCGCCGTGGCGATCACGAGCAGCACATCGGCCACCGTGACGTCACCCCGCAGCTCACCGGCCTCCCGGGCACGGTCCACCAGCCGGCCGACCACCTCAAGCAGCGCGCCCGCGCCGGCGTCCTCCGAGGGCTCGTCCTCCAGCGGAGTGCGCGCGCCCACGACCCGCAGGTCGGGAGCACCGCCGGTCACACCGGCCTGCCGCTGGTGCGGAACCCGCGCCGTCGTCTCTTCGGCTTCGTCCTCGCTGGCCGAACCGACCCGCAGCACCTGCGGCGGCAGCAGCCGCCCGGCACCCGAGGCCACGGAGGTCCGCAGGAAGCGCGACAGCGCCTGCCACGGCTCCTCCTCCTGGCCCAGCGCGGACTGGGCCTGCTCGGTCAGCCGGGCGGTCTCCTCCTCGGCTATGCGGCGGACCAGGACGTCCTTGCTCGGGAAGCGCCGGTACACGGTGCCGACGCCGACGCGTGCGCGCCGCGCCACGTCCTCCATCGGAGCCCCGTAGCCCAGCTCGCCGAACACCTCTCGGGCCGCGCGCAGCACGTGTTCGAGGTTGCGCTGGGCGTCGACGCGCAGGGGCGTGGAGCGGCCCATGCCGTGCGTCGTGGCGCCAGCCATCAGGCGGCCGCCGCTCTCAGCCGAGAGTGCGGTCGCAGAACCATGGAAATCGGAAATATGCATATGTATCCCCCGGTAATCATTTGTCTCCCCCCGGAGACACTCCCCGCCTTCGTGCCGAGGTGGGCCACGGTCATGTGGGCCCCGGTCTTACTCCTCGACGAGATACGAACATAGTTGAGCCAGAGTCAATTCAGAAGAGGCAGCCCCGGACGGACCACCGCCCGATCGGAGCATTCACCCCCACTTTTCCGATCCAAGCCCCCGGAATCACCCACTCCGCACCCCCTGACCTGCGGAACTCCACCCCCACTCAAGCCATCAGGCAACCCCGTACCGGGACCCCCTCCGGTCACACAATGTGCCAGGGCTGTGGACAAACTCCCGGCCACGTTGCGTCATGGGATGGTGAAGGCTGCTAACTCCCGGGGCGCGGCCCCCGGTACCCCGCCCCGTACGCGCATCCTCGTCGTCGGCGGCGGTTACGTCGGCATGTACACGGCGCTCCGGCTCCAGCGAAAGCTCAGAGCCGCCGAAGCCGAGGTCACGGTGGTCAGCGCCGAGCCCTACATGACGTACCAGCCCTTCCTCCCCGAGGCGGCTGCCGGCTCGATCTCCCCGCGCCACGTCGTCGTACCGCTGCGCCGCATCCTCGACAAGTGCCGCATCGTCATCGGCGAGGCCCAGCGCATCGACCACGCCAAGCGGACCGCGACCGTCGCCACCCTCGCCACCGAGGACGAGGGCACCGGAGCGATGGAGATCGAGTACGACGAACTCGTCCTCGCCCCCGGATCGGTCTCCCGCACCCTGCCCGTCCCGGGACTCGCCGACTACGCCATCGGATTCAAGACCGTGGAAGAGGCCATCGGCCTGCGCAACCACGTCATCGAACAGATGGACATCGCCTCCTCCACCCGCGACCCCGCCGTCCGCGACGCCGCCCTCACCTTCGTCTTCGTCGGCGGCGGCTACGCGGGCGTCGAGGCCCTCGGCGAACTGGAGGACATGGCCCGTTACGCGGCCCGGTACTACCACAACATCAAGCCCGAGGACATGAAGTGGGTGCTGGTCGAGGCCAGCGACCACATCCTCCCCGAGGTCGGCCCCGAACTCGGCGTCTACACGGTCCGCGAACTGCGCCGCCGGGGCATCGACGTACGCCTGGAGACCCGGCTCGAATCCTGCGAGAACCGCGTCGCCGTCCTCAGCGACGGCGCCCGCTTCCCCACCCGTACCGTCGTGTGGACCGCGGGCGTCAAACCGCACCCGATCCTCGCCGCCTGCGACCTCCCGCGCACCGAACGCGGCCGCCTCGCCTGCACCGCCTTCCTCACCGTCGACGGCGTCGAACACGCCTGGTCCGCCGGCGACGCCGCCGCCGTCCCGGACATCACCGCCGGAGAGGACGGCCGCGAATGCGCCCCCAACGCGCAGCACGCCGTCCGCCAGGCCAAGGTCCTCGCCGACAACCTGGTGGCCTCGCTGCGCGGCGAGGTCCTGACCGAGTACGCGCACAAGTACGTGGGCTCCGTGGCCTCCCTCGGCCTCCACAAGGGCGTCGCCCTCCTCTACGGCCGCAAGCTCAAGGCCTACCCCGCCTGGCTGATGCACCGCACCTACCACCTCAGCCGGATCCCGACCTTCAACCGGAAAATGCGCGTGCTCGCCGAATGGACCCTCTCGGGCCTCTTCAAACGTGAGATCGTCTCCCTCGGCTCCCTCGAACACCCCAGGGCAGAATTCGAACTCGCCGCAGGACACAGCCTGAAATTCCCCCCGCCCCCGCCCGCCCCCAACCCCCCGAAGAGCAGCCAGGGCTGACGCTGTCAGTGCGGTCGGCCACACTGGACGTGTGACCATAGGTGGGCCCACGCCTGCACACAGTGACATTCACGGCACCGCGACCACTTGCGACACCACGAGGCTTGAACGCAGTGAACTTCACGCGCTGGAGCGCCCGTTTTCCCGGAACGCAGCGCCGCGCCGCCGCCCGGTCCGAGCATGCCGCCGCCCGGGCCAAGCGGGGTGAGGGCGCCGTCCCGGCAGCCCGCGGCGCCGCCGCCCGCCCGGCCACGGCGCCGGACGGCGGCCCCGCCGACCCCGCCGCCCCCACGGTCTCCGGCACGGGAACGGGCGGCGGAAGCGACGCCGGCAGCGGCGTCCTCGCCGCCGTGCCCTCCCTCGACGAGCTCTCCGTACGAGAGGTCCTCGGCCGGCTCCCGGCCCTCATCGCCCTCGTCCACGGCCCCGAACACCGCGTCGCCTACGTCAACGACGCCTACACCGCCGGCTTCGGCCCCCGCCCCGCCGGCGCCCCCGCCCACGACGCCCTCCCCGAACTCGGCGAGCTCGGCCTCCTCCCGCTCCTCGACCAGGTCCAGCGCAGCGGCAAGCCCCGTACCGCCAAGAACCGCACCGCACCCGGCGGCAGCAGCTCGTACACCGTCACCTGCACCCCGGTCGAGTTCCCCAAGGCCGCCACCGAAGGCGACACAGACCCCCGGCACACCGGGGTCCTGATCCACCTCGCCGACGTCACGGACCACGCCGAAGCCGTCGAAAGGCTGCGCGCCAGCGAGCGCCGCCAGCGCGAGGCCGCCGTCACCCTCCAGCGCTCCCTCCTCCCGCAGGAGCTCGAACAGCCCGACGACCTCCGCATCGCCGCCACCTACCAGCCCGGCGGCACCGAGGCCGCCGTCGGCGGCGACTGGTACGACGTCATCACCCTCGGAGCCGGCCGCACCGCCCTCGTCATCGGCGACGTCATGGGACGCGGCGTCCGCGCCGCGGCCGTCATGGGCCAGCTGCGCACCGCCGTCCGCGCCTACGCCCGCCTCGACCTGCCCCCGCACGAGGTGCTCCAGCTCCTCGACGGCCTCGCCGCCGAGATCGACGCCAGCCAGATCGCCACCTGCGTCTACGCGGTCCACGACCCCAACGAGGGCCTGCTCGCGTACGCCTCCGCCGGCCACCTCCCGATCCTCGTCCGCGACGAGGACGGCACCGTACGCCGGGCCGCCGACCCCACCGGCCCGCCGCTGGGCACCGGCGGCTGGCTCCACACCTCGGGCACCATCGCGCTCGGCCCCGGCTCCACCGCCGTCCTCTACACCGACGGCCTCGTCGAGCGGCGCGGCGAGGACATCGACGAGGGCGTCGCCGCCCTCGAACGCGCCCTCTCCGGCGCCCAGGGCACCCCGGCCGTCATCTGCGACCGCCTGATGCGCGCCCTCGGCGTCGACGCCGACCACGACGACGACGTCGCCGTCATGGTCCTCCAGCAGCCGAGCCGCACCGGAGCCGACGCCGAGCTCTTCCACAACGCCGCCCTGGAACTCCTCGGCGGCGTCGAGGCCGCCCCGCGCGCCCGCGCCTTCGCCTCCGGGGTCCTCGCCTCCTGGCGCTTCCCGGTCGAACTGTGCGACCTCGGCGTCCTGGCCGCCAGCGAGCTCGTCGCGAACTCCCTCCAGCACGGCACCCCGCCCATGCGGCTGCGCCTGCGCCGCACCGACCGCCGCCTGATCATCGAGGTCACCGACGGGGACGACCACCTCCCGCGCCGCCGCCGCGCCGAACCGGCCGACGAAACCGGCCGCGGCATCTCGATCATCGCGACCATCGCCTCCTCCTGGGGCTCGCGCCGCACCCCGGGCGGCGGCAAGGCCGTCTGGTGCGAGTTCGCCCTGCCGGACAAGTAGCGAGCGGCGGTACGCGAAAGGCCCGGTCCACGGGGGACCGGGCCTCACTCGTACCTCGTACCGCGTACCTCGTACCTCGTACGTCTCCTGCGCCTACGCGGGGACGCGCTCGGACTCGGCGGCCGGCACGACCGGCGCCGGCACCGCCTCGCCCTTCAGCAGCGAAGGCTTGTCCTGCACCGCGCTCAGCTGCTTGCCGAGCCGCAGCGCCAGCCACGCGATCCCCAGCGACACCACGACGAACACCCCGATGTAGAGCATCGGCACGCCCGCCCCCAGCGGCACGCCCAGCGGCCCCAGGGCCAGAGCCATCTGCTTGACCAGGGCGAAGGCCGAGTTGTACTGACCCACCGAACCCTCGGGCGCCAGGTCGGCGACCAGCGGGGCCAGCGTCGGCGAGAGCATCGCCTCGCCGATGCCGAAGAGCGCGTACGCGGTGATGAACGCGGCGGCCGCCATCATCGCGCTGCCGTGGCCCAGCCCCGAGAACCCGGCGATGACCCACGCCACGGTCCAGATCAGGCCGACCAGCGCGATCACCCGCGACCGGCGGCGCTTCTCGACCAGCTTCAGCACGACGAACTGCGCCACGACGATCGCACCGGTGTTGGCGGCCAGCGCGAAGCCGAGGGTGGACGGGGAGATCCCGGCGGCCTCGGTACCGAAGGCGGCGAGACCGGACTCGAACTGTCCGTAGCAGGCGAAGAAGATCACGAAGCCGAGCACCAGCAGCTTGACCATGGCCTTGTGCTCCAGCAGCCGCTTCCAGGCACTGCCGCCGGCCTGGGAGGCGTCGCGCGGCACGGCGTCCTTGATGCTCGGCGCGTGCGGCATCCGTACGGTGAGGATGACCCCGGCCAGGACCAGGAACATCACGGCCTCGATGCCGAACAGCAGGGTGAAGCTGGCGGGCCGGGTCTCGTCGACGATCTGGCCGCCGATGAGGCCGCCGATGCCCAGGCCCAGGTTCTGCATGAAGAACTGGAGCGCGAAGGCACGCGTCCGGGTGCCCGGCGTGGAGCACCACACGATCATCGTGGCGAGCGCGGGCTGCATGACCGCCTGCCCGGCGCCGAGCGCCAGGGCGGACAGCAGGATCGGCACGATGCCGGTGGACAGCCCGAGCGACAGGGCGCCGGCCGAGGCGGCGACGGCCGCACCGATGACCACGGGGACGGGACCTCGGCGGTCGATGACCCGACCGGTGAGGGGCAGCGCGACCAGGGCACTGACGGCGAAGGCCACGAACGCGCTCGTGGCCGCCATGGAGCCCAGACCTCGCACCTGCGCCACGTAGATGTAGAGGAACGGAACCGTGAAACCGATGCCGAACGCGGTCAACGCGTTGCCGGCCTGGATCCGCCGCATCGCAGCGCCCATCACCTTGGTCACTTCTCACCTGCCTTCAAGAACTGAAGCCCGAAGACTTCATACCTAAACTTCGATCCTTAACTCTACACATCGAAGGAGTTAGACGCCAACGGGCTCGTGCGATACTTCGGACCATGGGTGACACCCCCGACGGCACCGCGGCCGTCCACGAGCCGAGCCTCGACGAGCAGATCGCCGTCTATCAGCGCGAGTTCCAGGACCTCGATCCGCAGGTCGAGAAGGTGGTCTCGGCCCTGAGCCGGCTGAACCGCCGCATGAACGTCGCGTACGGACGCCAGACCGCCGCCCTGGGCATCAGCAACGCGGAGTGGGAGGTCCTCAAGGCCCTCGTCATCTCCGGAGCCCCGTACCGGATGGGCCCGAGCGAGCTCGCGAAGCAGCTGGGCCTCACGCCGGCGGCGATGACCCACCGGATCGACCGCATGACGGGGGAAGGGCTGGTGACGCGTGAGCGGGACGAGTCCAACCGGGTCCGGGTGATCGTGGAGCTCACGGACGAGGGCCGCAGCAAGTGGCTCGACGCCATGCGGGCGGCCACGGTCTTCGAGGAGGACCTCCTCCAGGACCTCTCCACGGCGGAGCGCGGAGTACTGGGCGACATGCTCACCCGGCTCCTGGACCGGGTCGAGGACCTCCAGTCGCCGAGCTGACCGCCAGCTGAACTGCGGGGTTGACACGGGCCCCGCCGGTCCGTAAGGTTCTTCGAGTTGTCCCAGAGCCGGAAGGTTTTGGCGACGGCACATCCCGCCGCCTCGTTGCGGCACCCAACTCAGCGCGATCTCCCACCGGGAACGAATTCGGCATGCCCGAATTCATTTGCGAAGGCCGATTATGAATCGGTCGGGAAATCCACTAGAGTTCAGGGAGTCGGAAGGGCCCAACAGCCCGGAAGACAAACCCCGCTGACCGGGGGTCAGGCCCGAAAGGATCTGATAGAGTCGGAAACGCAAGAACGAAGAACGAAAGCCCGGAGGAAAGCCCGAGAGGGTGAGTACAAAGGAAGCGTCCGTTCCTTGAGAACTCAACAGCGTGCCAAAAATAAACGCCAAAAGTTGATACCCCGTCCACTTCGGTGGATGAGGTTCCTTTGAAAAAGACCTGTGAGGTCGCCTTCGGGTGATGCTTGCAGGCAATTA
>NZ_JBFAZJ010000041.1:0-52893 GCF_040681715.1 Streptomyces sp. NPDC051582
AGCGCGAACCCCCGCTCTGCCGCGGGCGAACACCGCAATCTGAAACAGGGGACGCCTCACGTGGCGACCCACGACCTCAAAACCAGGTCACTAGGAACGCCCCTCCGCCCTGGTCACTATTGCTGCCGAAGCAGCAACGGCGACCGCGAAGGGTGCGACATGGCGAGGACCAAGAAGGCGGAGGCACCGGCGTACGACCGGGACGCCTGGGAGTACCTGACCTACGCGCCCGGACAAAAGTGCTCCGCCTGCCTGCGCACGCTCAAGCCGATGGACCCCGCCCGCCGGGGAACCATCGACCGCACGTCGGGAGCACCCGCCGTCATCTACCGGCACAACAAGTGCCCCAGCACTCAGGCGGTGGCCGCCTGATGAAGATGCAGACCTGGCGAGCCGCCTGGGGCCGGGCCGAGGACGCCTCAGAGTCCATACGCGCAGCCCTGGCATCCCTCGGTATCCCGGAGTCCGTCTGGAGCGGCATACGCCCCACGGTGACCTACAACGGCCACGCCTACGTACACATGGCGATGCTCCCCGCCGACACGGTGGAGCAGATGGCAGAGGCAATGAGGGTCGCGGAAGCTTCCGCCCGCTGAGGGCGGGAGACGGCCCTCAGCGGGCCGTCGGATGATCAGGAAGGGCAACGATGACCGACCTGTACGCGCTCAACATCGACACGGCCGCCTTCTCAAAGGCGTGCGGCGGCAACACCCACCCGGACGGCGAGGCGTGTGTGACCCTCGCGAAGATCGGCCCGGACGCGTGGGCCATGGGTGACAGCAAGCGGCCGGACGCGGAGCCGCTGCGCTTCACCACGGCGGAACTGGACGCGGCGGGAATCGACCCCGCACGCTTCGACCTCTCCGCCTAGCACCACCTGAACTGACGGCCCTGCCCTGTACGCCGACGGGCGGGGCCGTCGCCATTCCCAGGAACGGAGCACCGGTGCACCACCATGGCTACGCATGGCTCGGGGAAAAGAAGGACTTCGACAGGGAAGGCGTCCGTCGGCCTCCCGGGGAGCCCCCGACCGTAGGGAGCCCTCAAGAGGTAATCGACCGGTACCGGCAGGCAACTGCCGAGTTTCCCGTGAGCGGGATGCCCCCGATTGAGACGGCGCATTGGCTGTTGAAGCCCGCCTCTGTGATTCGGGGAACGTGGTCTGAGCCCAAGGAGGCTGGGGAGTGGCTGGGGACTCAGCTCGCAGAGTTCGCGCCCCGGTACGCCTCCGAGAGCGACCGCGACACAACCCGCCTCGCGGTACTGGTGAAAGCCGCCGTTGAGCGCCTTGCCTGGGGCTGTGACGTGTCTCTGGGGCACTACCTCAAGGGCACCGTGTTCCACTCCGTCGCCCTGGTGACGTGCTCACCGAACCGCACGGAACCTAGCCTCGCTTGCCCACTGTCCGCTAGCGCGAGTGAGTAGCGAACACACCAGAAACCGCAGGTCCTGGGACCGCCGGCATAACCCAACTCGATACAGCGAGAGGGGCCCGCCGTTGACGGGAGCGGGGCCTCGCTTGGCCATGGGGGTACCTCCTGCGGGATGTGTCGGGATGCAGGTGCGGCAGCAGAGGCGCACACCAGTAGTGAGGGGACAAGCAGGTGATGGCATGGCTGATCAAGCGCGCCCTGGCGAACCGGCTCCCCAAGACCCCACGGTGTCGTGCCCGTATCTTCGGAGGGCGGGAGTGGCTCCTCACCTGCCTGCTGGGGGTCGGTACGCGGTCGCGTACGACCACATGGAGGGCGACCGCTTCCGGCACACCGCCCAGTTCCGCCGCTGGCGGCCCGACCGCGCACCGGACAGCTGTACGTACGTCCAGCTGGAGGAGGTCGTCGGCTACGACCTCGCCGAGGTCCTCGGCCCGACCGCCGGGTCGTAGACCAGCCTCTCCCACTCCTTCCGGTCCGGCCCCACCACGTGCGGCGCGTACCCGGGCCGGGCCGCCAGCCAGTGCTCCACCCGCGCCCGCACCCGGGGGTCCGCGTACGCCCGCTCCGGCGGTTCGACCAGGTGCCGCACCCGTGCCCGGGCCCGCATCACCTCGGGGTCATCCAGCGCGCACTCGAACAGCGCCGCCACCGCGCGCGCCGACTCCCTGCGGCCCGCCCGCGTCGCGAACCGCTCCCCGATGGCCGCGTCGGCCACCACCTGGAAGTCGAACCACGGCTTCAGGGTCCGCACGGCCCACGCGTGGTACGCGGCGGCGAACCGCACCGATCCAGGGTCCTGGTGCGCCGTACGGGCCACCCTGCACGCGGCCCACAGCGCCAGCGAGGTGCCCTGCCCCAGCGTCGGGTTGGTGTGCGTGATCGCGTCCCCGATCGGCACCAGGCCGGTGGCCACCGGCCCCCGCTCGTCGACCAGCGCGCTCCACCGGTTGTCCAGGCCGCCCGTCGCCAGCACCGCGCAGAGCGGTTCGGCGCCGAGGCCCAGCCAGGCCGCACCGGGCGGAAAGGCCCGCGCGGCGGCCTCGAACACGGCGGGGTCGCGCAGCGCGGAGCGGGTGGCGTCCCGGGTGTGGACGAACAGGGTCACCGCGAACACCCGGTTGTCGGCCGGGAAGACCGCGCACCCGGCAAAGGTGTTGCCGGTCACCGCCCACGGCCGGCGGGGCCCCTCCTCCATCCCTTCGGGCAGCCGGTACCAGCGGCAGAAGTACGCCAGCCCCGTCCGGTGCCGTTCCACCACCGCCGGCCGGCAGCCCGCCGCGGGCAGCAGGCGCTCGACGCCCCCGCGCCGCCCGCCCGCGTCCACGACGAGGTCCCCCGCGTACGCACCGCCCGGCGTGATCACGCCCCTCACCCGTACGGCGGAGCCCCGCGGCTCGGCCAGCAGCCCCGTCACCGGCTCGCCGTGGTGCATGACGGCCCCCGGCTCGGCGCGCAGCGCCGTGGCCAGAGCGCTCTCCAGGACGATGCGCCGGGCCTGGATCATCACCAGGTCCTCGTCGCCGGGCCGCGCGGGCGGGCGTACGTCGAACCAGTCCAGCTCGTGCCGCTCGCGGGCCCCGAGCCGCAGCATCTCCGCGTGGACGTCGGGCAGCTCCTGCCGCAGGACGGTGCGGGCCGCGCCCAGCAGGGCGTGCGGCTGCGTGGCCTGCGGGACGCCCGGCCGGTGCCAGCCGAAGAAGTCCCGGTCGAGCGCGGCGCCGGGTGCGCGGGCATCGCGCTCGAACAGCTCGGCGGTGTGGCCGTACCGCGCCGCGAGCAGCGCGGTCGCCAGCCCTCCGACACCTCCGCCGATGACCAGCACATGTGCCATTGCGAGCCCCCCGAGCCTCTGAGCCGATGAACGGTACGAAGATCAGACCGCTCAGAGCCTGCACGGACCCGCCCCGAGCGAAACCCGCACACCCGTCCGACGAACTAGGCCCCGCCCCCGCCCCCGTCCCCGCCCCGGCCCCGGCCCCGGCCCGCGGCACGGTGGGCTTCCAGGGCCCTGCGGCCCGCCTCCTCGATCAGGTCGCCGTTGATCGCCACGGCCGCCCGCACCCCGGCCGAGGCCGCCCCGGCCAGCTGCTCCATGGGACCGGCCACGTTCCCGGCCGCCCAGACACCGCGCAGCACGGTGGCCCCGGTCGCCGGGTCCGCCTCCAGGCAGGTGCCGATCTCCGCTCCGGCCCGCTCCACCGTGGCCACGGGCAGCCCCAGGCTCGCCGCCACCCCGGCGCGCGCGGTGAACCGCGGGCCCACCACCAGGGCCGTGCACGCCACGGTCGCGCCGCCGGCCAGGGTCACCCCGGCCAGCCGGTCGCCGGGGGCGTCCAGGCCGGTCACCTCGCCCTCCACCACCGTGATGCCGAGCGCGGACAGCAGCTCCCGCTCCTCCCCCGCGAGCCGCCGGGTGTGGGTCAGCAGGGTCACGCGGGCGGTCCAGTTCCGCCACATCTGCGCCTGGTGCACGGCGAAGGGACCGGTGGCCAGCACCGCGACCGGCTCGTCGCGGACCTCCCAGCCGTGGCAGTACGGGCAGTGCAGCACGTCCCGTCCCCAGCGCTCCCGCAGCCCCGGCAGCTCCGGCAGCTCGTCGACCAGCCCGGTGGCGATCAGCAGCCGGCCGGCCCGTACGGCGGACCCGTCGGCGCACCGCACGAGGAAGCCTCCGCCGGGCAGCCGGTCGGCGGCGAGCGCGGTGCCGGGCGCCCCGGAGCGGATCCGGCCCCCGTACCCGGTGACCTCGGCCCGCCCCACGGCCAGCAGCTCCGCCGGGCTCGCCCCGTCCCGGCCCAGGTAGCCGTGCAGGTGGGCGGCCGGGGCGTTGCGGGGGCTGCCGGAGTCGAGCACCAGCACGGAGCGGCGGGCCCGGGCCAGGGTGAGCGCCCCGGCGAGTCCGGCGGTCCCGCCGCCCACGACCACCACGTCGAACGAGTCCGCCGACGTGTCGTCCCTTGCGTTGTCCATACCGCAGAGGGTGCGGCCGGCCCACCCGCTTGACAAACTCCGTTGCCGAACCGGCAAATGGAACGATGACCACACCGAACGACCGGCCCGAACGACCGGCCCGGGCCGTCCCGCGGCCCAACGCCGTCGTCGGCGTCGGCCTCGTCGTCACCGACGCCGACGGGCGGGTGCTCCTCGGCCAGGCCCACGACGGCCGCTGGGAGCTTCCCGGCGGCAAGGTCGACCCCGGGGAGAGCTTCGAGCAGGCCGCCGCCCGCGAACTGGCCGAGGAGACGGATCTGCGGGCCGCCCCCGAGGACATCCGGATCCTGACGGTCCAGCTCTCCCCGAAACCGGAGATGACCCGCCTGACCGCGGGGGCCGTGACCGGCGCCGCCGAAGGCACCCCGAGGGTCACCGAGCCGCACAAGATCCTGCGCTGGCAGTGGTTCGCCCCGGACGCCATCCCAGGAGCCCTCTACGCGCCCTCGGTGACGGTCCTGCGCGCCTGGCGCCCCGAGCTCGGACCGACCCTGCCGCCCGTCCCCTCGTACGACTACCCGACGCCGTGATGCCGCGAGCAGGCGCCGCCGACCTGCTGTGACATCTCCCACCCCCTCTTGCCACAGCAAGGAAGGCATACCTAAGTTCGTATGCATGGCCCCCCACCACCCCACACCCCCCACCGGTCCTGGCACCCCCGAGCTCGTCGACTTCCACGTCGACCTCACCGCTCAGGAGGTCCTGCGGCGGGCCCAGGTCATGGCCGCCCTCGGCCCCGACTGGGACCCGATCGAGGTTCTGCGCGGTGAGGAGGCGGCGTACGACCTGCTGTACTCCGGCCTCGACGCCGAGCAACAGCGCGTCCACGACAGACTGGTCGAGGCCGGAGTGCTCGCCCCGCGCGGGGACGGCCATGCTGCCGCTTGACCCGCAGGCGGACCCCGGACGACGTGCCTGGGTGGCCTGCCCGAGCTGCGACGACGCCCGCGGCTGCGCGCCGTGCGAGGAGCGGCGCACCTGCTCCGCGCACTGGCGCTACCTGCTCACGAACACCGGCAGCCTGCTGCACCTGCAGTGCCCGTCCTGCACCCACGTCTGGGTGCACGAGAGCGGATTCGGCGCCACGCGCTCGCTGTGGAGCCGCATCACCGGCGTCCGCCCGTCCGGGCTCTGACCGGCCTCGCGGGTCACACCCCCGCCGAAGCCTTCTGCGCGAAGTAGCCCTCGCCCAGGTCCTCCGCGAGCAGCCGCTTGGCGATCGCGTCGGCCGCCGCCCTCAGTTCCTCGCTCCGCGGCCGGCCGCGGTCCTTTTCCAGCTGGTCGCCGAGCCAGTCCCCCCACGCCTTGGACAGGGTCGCCGCCTCCCGCCGCCCCGCCGGCGTGAGCGTGAAGAAGGAGCCCTCGCGGGTCACGTACCCCTCCTGCTCCATCCGGTCGAAGACCGGCACCAGGACCTCGGGCGGCAGGGAGCGGCGCGAGGCGATGAGGCCGAGGCTCGCGTGGCCGACCGTACGGGTCATGATCTCCACCTGCATCACCGCCCACACGCCCGCGATGTCCAGCCGGGTGTCGGAGCCGTTCACGATCGCCCGCGCCGTCTCCGGCCCCATGTTCCGTACGAGCTTGCCGACCGCCAGCTCCAGCAGCTTGGCCGAATCCCCGGAGGCCGAGGCCGGTGAGGCGAAGCCGTCGCCCATGTCCGTCGAGGCCGCGCGGGCGGAGTCCCGCAGGCGGACCTGCTTGAGGAAGAGGGCGACGACGAAGCCGGCCCCGGCCACCGGCACGGTCCACAGGAACACCGTGTGCAGGGCCTGCGTGTACGCCTCGACGATGGGCGCGGCCACCGCCGGATCGAGCCCGTGCACCCCCTGGGGGCTCCCGGCCGCCTTGGCCAGCTGCGCCGGATCCGCGCCGGTGGCCCGGGCGGCCTCGGCCACGGCCTTCTCCAGCGCGGGGCCCAGGGTGTTGGCGTAGATGGTCCCGAACACGGCGGTGCCGAACGAGCTGCCGAGCGTACGGAAGAACGTGACGCCCGATGTGGCGGTGCCCAGGTCGGCGTAGTCCACCGTGTTCTGCACGGCGATCGTCAGGACCTGCATGCACAGGCCGATCCCGGCACCGAGCACGAACATGTACAGCGATTCCAGCCAGGCAGCGGTCTCGGGGCCCATCCGCGACAGCAGGTACAGCCCGATGCCCATCACCGCGCTGCCGACGATCGGGAAGATGCGGTAGCGGCCGGTCTTGCTGGTGACGTTGCCGCTGAAGACCGAGGCGATGAGCAGGCCGATGACGAGCGGCAGGGTCCGTACGCCCGAGACCGTGGCCGAATCCCCGTCGACGTACTGGAGGTAGGTCGGCAGGAAGGTCATCGCGCCCAGCATGGCGAAGCCCACGACGAAGCTGAGCACGGAGCACACCGCGAAGACCGGATTGCGGAACAGCCTCATCGGCAGCATCGGTTCGACGGCGCGGACCTCGACGAGGCAGAAGAGGGCGAGGGCCACCACGCCGCCGGCGAACAGGCCGATGATCACGGCCGAGTTCCAGGCGTACTCGTTGCCGCCCCAGCTCGTGCCGAGGATGAGCGCGCTCGAACCGATCGCGACCAGCACGATGCCCAGGTAGTCGATGACGGGCCGGCCCCCGGCCCGCACGGCGGGGATCGTGCGCGCCGCCGCGATGACCACCAGGATCGCGATGGGCACGTTGACGTAGAAGCACCAGCGCCAGGACAGGTGGTCGGTGAACAGGCCGCCCAGGAGCGGGCCGATGACGGTCGCGACGCCGAAGACCGCCCCGATCGCGCCCTGGTACTTGCCCCGTTCGCGCAGCGGCACCACGTCGGCGATCAGGGCCATGGCGGTGACCATCAGCCCGCCGGCACCGACGCCCTGGACGCCCCGCCACAGGATGAGCAGGGACATGTTGCCCGCCAGCCCGCACAGGAAGGAGCCGGTGATGAAGACGACCGCCGAGATCTGGAAGATGAGTTTCCGGCCGAACATGTCGCCGAACTTGCCCACCAGCACGGTCGCGACGGTTTCCGCGAGCAGGTAGGAGGTGACCACCCAGGACATGTGGTCGCCGCCGCCGAGATCGGCCACGATCGTGGGCAGCGCCGTGCCCACGATCGTCTGGTCGAGTGCGGCGAGGAGCACGCCCAGCATGATCGTCCCGAAGATGACGTTGCGCGTCCGCCGGTCCGGCAGGGGCGGGGCAGCGGCGGGGACGACGGGGGCAGTGGTCACAGTCCGCACTCTCACAGCACGCCCGCGCCCCCGCACCCGCCGAGCGGCCGAACGGGTGACGCGCCCTCGGGATCAGCGCAGGTGGGCCAGGCCCGGATGCTCGGCCGCGTACCCGTCCAGCAGCCGCCGGGCCACCGCGACCGAGTCCACCAGCGGGTGCAGCGCGAAAGCCTTGACGGCGTCCGCCCGGGAGCCGCTGGCGGCGGCCGCGAGGACCTCCCGCTCGACCGCCTTGACGGAGGTCACCAGGCCCACCGCGTGCAGCGGCAGGGGGTCCACGGCCACCGGGTGCGCGCCGTTCGCGTCGACCAGGCAGGGCACCTCGATGACCGCGTGCGCGTCCAGCACGGACAGCACGCCGCGATTTCGGACGTTGAGGATCAGCGTGGCCCGCTCGTCGCGCGCGATGGCCCGCATCAGCGCGAGCGCGACCTTCTCGTATCCGCCGGACTCCAGATCGCTCTCGTCGCGCTCGCCCGTACCCGCCGCCTCGCGGTTCTCGGCCATGTACGTGGCCTCCCGCTCGGCCCTCGTACGGTCCCAGGCGGCCAGCGCCGCGCCGGGCGCCCGGTCCGCGCGGCCCGCCTCGGCGTAGAACCCGCGCTGCTGGTCGCGCAGGAAGGCGCCGCGGGTCTGCTTGGCCTCCGTGTACGCCCGCACGGTGTCACGGTTGAAGTAGTAGTAGTGCAGGTACTCGTTCGGGATCGCGCCGAGCGAGCGCAGCCACTCGGCCCCGAACAGCCGGCCCTCCTCGAAGGACTCCAGCGCCGCGGTGTCGGCCAGCAGCCGGGGCAGTTCGTCGCGGCCGCCGATGCGCAGCCCGCGGACCCAGCCCAGGTGGTTCAGGCCGACGTAGTCGATCCACGCCTCCTCGGGGCGGGCGCCGAGCAGCCGGGCGAGGCGCCGGCCGAGCCCCACGGGGGAGTCGCAGATCCCGATCACCCGGTCGCCGAGCTCCTCGGCCATGGCCTCGGTGACCAGCCCGGCCGGGTTGGTGAAGTTGATGACCCAGGCCTCGGGGGCGGTACGGGCCACCCTGCGGGCGATGTCGCGGGCTACCGGCACCGTCCGCAGGCCGTACGCGATCCCGCCCGCGCCGACCGTCTCCTGGCCCAGCACTCCCTCGGCCAGCGCGACCCGCTCGTCGGCGGCGCGCCCTTCGAGCCCGCCGACGCGGATGGCGGAGAAGACGAAGTCGGCCCCGCGCAGGGCCTCGTCGAGGTCACGGGTGGCGGTGACGGCCGGGGCGTCGGGCACCCCGGAGGCGGCCGCCTGGTCGGCGAGCACCCGGGCCATGGCGCCGAGCCGGGCGGGGTCCTCGTCGTACAGGGTCACGTGGGAGACCCGGCCCTCGGCATGGTCGCCGAGGAGTGCGCCGTAGACGAGCGGTACCCGGAATCCGCCCCCGCCGAGGATGGTCAGCCGCACGCCCTACCGCCCTTCGCCCGTGCCACGATCGGTGCCACGATCCGTGACATCCGGTCCCGCGACACGGGATCGACCCGTGTTGGAGGCTCCAGTGTCCCCGCCTAGTCCTCCAGCGACGGCACGGCGCGCAGCCGGGGTCCCTGCTGGAGGGGTGCGGCCTCGCCGCCCCGGACCGGGCCCGTCGCCGCGCCCTGCGGCGTGGACAGGACCATGGTGATCCGGGTGAGGCCCATCCCGTCGAGCATCCGGCTGGATTCGGCCACCATCCGGCAGCGCACGTGCCCCCAGCGCGGGTCCCAGTGGCGGACGGTCCGCACGGCCCCGTCGGGCTCGGCCGCGCCCTCCCCGTGGGTGCTCAGCCAGTGCGGCACCCCGTAGCGGTAGGCCGCCTCCATGAAGGGATCGCGGGCCACCTCCTGGCGGATGCTGGTGAGGCCCTCGTCCTCCGGAGCCGCGGCGAGCGCGGCGGCGAACTGGGCCAGCAGCGGTACGCACCAGGACGGTTCGTGGTCCTCCAGCACGGCGGCGGCGTCCGGGTGGAACAGCACGAAGCGCAGGAAGTTGTCGTCCGGCAGCGCGGTCGGGTGGGGTCGCACCGACTGGAAGAGCTTGTCGAACGCCGAGTTGGTGAGCGCCACGTCCCAGCGGTGGTCCACCAGGAAGCTCGGGTAGGGCACCGCCTCCATGAGCGCCGCGTAGTCGCACAGGTAGTCGCGCTGGTCGGGGTCCTGGGGCAGCCGGCTCTCCTCGGCCGCACGCCAGGTGGGCGGCGGGTCGCGGTCGACCATGACGCGGAAGAGCCAGAAGCACTGCCGCTCGCTCATCTCCAAGGCCTCGGCCAGGGCGAGGAGTTTGCGGTCCGTCCACTCCTTGACCAGGCCGCGTTCCCAATTGCCGTAGGCGCGGACGCTGATGCGCAGCCGGGCGGCGAGGTCTTCCTGGCTCAGACCCAGTTCCTCGCGCCGCTGGCGCAAAATCTCCTTGCGTCGCTCCGACCGCACTGCGCCGCGTGCGGACTCTTCGCCCGCAAGGCGCTCCTCAACGACTCGGGCGAGTCCGTCGGACGGGCCCACCGCTGCGAGATGTGGCACCGAGAGCTCCCCCTCTTCACGGTCTGGATCTTCAATTTCCTCTGGCGATCCTGCTACCGACTTCATTCGAGTGTCAACTATCGTGGCAATTCCAGCCTCCTGACAGCTCATTCCCGCCACAGCTGTGGCAAGTTCTGGCCCTGCGGCGGCTCCTCGGCTAGATTCCAAAAGCCGACCATGTGCCCGAACCGACCCCGCCGCGATCTAGGAGAACCACTGGTGACAGACGGCTTCCCGGCTCCCGTCGCGGTGGCCAACGCGCCCCTGGCAGCCACCGTCACGCGCGTCGCCGAACTCGCGGGCAAGATGGGCCGCGACCTGAACAAGGTCTTCGACCTGCGTCGCCTGTCCGAGGCTTCCGGCGTCCCCGCCGACGTGGTCAGGTCCCTGCTCGACGGCCGGCCCGCCGCCGAACCCTGTCTGCAGACGCGCTTCCTCCAGCGCCTCGACCTGCTCCGGCGCACCCGGCTGAAACCGAACGGGCGCCGCTACACGCAGCAGGAGATCGCGGACGGCGCCGGCATGTCGCGCCAGCAGGCGGGCGCCCTGATCAACGGCGACCGCCGGCCCACCATGGAGCACTGCGACGCGATCCAGCGCTTCTTCGGCGTCCACGCCGGCTTCCTCACCGCGCACGACGCCGAAGCCCTCACCGACGCCCTCCAGCGGACCGAGCAGCAGCTGCTCCAGGACTACGCGGTCCGTGCGCGCGAAACCGTACCCGCCCCGGTGGCTTCGACCGGCGATCCGCTGGCAAGACTCCTGCAGAACCACGGCGTCCGCGGCATCGCCTGGCGCGCGGCCCAACTGCCCAGCGACAAACACCGGGACAAGGTGACCGAGTGGCTGGACATGCTTCTCGAAAGCGTCAAACCGAATGAATGATGACCCGGTCGAGAGTCTGGGTCTGATCCTTGAGTCCTGATCCGGATCCGCGCCGACGGGGAGAACGGTGAGCATAGGCAGAGAGCAGCGCCGGTTGTGCGGCGAACTGGTGGCCGGGCTCCGGCTGACCGCGCCCGTGGAACCCGTGGACCTCTACGCCGCCCTCTGCGAGGGCATGAGCAAGCACCGCGGCCGCCGGGTGGACTTCCGGATGGCCTCGTTCCCGCCGGGGACGGCCAGCGGCCTGTGGCTCGACATGGCGGACCGCGATCTGGTGGTCATCGAGGAACGCACGGCACCCGACCACCAGCTGGTCATCCTGGGCCACGAGCTGTGGCACATGAAGGCCGGTCACTGCAGCCACCACGTCGACGGCGCCGCCGTCGCCGCCCGGCTGCTGTCCGACGGGGCCGACCTCGGCGAGACCGTCCGCAGCGTCGCCGCGCGCACGCGCGCCGACGTCTCGGAGGAGACCGAGGCGGAGACGTTCGGATTACTGCTGGGCAGCAGGTGCCGGACCTGGCTCGCCGGGTCCGCGAGCCACCGGGCGCCCGCACAGCGTGATCAGTTGGCGGGCCGCATCGAGGCCTCGCTCGGATACCGGGGGCACAGGAACGACCGTTGAACGGCCAGGACTACTACATACCGGCAGCCGCCCTGGCGGTCTCCCTCGCCTTCAAGCTGCCGGCGCTACGGCACAACTGGCGCGACCCGCTCCTGCGGTCGGTCTGCGCCCTGCTGGTCCTGGCCGGAGCGGTGTTCACCTTCGCCGCCCCGCCCACCATCGAAGCGGTCAACGAGTGGACCGGCATCACCAACGTCTCCGCCCCGCTCGTCTACTGCCTGATCACCCTCTTCAGCGCCGCCTGCCTGGTCCTGATCGTGAACTGGCGCGGCGGCCCTCCCGAGGAGACCCGGCGCATCTCGCGCCGCTGGATGACCGGCTACGCCGCGGTCGTCGTGGTGCTGGTGGCGCTCTTCGTCCTCGGAAAGACCCCGGTCGAGCGGCTGCGGGACTTCGACACGTACTACGCCAACACCCCGTACATCCAGCAGATGATCGCCCTCTACCTCACGGCGCACCTGGTGGCGGCCGTCGTGATGGTGGCCATGTGCTGGCGCTGGTCCCTCCAGGTGCACGGCTGGCTGCGGATCGGCCTGATGATCATCGTCTCGGGCTACGTGTTCAACCTCAGCTACGACGCCACCAAGATCGCCGCGGTCGTCGCCCGCTGGGCCGGCCACGACCTCGACGACCTGAGCACCTACATCGCTCCGCCGCTCGCCTCCGTCGGCGCGCTGATCAGCGCGATCGGCTTCGTCCTGCCCCTGCTGTGCCAGCGGCTGTCCGACAGCTGGCAGACCTGGACGACGTACCGGCGCCTGGGCGCGCTCTGGCACGAGGTGCAGATCGGCGCCCCCGGCGGCATGCACGTCGTGCAGATGTCCTGGTGGGCCCCGGCGGAACTGCGGGTGATCCAGCGCGAGTCGGACATCCACGACGGATTCCTGCACCTCGGCCCGTACTTCGAGCCGGCCCGCCGCGAGGACGCGTACGCGCGGGCCCTCTCGGCGGGGGCCGAGGAGGAAACGGCGCGGGCGGTCGCCGACGCGGCCATGGTCGCGGCCGCCGTCCAGGCCCGCCGGGCGGACCCGGAGGGCGCGGTCATCGGGGCGAGCGAGGAGAGCGTCCTCGACACCCTCGGGGGGCCGCGCGACCTCGTGCGGATCTCGCACGCACTGCGGCATTCGCCGGTGGTGGCGGCCGTACGGCGGCAGGTGGCGCTGTCGGGGAGCGGACCGGCCTGAGCCGGCCGGCCCGCCCGCGCCTCAGCGGGTCAGCGGGTCAGCGCTCGGCCGCGGCCAGCGCCACCTTCGGGAAGAGGTCCTGGAACGGGCCGGCGGAATCGATTCCCTCCCGGCCGTAGGGCGCGTCGAAGCTCCACACCATGAACAGCAGGAACACGATCAGCGCGCTGAACAGCCCCGCCAGCAACAGCTCCCGCCCGGAACGGCGGATCTGCAGGGTGAAGATCAGTCCCACCGTGACCAGCCCGCCGACCAGCAGCCCGAACCACACCACGCTCGGCAGGGTCGACTCGTCCGCCTGCATGCGCGAGTGCCGGGCGTCGTCGGCGGCCGCGATGTGGTCCAGCAGCGGCTGGTAGGCCTGCGCCTGGAGCTCGTTCGCCGGGCTCTGGTGGGTGACGTCGGTGCGCAGCTTGCCGAGCAGGTCGGCGCCCTGCGCCGAGGCGCCCTGGCCCGAGGTGAGCAGCGGCCAGTCCACGGCGACGGTGTGGGAGACGTACGCGTCCACCTCGCCGCGGATCCGGTCGCGGACCGGGGTCGGGTAGACGTCCGCGCGCTGGGTGACCTCGTACAGGGACTGGGCCTCGCGGCGCACGCTGTCCTCGGCCGCGCCGCGCGCCTCCCAGACGCCGGCGATGGCCAGGCCGAGCACGATCGCGTAGACCACGCCCACCATCATCGTCATGTACTCGATGACGTCGGGGGTTTCGCTGGTGTCCTCGTCCTCCGCGACCCGGCGGTGCCGGAGCGCGGTGCAGGCGAGGACGAGGGCGCAGACGAGCGCCATGGCGACGGCCAGGACCAGCCATTCGGACACGAGGGTTCTCCCGTTGACGGTTCGGTGGATCGGGTGGATCGGGTGGATCGGGTGGATCGGGTGGATCGGGTGGATCGGGTGGATCGGGTGGATCGGCGGGGGTCAGCTGCGGCTGCTCTTGGAACGCGGCCGCAGCGCGGCGGCGGCGAGGACGGCCGGGGTGGTGACGACGACCATGAGCATCACGGTGGACATCCCGCCCGGGGTGCGCCGCTCCAGGGCGATCGAGTGGTACGGGCGCACGTGGAAGGAGCGCGCGGGCGCGGCCACGGCTGCGGCCCGGGGCGGGGCGGGCGTGGTGGCCGGCGCCGGCCCGGCCACGAGGGCGGGCTCCGGCGCGGGCGGCGCGGGCTGCGCCTGCGCGGCCGAGGCCTTCGCCGTCGGCGAGGGGGGCGCCCCGGGGGCCGCGGCGGCCGGTACGGGCCCGCGCCCCGGGTGGTGCACGGTGGGCCGCTCGGCGCCGGGCACGGGGATCCGTACCGGGGGCCGCACGGCGGGCGGCACGGCGGCCGGGGGCACCGCGGCGGGCGGCCGCGGCTGCCCGCCGCGGACGCAGACGTCGAGCCGGGCGCCGTGACCGCGCAGGGGCTCGGGGCCCGTGCCGTCGTCCGCGACCGCCACGTGGCCGTACAGCGGGCAGAGTGCCGCCACCATGCCCGCTCCGGCGAGGTACTGCCAAGCCGTCACCGCGCGTCCTCCCGTTGTGAGGGTTCCGGCTGAAGAAACGATCACGACGGCGCTTCGATACGCCGCAGACGCGTCAAGATCTTCGACGGAGGGGTGACTTCAGGCCATCGACGCCGAAACCAGGCGCCGGCCGCAGGCGCCGGCCGGACACGCCACGTGCGCCGCACCGGCCGCCCGCCAGAGGACCATTCACCCGCCCGGCCCACTCCGCCACCGCACCCGCCGCCGCCCCGCCCCATGATCGGAGCAGCGGCTCGGCGGCTCGGCGGCTCGGCGGCTCGGCGGCTCGGCGGCTCGGCGGCTCGGCGGCTCGGCGGCGCCGAACGCCGAGCGGACCCGCCGGGGATCGGCCCGGCCCGGAGGGAGGTTCTCGGTGACGACGCCGCCCATCGCGCCCCCGGTCCCCGAGGAGGAGGAGGAGCCGCCGCCGGCGAAGAAGTTCGCCTTCCCGAGCGCGCTGACGATCCTGGCCCTGGTCACCGTGGCGGTCTGGGGGCTGGCCTTCCTCGTCCCGGCCGGCCAGTACGACCGCGACGAGGACGGCGCGCCCGTCTCCGGCACCTACCACCGGGTCGAGGGGACGCAGAGCTTCACCGACCGCCTGAACGACCTGTTCCTCTCCCCCGTCAACGGCCTGTACGGCATCCAGGACCTCAAGACCCACGAGGTCGGCCCGAGCCTGACCGGGGCCCTCTACGGCAGCGCGGGCGTGTTCCTCTTCGTCCTCGCCATGGGCGCGTTCATCACGGTCGTCTTCGCCACCGGCGCGCTCGACCGCGGCATCGCCCTCCTCGCCCACCGGCTGCGCGACCGCGGCGCGCTGCTGATCGCCGCCGTGATGCTGGCCTTTTCGGTCCTCGGCACCGTGGAGGGCTTCGCCGAGGAGACCCTCGGCTTCTACGGGCTCCTGGTGCCGATGATGCTGGCCCTCGGCTACGACCGGCTGGTCGCCGCCGGCTGCGCGATCCTGGGCGCGGGCATCGGGGTGCTGTGCTCCACGGTGAACCCCTTCGCCACCGGCGTGGCCTCCTCGGCCGCCGGCATCTCGCTGGGCGACGGCATCGCGCTGCGCTTCGCGATGTGGCTGGTGCTGACCCCCGTCACGATCCTCTACGTCGTCCGGTACGCGCGGCGCGTCCAGAGGGACCCGGCCAAGTCCCTGTGCGGTTTCCTGCCGGGCGACCGGGAGCAGAAGGCGACCGGGGCCGACGCCGTGGAGCCGGAACTGACGCGCCTGCACAAGACGGTGCTGGTCCTGCTCGTCCTCGTCTTCTCCTTCATGATCTTCTCGGTGGTGCCCTGGTCCGGTGCGCTGACCGGAAGGGCCGAAGCGCCCCCGTACTCCTGGGAGCTGGACTGGTCCTTCCCGCAGCTGGCCGCCCTGTTCATGTGCGCGGCGGTGCTCGTGGGCCTGGTGGCGCGGTTGGGAGAGGCCAAGCTCAGCTCCACGATCATCCAGGGCGCCGCCGACTTCATCTCTCCGGCGCTGGTCATCATGCTGGCGCGCGGCGTGACCGTCATCATGAACAACTCGAAGATCACGGACACGGTCCTGCACTCCATCGAGGGGGTGGTCGAGGGCACCTCGTCCGGGCTGTTCGCGGTGATCGTGTTCCTGGTGAACCTCCCGCTCGCCTTCCTGATCCCCTCCACCTCGGGCCACGCCACGCTGGCCATGCCCATCCTGGCCCCGCTCGCGGACTTCGCGGGGGTCTCGCGGGCCGTGGTGGTCACGGCCTGGCAGGCGGCGAGCGGCTGGATGAACCTCTGGGTCCCGACCACGGCCGTGACGATCGGCGGCGTGGCCCTGGCCAAGGTCGGCTACGACACGTACCTGCGCTTCGTCTGGCCGCTGCTGGCCATCCTGCTGGTCCTGATCTGCGGCTTCCTGGTCCTCGGCGCCACGGTCTGACGTCCGCGGGACCTCCCGCACCTGCGCGCCGGGCCCGAGCCGCCCTCGCCTACGCTGACCGCATGTCAGCCCGCACGCCCCCCACGCCCGAATCCACCGCCCCCCGGGAGGCGCGCGAGCCGTCCCGGGGCGCCGAACGACAGGGCGCCGAACCGCAGCGCGGTGCACCGCCGGTGGCCGTATGGGCCGCGCTGAAGGCACCGGCCCGCTTCCTCGTCTCGTGGTGGCCGTGGCGCTGCTGGGCGTACCTGGGCAGCGGAACGGTCCTCGGGTACGGGGTCCTGCTCGCGCTGGCGGTGCTCCTCGGGCTGGGGGTGCTCCTGGCGGTGGCCGGGATCGGGCTGCTCCTGCTGCTCGGCGCCGTCGCGGGCGGGGTGCCGCTCGGCGCCCTGGAGCGGTGGCGGCTGCGGTGGGTGGAGCCGGTCCCGGTGCCGGATCCGCACACCTCGCTCGCCGGAGCCGGTGCGCTCGCCTGGCTGCGGACCCGGCTGCGCGAGCGGGCCACGTGGCGGGAGTTCGGCTACGCGGCCCTGCTCGGCCCGGCGTTCGGCGCGGCGGGCTTCGCGATCGTCGGCCTGCTCGCTCTCTCCCTGATCCTCGTGGCGAGCCCGGTCGTCGTGTGGGCCCTCGCCCCCGAGACCGTGATGCTGATCCCCGGCAGGGCCGCCTCCGGCCCGCTGGAGGCCCTGGGCGCCACCGCCGTCGGACTGGCCGGGCTCGTGCTGGCCGCGTACGCGGCCGGGCTGCTCGCGGGGGCGCAGGTGAAGACGGCGCGTTCGCTGCTCGGGGCACGCGAGGAGGACCCCCGGGTGCTGGAGCTCACCCGCTCCCGGGTGCGTCTGGTGGAGGCCTTCGAGGCCGAACGGCGGCGGATCGAGCGGGACCTGCACGACGGCGCGCAGCAGCAGCTGGTCGCCCTGGGCATGACCCTCGGCCTCGCCGAGCTGGAGCTGCGCCGGGTGCCGCAGGCCGCCGACGCGGCCGCGCTGGTGGCCCGGGGCCGCGGGGAGGCACGCCGGGCGCTGGAGCAACTGCGGGACCTCGTGCGGGGGATCCATCCGCAAGTGCTCACCGACCACGGGCTCGCGGCCGCCGTCGCGGAGGTCGCGCTGCGCTATCCCGTACCGGTCACGGTCGACCTGGACGGGGTGCCCCGGCTGCCCGAACCGGTGGAGCTCACGGCGTACTTCACCGTGACCGAGGCCCTGGCCAACGCGGCCAAGCACAGTGGTGCCTCCCGCATCGGCATCGCCGGTAGGGTCGACGGTGGCCGGCTGACCCTCTCCGTCACCGACGACGGCCGCGGCGGGGCGGATCCCGGCGCGGGAGCGGGCCTGGCGGGTCTCGCGGACAGGGTGGCCATGTTGCAGGGCAGGCTGGTGGTGTCCAGTCCGGTGGGCGGACCGACGGAGCTCCGCGTGGAGGTGCCGTGCTCCGGCTGATCCTCGCGGAGGACTCGGTCCTGCTGCGCGCCGGGCTGACGGAACTCCTGACCCGCGGCGGCCACCGGGTCCTCGCCGCCGTGGCCGACGCCGACGCGCTGGTGCGGGCGGTGGAGGCCGAACGGCCCGATGCGGTGGTCACCGACGTCCGGATGCCGCCCGGCTTCCGCGACGAGGGGCTGCGCGCCGCCCTGGAACTGCGCTCCCGGGACGGCTCGTTGCCGGTGCTGGTGCTCTCGCAGTACGTCGCGACCGCGTACGCGACCCAGCTGCTCACGGCCGGCGCGGCGGCGGGCGACACGGGCGGGCTGGGCTATCTCCTCAAGGACCGGGTCGGGGAGGTCGCGGAGTTCCTCGACGCCCTGGAACGGGTGGCGGCCGGCCGGACGGTCATCGATCCCGAGGTGGTGCGCGTCCTGCTGGGCCGGCAGGCGGCGGACCGGCCGCTCGCCCGGCTCACCCCGCGCGAGCGCGAGGTGCTGGCCCTGATGGCCGAGGGCCTCAACAACCAGGCCCTGGCCGCCCGGTTGTTCGTCAGCGAGGCCGCCGTCGTCAAGCACGCGAGCAGCATCTTCATGAAGCTGGATCTCGACCCATCCCAGGGCAACCGGCGCGTCCTGGCCGTACTGGCTCATCTGCGGGGCGCGGAGGGCTGACCCCGTTCCGCGCGGCCGGCCGCGGATCCGGCCACGACGAGGGAGGAACCGGGCAGGGCCACCGACCGTGCCCAGACCGCCAGGAGCACCGGCAGCGCGAGGTAGCCGAAGCGGCCCGCCGGGGCCAGGGCGAAGGCCAGCGCGAGGCCGATCGCGAGGCGGTCGGCGGCGGCGACCACCGTACGTGGCGGGCGCAGCGCCAGGGAGGCGGCCACCGCGAGGCCCCCCAGCGCCAGCAGGGCCACCGTCAGGCACCAGCCCCACGGACCCAGTTCGGCCAGCAGGTGCCCGGGGAGCGGGCTGCCCGCCGGGGTCGGGACCTCGGCCCGCCCGGTCGGGAACGCGAACACCTGCCGCCACAGCTCCGCCGGCTGGAGCACCGCACTGGGCAGGATCAGCGCGGCCGTGCCCGACAGGGCCACCAGCGCGCAGCGCACCGCGGCCCGTCGGCCGCCGAGGACGGCGAGCAGCGCGACCGCCACGGCCACCGCGGGCAGCGCCGTCCACTTCAGCGCGCAGGCCGCGGCGAGCACCGCTCCGGTCAGGACCGGCCGCCCGGCCGCCGCGGCCGCCAGCGCCAGGCAGAGCAGCCCGGCCAGCGGGAGGTCCACCCCGCTCACGGTCAGCGGCAGGGCCACCACCGGCGAGGCCACCAGCAGCGGCAGCCAGGGGGCGGGCGTGGCGCCGAGCAGCCGGCGTCCGGCCCACAGGCCGCCGAACAGCGCGGCGGCGCACCAGAGCCGGGCATCGCCCAGCGGCCCGCCCAGCACGGCGTGCGGGATGCCGAAGACCGCCATGCCCGGCAGGTACGGGGTGTACTCCCCGACCCCCGCCGGCCGGTCCACGTACATCCGCCCGGTCTCCAGGAGCAGCCGGCCGGAGCGCTCGATGACGCTCACCTCGGACTGGCCCTGCCCGCTCAGGACGAGCCACAGCAGGGGGACGGCGATCGCGCCCGTGAGGGCGGCGGCGACGGCGGCGCGCGGCCGGCGGGCGTCGAGGGCCGCGGCGCAGAGGTAGCCGGCCGCCGCGCAGCAGCCCCACAGCCGGTGCGGTCCCAGCGCGGACACGAACGGGAAGGACAGTGCCCAGGCGGCCGCCACGAGCCAGCCGAGGGTCCGCAACACGGGAGGGGAAGGGGTCATGGGCCCATTCCAGCCGCTCGGCCGCGCCGGGTCGGTCCCCCCAGGTGGACACTTCGCGGTCGGGTTTTCCCTACCCCACCCGCCCACTCACCCCGCCCACCGTCCCGCCCACCGTCCCGCCCACCCGCCGGGGCGGGGGTACGGCGAAGGGGCGCGGCCTCGGAAGGTCGCGCCCCTTCGGCTCGGGCCCGGGACCGGGCAGGGCCGGTCAGGCGGTCTCGGTGCCGCCGAAGCGCTCGCGGTAGGACTGGAGGTCCTCCTCGGCGATGCGCGCGAAGAGCACCGGCGGCACGGTGAACGGCGTACCGGCCGGGACCGCGTCCAGGGACTTGGCCTGCTCCGGGCTGATCCACGTCGTCGTGTCGTCGGCCAGCGCGAACGAGGAGCGCATGGTGCGCGCCGAGGCCGGGATGAAGGGTTCCGAGACCACCGAGTAGAGGTGGATCAGGTTCATGGCGGTGCGCAGGGTCAGCGCCGCGCCGTCCAGGTCGGTCTTGACCTCCAGCCAGGGCGCCTTCTCGTCGAGGTAGGCGTTGCCGGCCGACCACAGGGCGCGCAGCGCGGCCGCGGCCTTGCGGTACTGGAGGGAGTCCATGTGGCCCTCGTACTCGGCCAGCAGCTCGGCGATCTGCTCGCCCAGCTTGGCCTCGGCCTCGCCGGCCGGGCTGCCCGCCGGGACCTCGTCGCCGAACTTCTTGCGGGAGAAGGTCAGCACGCGGTTGACGAAGTTGCCGAGGGTGCCGCCCAGGTCCTTGTTGACCGTGGTGGTGAAGTGCTCCCACGTGAAGGAGGAGTCGTCGGACTCGGGCGCGTTGGCGATGAGGAAGTAGCGCCAGAAGTCGGCGGGGAGGGTCTCCAGCGCCTGGTCGGTGAAGACGCCGCGCTTCTGCGAGGTGGAGAACTTGCCGCCGTAGTACGTCAGCCAGTTGAAGGCCTTGACGTAGTCGACCTTCTTCCACGGCTCGCGGGTGCCGATCTCGGTGGCCGGGAACATCACCGTGTGGAACGGGACGTTGTCCTTGGCCATGAACTGCGTGTAGCGCACGTCCTCGGCCTCGTACCACCACGACTTGTAGTCGCGGTTCGCCGGGTCGGCGTCCGCCCACTCCTTGGTGGCGGCGATGTACTCGATCGGGGCGTCGAACCAGACGTAGAAGACCTTGCCGTCGGCGGCCAGTTCGGGCCAGGTGTCGGCCGGTACCGGCACGCCCCAGTCCAGGTCGCGGGTGATGGCGCGGTCGTGCAGGCCCTCGGTCAGCCACTTGCGGGCGATGGAGGAGGCCAGCTGCGGCCACTCCTCCTCGTGCTCGGCCACCCAGGCCTCGACCTCGACCTGGAGCTTGGACTGGAGGAGGAAGAGGTGCTTGGTCTCGCGGACCTCCAGCTCGGTGGAGCCGGAGATCGCCGAGCGGGGCTCGATCAGGTCCGTGGGGTCCAGGACGCGGGTGCAGTTCTCGCACTGGTCGCCGCGGGCCTTGTCGTAACCGCAGTGCGGGCAGGTGCCCTCGACGTAGCGGTCCGGCAGGAAGCGGCCGTCGACCGGCGAGTACACCTGTCGGATCGCGCGCTCCTCGATGAACCCGTTCGCCTGGAGCTGCCGCGCGAAGTGCTGGGTGATCTCCCGGTTCTGCGCCGAGGAGCTGCGGCCGAAGTGGTCGAAGGACAGCTCGAAGCCGTCGTAGACCGCCTTCTGGGCGTCGTGGGCCTGCGCGCAGAACTCGGCGACCGAGAGGCCGGCCTCCTTCGCGGCGAGCTCGGCGGGGGTGCCGTGCTCGTCGGTGGCGCAGATGTACAGGACCTCGTGGCCGCGCTGGCGGAGGTACCGGGAGTACACATCCGCCGGAAGCATCGACCCGACCATGTTGCCCAGGTGCTTGATCCCGTTGATGTAGGGAAGCGCGCTGGTGATCAGGTGTCGAGCCATCCTCGGATGCTCCATTTCATATATGCGGTGACAACGTGACGTGACGGATTGTGATGCGGTTCATCGTATCGAACCGCCGAAAGGCCACGTGCCGCATTTTCGGGGGGTGGACGTCGGTGGGCGTAACGCAAAAGCGAGGGTGGTGACCTCTGCGTCACGGCCCTCGCAATGGGCCCATGTTACAGCCGGAGCGGATCACCGCGGACACCGGTCCGGCGGGCGTACGCCGGTGCACGGCGGCCCCGCTTGGCCCCGGCATATGCGTACACACCGACTGGGCACACGGGTGGTCGAAGTCGGTCATCCGTCGATCATCACCGAACGTAATCCCTCGACGTCGTTCTTCTGCGCTCCCGGGGTGCGCCCGCACTGCCAGGCTGTCCGCGCACAGGGGACGAGGTGAGGTGGAACGGTGAGCGATGGCGGACCAGAGGAGTCCGGCGGGGCGGTGGGACTGCCACTGCCCAGCCGGCGGCGGCGGCCGACGCCCATGAGCCAGTGGGACCCGACGGCACGCCTGTCGTACTGGGCCTTCCACGCGAACCGGCGGCCTTCGTACATGCGTTTCGCTTACCTGCAGCTGGGTTCCGACGCGGCGGCCGAGGACGCGGTGGACGCCACCTTCGACTCGATCATGAACGAGTGGTTACGCATGCTCCACATGGACCGGCTCGACGCCTACGCCTGGACCATCCTCAAGCAGCGCCTGGTCGACCGCCAGCAGCGGCGCGGCGCCTGGGCGCCCGAGCCCACCGCCCCCGAACCCATGGACATCAGCGCCTTCGAGGCCGCCCTCAAGGAGGCCCGCGCCGATCAGCAGTGCGAGGTGCTGACCGACACGATCCGCTTCTACTGCGCCGTCTCCCGGCTCGCCGAGCGCCAGCGCGACGCCGTGCTGCTGCGCTACGGGCTCCAGTGCACCCCCGGGGAAGCGGCCTCGGTGATGGGCGTCGACGAGGCCACCGTCCGCTCGCAGCTCGGCCAGGCCCACCGGCGGCTCGCGCGCATGCTCGACGCCTCCGCCGAACCGGCCGGCCCGGCGGGCCGCGCCCACTCGGCCGGCCCGGCCGAATCACCCGAGTCATGAGGCGCCGCGAGGGCAAGGAGGAACGCGGCGGCGAGGCCGGCCGCCGTTCCCTGGCCGAGTTCCTGACCCGGGCCGGCGTCCGCGACCGCTACCCGCACTACGACCTGGGCGCCGCCGAGGCCCGCCTGCTGCGCGCCTCCCGGGGACGGTCCGCCGCGTCCCCCTCCCGGCGCCGGGCCGCGTACGGGTGGAGCGATCCCGCGCGGGACTGCCCGCTCGACTCCGAACGCGCCCGGCGCGACCTCAAGGCCCTCTGTCTGGCCACCGTCTGCGCCCCGAAGGCGGAGGCACAGCTCACCGCCTTCACCGAGCCGGAGGGCGGGCACGCGGATCTGGCCGGGGCCGTGGTCTTCGGCTGCCTGCTGCACCTGGCCGGGCTGCGCGAGGGCGCCCGCTTCTGGTGGCAGTTCGCCGCCGGTTCGGGCCGGGCGCGGACCGCTTCGGCCGCGTACTGCCTCTTCCTCGACCACTCCCGGCGCGGGGAGCACCACGACGCCCGGTTCTGGGCGCGCGAACTGGGCCGCCGGGGCTACCGGCCGAGCGGCCGGCGGGACCTGCGCGAGGTGCGCCTGTGCGCGCAGGCGACCGTGCTGCGCTACGTCGACCAGCTCGACGACGCCGACCTGGGCCCGGTGCCGCTGCCCAGGCCCGGGCTGCCTTCGGTGCTGGCCGCGTTCCGCCCGACGCCGCCGGCCGCGGCGGAGCCGGAACCGTCCGCGGCGCGGCGGCGCGCGGCGTCGGGGTCGGGATCGGGATCGGGGTCGGGGTCGGGGTCGGGGTCGGGTGTGCTGCGGCCCCCGGGCACGGGCGAGGCCATGGCGCAGGCGCGGCGCGCGCTGGCCGTCGTACGGGTCCTGGAACGGCATCCGCTGGGGGTGCGGGCCGCCCAGCTGCGGCGGGAGTCCGGCCTGGCCGAGGCGGAGCTGCGGCCGCTGCTGGCGATGCTGTGCGAGGAGGAGTACGCGTACCGGCCCGGCGCGGGCGTCTACGCGCGCGGGCCCGCCCTCGACCGGCTCGCCGCGCCCGGCGGCGGGGGGCTGGCGGGCCAGCTCCAGCGCACCCTGGCCCTCGCCCGGGACAGCGCGGGCGCGGCGGTGTACCTGAGCCGGTACGCCGAGGGGGAGGTCAGGATCACGCAGATGGCGGACGGGCCGGGAGCGCCGCCGGTGCGGGAGTGGGTGGACTTCAAGGCGGCCGCGCACGCCAGCGCGGTCGGCAAGTGCCTGCTGACGCAGCTCGACGCGGACCGGCGCCGCGACCACGTCGCGCGGTACCGGCCGGCCCGGCTCACCCCCCGGACGATCACCGACAGCCGGGCCCTGTTCAGCGCCCTCGACGCGGTGGCTCCGGGGGCGCCGGTCTTCGACCTGCGCGAGTACTCCCCCGGCGTGGTCTGTTCGGCGGTCCCGATCGCGACCGGGGACGCCGCCGGAAGCCTCGCGCTGTCGCTGCCCGCGACGCACGCCCACCGGCTGCACGAGGCGACCGAGGCCCTGCGCCGCAAGGCGGTCCCGGTGCTCTTGGCGCTGCTGCTGTCGGGGGCGATCCCGCCGGACGCCCCGGCCGCGCCGAACGCGCCGAACGCCGACGCCGCGACCCCGCCGCGGCCCTCCGGGGTCGCCCCGGAGACCCTGCGCCACCTGCGCATGCTGTTCCGCACCCCGCTGACCCGTTCGACCGCTTCGCCGGCCGACCCCCACCTGGTCAGTGACACGGCATCGGAGGCGGCGTACTTCTTCGGCCCCCTCCCCGAGTCCGAGGAGCCCCGCCTGTCCCTCCCGGTCACCTTCGCCCCGCTGAGCCGGGGCACCCTCCCCACGGCGGAGGGTCTGGTGGTTCTGAGCACCTGAGCCCCTGAGCGCCGGGGCCCCGAGCGCCGCCGCGCCTGACCGCCCCGCCCGGACCGCCCGCGCGGCGGTCAGGCGGGCCGGGTCAGGCGGTCCGCGCCGGAGAGGATCGCGGAGGCCAGGGCCTCCGCCGCCGCAGAGCCGCGCCCGCCGCGCAGCAGCGCGAACTCCACCGACCCGAGCTCCGGCAGCCCCGGAACCCGGACCAGCCCCGGCGGGACGAGCCCCCGGGTGTGGGCCATTACGCCGAGCCCGGCCCGGGCCGCCGCGACCAGCCCGCTCAGGCTGCCGCTCGTACAGGCGATCCGCCAGCCCCGCCCGTCCCGCTCCAGCACCTCCAGCGCCCGGGCCCGGGTGATCCCCGGTGGCGGGAAGACGATCAGCGGGACGGGCCGCTCCGGATCCACCCGCAGCCCCTCCGCCCCGATCCACACCATCCGGTCCCGCCACACCAGCCGGCCCCGCTCGTCCCCCGGTCCGCGCCGCTTGGCCAGGACGAGGTCGAGCCGACCCGCATCGAGCCGTTCGTGCAGGGTTCCGGACAGCTCGACCGAAAGCTCCAGGTCCACCTCGGGGTGTTCGTGGCGGAAGCCCTCCAGGATCTCCGGCAGCCGGGTCAGCACGAAGTCCTCCGAGGCCCCGAACCGCAGCAGCCCGCGCAGGCGCGTCCCGGTGAAATAGGCCGCCGCCCGCTCGTGGGCCTCCAGGATGGTCCGGGCGAAGCCCAGCAGTGCCTCCCCGTCCTGCGTCAGCTCCACGCTGTGCGTGTCCCGCAGGAAGAGCGGCCGGCCCGTCGCATCCTCCAGCCTCCGTACCTGCTGGCTGACCGTCGACTGCCGCACGCCCAGGCGTCCCGCGGCCTGCGTGAAGCTGAGCGTCTGGGCCACGGTGAGGAACGTGCGCAGCTGGACCGGGTCGTACATGGCTCCCATGGCTCCATGCTGCCATCGTCATCACGGAACGAGATGACAGTCAGTGCGGTGTGCGGGTTTCCCGATCACCGTCCCACCCGTGACGATGAGAGGGCCCCAGCCGCGCCGCCCACCGACCGGAGAGTCCCCCGTACATGCGCCGCCCGCAGATACCCGCCCGGCCGCCCCTGGACCCGTGGATCCTGGCCCTGCTCGGCGCCGTAGGCCTCGCCGCCCTGCTACCGGCCCGCGGCCCGGCCGCCTCCATCGCCGACGGCGCGGCCACCGGGGCCGTGGCCCTGCTCTTCTTCCTCTACGGCGCCCGGCTCTCCACTCGCGAAACGCTCGACGGCCTGCGCCACTGGCGACTCCACCTCACCGTGCTGGCCTGCACGTTCGCGCTCTTCCCGCTGCTCGGCCTGGCTGCCCGCGGCCTCGTCCCCACCCTCCTGACGCCCCCGCTCTACAGCGGACTGCTCTTCCTCTGCCTGGTCCCCTCGACCATCCAGTCCTCGATCGCCTTCACCTCGATCGCCCGCGGCAACGTGCCCGCCGCGATCTGCGCGGGCTCCTTCTCCAGCCTCGCCGGGATCGTCCTCACCCCGCTGCTCGCCGCCGGCCTGCTGGGCGGCGGCGCGGGCGGGTTCTCCCTCGACTCACTCCTCAAGATCGTCCTCCAGCTGCTGCTGCCGTTCCTGCTGGGGCAGGTGCTGCGCCGCTGGGTCGGCGGCTTCCTGGTCCGGAACAAGAGGGTCCTCGGGTACGTGGACCGCGGCTCGATCCTGCTCGTCGTGTACACCGCCTTCGGCGCGGGCATGGTCGCCGGGGTCTGGCACCAGGTCAGCGCCGCGCGGCTGGGCGCGCTGATGGCGGTGGAGGCCGTACTGCTGGCCGTCATGCTGCTGGTCAGCTGGTACGGGGCGAAGCGGCTCGGGTTCGGCCGGGCGGACCGGATCGCGATCCAGTTCGCGGGGTCGAAGAAGAGCCTCGCGGCCGGACTGCCCATGGCCAGCGTGCTGTTCGGGGCCCAGGCGAGCCTCGCGGTGCTGCCGCTGATGCTGTTCCACCAGATGCAGCTGATGGTGTGCGCGGTGCTGGCGCGCCGCCGGGCCCGGGACTCCGGTCCGCAGGCGGACGCCGAACTGCCCGCCGGGCATGTGGCGGAGGTCTCGTCGGCGCTCCAACACCCCGCGCCGCAGGGCCGGTAACGTGCGGCGGTGACCTGGATACGCCCGCTCGCCGCCCATGCCGAACGCCCCTGCACCCTGGTGGTCTGCCGGGGCTGCTGCTGCGGCGACCCGCGCAAGAACCCTGGCTCTGACCACGCCGGCCAGCTGGCCCGGCTGCGGGAGGCCGCGGCGGCGTCGCAGGGCCGCCTGGCCGTCCGTACGAGCGACTGCCTCGGGCCGTGCGCGCAGGCCAATGTGATCGTGGTGCAGCCCACCACCGAGGCGCGCCGCCGGGGCGCCCGCGCGGCCTGGTTCGGCTGGGCCCTGGACGACACGGCGACCGACGAGGTCATCGCGTGGGCGCAGTCCGGCGGACCGGGCGTCACGCCGGTCCCGGCGACCCTGGACCTCCACCGCATCGACCCGCCGAAGCCCGAGGCCGAGACCAGGTCCGGGGCGCGGACCAAGGGCCGCACGCGCCGGAGCCGCTGACCCGCGGCAGGCGGCAGGCGGCAGGCGGCAGGCGGCCCACGGACCGCTACAGCGTGATCCGGTCCTCTCCCGCGTAGATGTTCATGTTCGGCCCGCGCAGGAAGCCGACCAGCGTCAGGTCCGACTCCAGGGCCAGGTCCACGGCCAGCGAGGACGGGGCCGAGACGGCGGCCAGGACGGGTATGCCCGCCATCACCGCCTTCTGCGCCAGCTCGAACGAGGCGCGGCCCGACACCAGCAGGACCGCGCCCGCCAGGGGCAGGCGCCCCGCCTGGAGCGCCCGGCCGACGATCTTGTCCACGGCGTTGTGCCGGCCGACGTCCTCCCGTACGTCCAGCAGCTGGCCCTCCGGCGAGAACAGCCCTGCCGCGTGCAGCCCGCCGGTGCTGTCGAACACCTTCTGCGCCGCGCGGAGCCGGTCGGGCAGTTCGCCCAGGAGCCGCGCCGGAATCCGCAGGGTGTCCTCGGCGGCGCTCCGCCGGACCGGGAAGCGGGTCGCCGTGCGCACCGCGTCGAGGCTGGCCTTTCCGCAGAGGCCGCAGGAGGAGGTGGTGTAGACGTTGCGTTCGAGGGTGATGTCGGGCACCGGGACCCCGGGGGCGAGCTGCACGTTGACCACGTTGTAGGTGTTGGAGCCGTCCTCGCCGGCCCCCTCGCAGTAGGTCACCGCCCGTACGTCCGCCGCGGAGCCGAGTACGCCCTCACTCACCAGGAAGCCCACGGCCAGCGCGAAATCGTCGCCGGGGGTGCGCATCGTGATGGCCAGCGGCTTGCCGTTCAGCCGTATCTCCAGCGGCTCCTCGGCGACCAGTGTGTCGGGGCGGACCCCGGCCTTCCCGTTCCGCACCCGGATGACACGACGGCGCTCGGTGACCCGTCCCATGGTGATCAGCCCGCCCGTTCTGTCTGTCCTCGTCGCGCACTCGTTCGTGCGGCTGACGAGCCCATTCTCGCGGATCGGCGCCGTGCGGCGCTCCCGGCAGGAAGATCCTCCGGAATCTCCAAATTAAGGGGCGGTAATCCTGTCGGGTCACGTGCACCCGTACCCATCGGTAGCAGGTCAAGCTGGGTGATCCTGACATCCGCACCAAGGGGGACCCCGCCCATGACCGGTTCACGCGTGGTGGCGCTAGGGCACTACCAGCCCGCAAAAGTGATCACCAACGAGGACCTCGCGGCGATGGTCGACACCAACGACGAGTGGATCCGCTCCCGGGTCGGCATCAAGACCCGGCACATGGCGGGCCCCGACGAACCGGTGGACGAGCTGGCCTTCCACGCCGCGGGCAAGGCCCTGGCCGGCGCCGGGCTGACCCCCGACGACATCGACCTCGTCCTGGTGGCCACCTCCACCGCGATCGACCGTTCGCCCAACATGGCCGCCCGTGTCGCGGCCAAGCTGGGCATGGGCGGCAGCCCCGCCGTCATGGACCTCAACGTCGTCTGTTCGGGCTTCACCCACGCCCTCGCCACCGCCGACCACGCGATCCGGGCCGGCTCGGCCACCCGCGCCCTGGTCATCGGCGCCGACAAGATGACCGAGATCACCGACTGGACCGACCGGACCACCTGCGTGCTGACCGGCGACGGTGCGGGCGCGGCCGTGGTCGAGGCCTGCGAGGATCCGGGCATCGGTCCGGTCCTGTGGGGTTCGGTCCCGGAGATGGGCCACGCGGTCCGCATCGAGGGCTCCCCGCCGGTCTTCGCCCAGGAGGGCCAGTCCGTCTACCGCTGGACCACCAGCCAGCTCCCGGCGCTCGCCCGCAAGGTGTGCGAGAAGGCCGGGATCACCCCCGAGGAGCTGGCCGCCGTCGTCCTGCACCAGGCGAACCTGCGGATCATCGAGCCGCTCGCCGCCAGGATCGGCGCCGTGAACGCGGTCGTCGCCCGCGATGTGGTGGACTCCGGCAACACCTCGGCCGCGAGCATCCCGATGGCGCTGTCGAAGCTGGTCCAGCGCGGGGAGATCCCCACCGGGGCCCCGGTCCTCCTCTTCGGCTTCGGCGGCAACCTCTCGTACGCGGGCCAGGTCATCCGCTGCCCGTAGCCTCGGCCGGGCGGCCCGGGGTCCAGCGGACCTCGGCGCCGGGCGTCCCGAGCAGCATGGGCGGGAAGGCGTAGTAGTAGTAGTACGCGAGCATCGCCAGCTTGAAACGCTTCTCCGGGGCGGTCTCGGCGAAGACCTCCTCGGCCCGGCCCTCGTCGCGCACGCAGTACGTCCACCACAGCGCCGACGCAACGGCCGGCGCGAGGAAGGCGCCGCCGGCGATGCCCGGGGACAGCGGCAGCGTGCCGTGCCGATGCCGATCGCGATGACGGACTCGCCGGAGACGATCATCAGCAGCACTCTGCGCACGGTCCGGTCGGGCGGGGCGCCACTGGTTGGTCAGATGCGCGTGGCCGCCGTACGTCCAGAACAGCACGGTGAAGATCACCACCACCTGGCCCGCGCCCCGGAGGTCTCCTCGGGGACGTACGACCTGAGGTGTACGCGGATCCCGCCCGGCGGAAGGACGCGCGGCCGCCGGGCGGGGCCGCAGGATGAAGGCACGCCGTCAGCCGCCGAGGGAAGCGAAAGCCCCATGATCCGCAGGTCCGTCATCCTGACCGTCGCCGCAGTCGTCTCGGCCGTGGGGCTCGCGGTCGTCGTCGCCCTCCCGGCCGCGGCCGACCGGTACGGGAACCGCCACCAGGAGTCGGACGCGTACGCGACGGGAGCGGAGGCGAAGTCGGCCCGGGCCTCGGTGCCGCGCTGGCTGGCGGACGAGGCGGAGTCGGTGCGGTACGCGATGCGGACGACCGGCGGCGACCGCCTGCTGAAGGCGACCCTGCCGGACGAGCGGCTCCCGGACGCGTGCACGACCGGGCCGCGGCCGCAGGAGGAGGAGGTCGCGCTCAAGGAGGACTGGTTCCCCGCGGACGCCCGGGGGAAGGCCACCGCGCGTTGCGGGCTCTACTACGCCTACATGGACGGCACCACCCTCTACGCGTGGCAGCGCAACGACGACTGGCTGAGGGCCGAGCGCGGCGAACCGGCCCGCTGACGGCGAGACGCGAAGTCTCACCGAGACCCCGGGGACATGCGTGCAGGTCAGCGAGCGGCCCGGCCCGAATACCTGGTCGGAGGCACGCCGATCCTTTGCTATTGTTGTCCTTGTCGCCGCGGGAAACCGGGGCCGACCACCTGGTCCGGGTGGCGGAATGGCAGACGCGCTAGCTTGAGGTGCTAGTGCCCTTTATCGGGCGTGGGGGTTCAAGTCCCCCCTCGGACACCAGCGGGAACCCCACTTCGGTGGGGTTCTTTTGCGTTTCCGGCTCCTGTTCGCGGGGGTGGATCCGGCGGTACGGCATCATGGGCGCACGGGGTCGGAGGGGAAACAACGTGTCGCACGACGGGCCGGGCAGCAGCAGCGTGATCGCCGGGCGGTACCGCCTGGAGAAGCGGTTGGGCCGAGGTGGCATGGGGACCGTCTGGCAGGCCTCCGACGAGCTCCTCGGCCGCCCCGTCGCCGTCAAGGAACTCCACGTCGACGGGGGCACGGAGACCAAGGGCGCCCTGCGGGAGGCCCGGACCGTCGCGAAGGTCCGGCATCCGCACGTGGTGGTGGTGCACGACGTCGTGGAGCACGACGGGCGCCCCCACATCGTCATGGAACTCGTCGAGGGCGGCTCGCTGGCCGACCGGCTCGCCGCCGAGGGGCCGCTGGGCCCCGCCGAGACCGCCCGGACGGGGCTGGCCCTGCTCGGCGCCCTGCGCGCGGCGCATGCCCGCGGGGTACTGCACCGGGACGTCAAGCCGGCCAACGTGCTCCTGGAGGCCGGCACCGGCCGGGTGGTCCTCACCGACTTCGGCATCGCGAGCCTGGCCGGCTCCACCACCGTCAGCGAGACCGGCGCGTTCGTCGGCTCGCCCGAGTACACCTCGCCCGAGCGCATGCGGGGAGCCGCCGCAGGCCCCGAGTCCGACCTGTGGTCGCTCGGCGTCCTGCTGTGCGCGGCGCTCACCGGGAAGTCGCCGTTCCACCGCGATTCGCTCGGCGGGGTCCTGCACGCCGTCGTGTTCGCCGAGTTCCGGGCACCGGCGCAGGCCGGGCCGCTGGCCCCGGTCGTCCGCGGCCTGCTGGAGCGCCTCCCGGAGCGGCGGATGGACGCGGCGGAGGCCGAGCGGCTGCTGTCGGCGTACGTGAGCACCGGTACGGTCCCCGCCGTGGCCGACCGGGCGCCCGGGCCGGATGCGGAGACCGCCTCCGCGACCTCAGCCGCGCCCGGGGACGGCGCGGGCGGACCCGGTGGGACGGTCGCCCACTCCCCGACCGAGCACGTCGCACGGCCGTCCGCGCCGGTGCGCCGGACCCGGCCGGCCCTGCGGGCGGGGCTGATCGCGGCGCTGTGCGCCGCCGCCGTCGCCGGGGCCGTGGCCGTCACCTCACAGTTCGGCGAGCGGTCGGCTCAGGGCTCACGGCAGACGCCGCAGGCCGGCGCGTCCGCATCGAGCCGGGCCACCGCCCCCTCCCCTTCCCCCGCCGACGCCAAGCCCGCCCGTACCCCGTCGCCGGCCGCGCCCGCGGCGGCCAGGCCCGCACCCGCCGGGTACCGGTCGGTGTCCGACGCCGAGGGCTTCAGCCTCGCCGTACCGGACGGCTTCCAGCGCAGCACCGACGACCAGCGCGTCTTCTACGTGTCCCCGGACGGGGCCTTCCGCATCGGCGTCAAGGTGAAGCCCGCGGGGTCCGAGGGGCCGGTCACCGTCATGCGGCTCTCGCACGCGAGCGGACCGGCCACCAACCCGGGCTACCGCGACGGCACGGTCGTACCGACCACCCACAACGGGCTGCCCGCCGCCCTGTGGGAGTTCACCTGGGACGGCTTCACCGCCGCCGAAGGCGCCCGGCACACCTTCGACGTGTGCTGGCAGGAGGACGGGCACCTGTACGACGTCTGGGTGTCCGCGCCCACCAGCCGGCTCGCGCAGGCGCGCAGCCACTTCGACGCCGCGCTGGACTCCTTCGTTCCGGGGAGCTAGCGGGCGTCCGAACAGTCCCGCCTGCCCCGCGGCGCCCGGCACGCGCTCTCGCCGCACCGGGCACGCACGCCGCACCGTCCCGCCCCCGCGCGGGATCGGGGCGGTGTTCGGCGTTTCCGGGGCCGTGGGCCGGGGAGTTTCCCTTCCGCCGGGCCTCCATGCCTCCCTGAGGAGGTCTTGTGGAGGTCTTCGCTCGGTGATCAACCCTCATGAGGTGTGGGGTAGCGTCGCCGCGCTGCGCGGAGAGGAGCGGGGCATGCGCGAGATCACCGTCCCACCAGTCGTTGTTGCGGCGCCCGTCGGCGGGCTCGCCGACGCCGTGTTCCACCATGCCCAGGAGGACCCCGGCCGGGTGGTGCTGGGCCGCAAGACCGACGGGGTCTGGCGGGACGTGACCTCCGGGGAGCTCGCCGCCGAGGTGCTCGCGCTGGCGAAGGGGCTGCTGGCCCAGGGGGTCCGGTTCGGGGAGCGGGTCGCCGTCATGTCCCGGACCCGGTACGAGTGGACCCTGTTCGACTTCGCCCTGTGGGCCATCGGCGCCCAGCCCGTGCCGGTCTACCCGACCTCCTCCGTCGAGCAGGTGCACTGGATCCTCCAGGATTCCGACTGCACCGCCTGCGTCGTCGAGGACGAGGACCAGGCCATGACCGTCGGGTCCGTCATCGAGCGGCTGCCGCACCTGCGGCGGCTGTGGCAGCTCGACGCCGGAGCCGTCGACGCGCTCGTGGCGGACGGCCGCGGGGTCGCCGAGGACCTGGTGCACCGGCACCGGGCGGCGGTGACGCCCGACGCCGTCGCCACGATCATCTACACCTCGGGGACCACCGGGCGCCCCAAGGGGTGCGTGCTCACGCACGGCAACTTCATGTACGAGGCCGACACGATGGTGGCCCGCTGGGAGTCGGTCTTCCAGGCCGGGCCCGGGGAGCAGCCCTCCACCCTGCTGTTCCTGCCGCTCGCCCACGTGTTCGGGCGGATGGTGGAGGTCGCGGCCGTGCGGGCGCGGGTGAAGCTGGGGCACCAGCCGGTGCTGGCGGCGGCCGAGCTGCTGCCGGACCTCGCCGCCTTCCGGCCGACGTTCGTGCTGGGGGTCCCGTACGTCTTCGAGAAGGTCTTCGCGGCGGCCCGCCGCAAGGCGGAGGCGGAGGGCCGCACGGGCCCCTTCGACCGCGCGGTCGAGACGGCCGTGCGGTACGCGGAGGCGCGCGAGCAGAAGGCGTTCGGGACCGGGCCGGGCCCCTCGGCGGGGCTGCGCATGGAGCACCAGCTCTTCGAGAGGCTGGTGTACGGGAAGGTCCGCGAGGCGATGGGCGGCCGGGTGCGGCACGCCATGTCGGGCGGGTCGGCGATGTCGCGCCGCCTGGGGCTGTTCTTCGACGGCGCCGGGATCACGGTGTTCGAGGGCTACGGCCTGACCGAGTCCTGCGCTGCGGCCACCGCGAACCCGCCGGGCGCGACGAAGTACGGCACGGTGGGCCGGCCGATCCCCGGCAGTACGGTGCACATCGCCGAGGACGGGGAGGTGTGGCTGCACGGGAGCCACGTGTTCTCCGGCTACCTGAACGACCCGCGCGCGACGGAGGCGGTGCTGCGCGACGGCTGGCTGGCGACGGGGGACCTGGGGCGCCTCGACGAGGACGGGTACCTCACGATCACCGGGCGCAAGAAGGAGATCCTGGTGACGTCCAACGGCAAGAGCGTCTCCCCGACCGCCCTGGAGGAGCGGGTGCGCTCGCATCCGCTGGTCGCGCAGTGCGTGCTGGTGGGCAACGACCGGCCGTACGTGGCCGCCCTGCTCACGCTGGACATGGAGGGGATCGCGCACTGGCTGTCGATGCGCGGGCGCCCGCAGCTGCCGGCGGCGCACCTGGTCCACGACCCGGATCTGACGGCGGAGGTGCGGCGCGCGGTGGTGGCCGCGAACACGCTGGTCTCGCAGGCCGAGGCGATCCGCACGTTCCGGGTGCTGGCGGAGCAGTTCACGGAGGAACGGGGGCTGCTGACGCCCTCGCTGAAGCTGAAGCGGCGGGCGATCGAGAAGGCGTACGCGCAGGAGGTGGCGGCCCTCTACCAGCCCTGACGGGCCGCTCCGGCAGTATCTGACGCATCGTCATTTGACCATGCCGGTCGTATTGACGAGTCGTCAGGTCGCCCACAGAATGCGGGGATTCCGACCGGAGGGGATCCCACACATGCTGCGACCGATCCGCACCCTGGCCGCCGCGGCGGCGGCGCTCGCGCTCGTCTCCGCCTGCAACTCCGCCTCCGACGGCTCCTCCCCCGGCAAGCCCGGCACCGCCGGGAACTCCCGCGGGGTGAGCGCCGACTCGATCAAGGTCGGCGGGATCGTCTCGATGACCTCCGCCGGCGGATACAGCAAGAAGGACACCGATCTCGGCGCGAAGGCCCGGTACATGAGGGCCAACGCCGAGGGCGGGATCAACGGGCGCAAGATCGACTACCTGGGCGCGGAGGACGACGGGCAGGACCCCGCCAAGAACATGGCCGCCGCCCGCAAGCTGGTCCAGCAGGACAAGGTCTTCGCGGTCGCCCCGATGAGCTCCGTCACCTTCTCCGGCGCCGACTTCCTGGAGCAGGAGAAGGTGCCGACCTTCGGCTGGGGCACCCTGCCCTCCTTCTGCGGACCCGAGTACATCTACGGGTTCAACGGCTGCCTGGTCCCCTCCCCCGGCGGCACCCTCAACCAGACCTGGCCCGAGGGGATCGGCCAACTCCTCGGCGGCGCGCAGGGCAAGTCGGTCGCGGTCATCGCCAACGACAGCGACGCCGGGAAGTTCGGCATCCGGACCTTCCGGCAGGGCTTCGCGGCCGCCGGATTCAAGGTCGCCTACGCCAAGCCCTCCGTACCGGCGACGGCGGTGCCCAGCGACTGGTCGGCGTACGTGAAGGAGATCCTGGAGAGCAACGACGGCAAGGCGCCGGACGCCGTGGTCTCGGTCATGCAGACGCCGAACAACATCGGCCTGTTCACTGCCCTCAAGCGCAGCGGCTACCGGGGGCTGCTCTCCGACCCGACCGACTACGATCCCGGGCTCCTCGCCAAGGACGCGACCAAGCAGGCCCTCGACGGGGTGCACGTGCTGCTGCAGTTCCAGCCGTTCGAGTCCTCGGACGCGAAGATGGCCCAGTTCAAGGCCGACATCAAGGCGGCTTCGGGCGGGCAGGACGTCCCCTTGAGCATGCACGCCCTCACCGGGTACATGTCGGCGGACCTGTTCGTCTCCATCGCGCAGAAGGCGGGCAGGGAGCTGACCGTCGAGTCCTTCCAGGCCGCCGCGCAGGGCTTCTCCGACACCGGCACGCTCGTCGGCGACCGCGCGGAGCCCAAGGGGCAGAAGGACAGCTTCGGCTGCGGGGCGCTCGTCCAGCTGCGCGGCGGGGCGTACGAGGTCTCCGTACCCTTCGCGTGCCGTCAGCCCGTCCCCTTCGCGTAGGGGACCCGGCATGGGAGATCTGCTCGTCTTCGTGCTGAGCGGTCTGGTCTCCGGCGCCCTGTACGCACTGCTGGCCACCGGGCTGGTGCTGTCGTACTCGGCGTCCGGGCTGTTCAACTTCGCGCACGGGGCCACCGCCTACCTGTGCGCGCTGACCTTCTACGAGGTGCACTCCGGGCTGGGCTGGCCCGCCGTCCCGGCCGCCCTGCTGGTGGTGTGCGTACTGGCCCCCGGGCTCGGGTGGGGGCTGGACCGGCTGATGTTCCGGCGGCTCGCGCGGGTCGGCGAGACGGCTCAGATCGTGGCCACGATCGGGCTGCTGGTGGCCCTGCCGGCGGCCGGGCTGTGGACCGTCGAGCTGCTGGGGGACGCGGGCGCGCCGGTGAAGCCCGCGGAGAACCAGTTCGGGCTGGCGGGGGTGGGGCCGAGCCCGGCGCACGGCTGGCAGCTGTTCGACGGCGTGGGCGTCGACTCCGATCAGCTGATCACGTGGGTGGTGACGGCCCTGGTGGCGGTGGGGCTGTGGGTGCTGATGCGGCACACGCGGCTGGGCCTGCAGCTGCGGGCGGCCGTCGACAACCGTTCGCTGACCGAGCTGCGCGGGATCAGCGCCGACCGGCTGTCGTCGGTGGCCTGGATGATCTCGTCGGCACTGGCGGGGCTGGCGGGGGTGCTGGCGACGCCGCTGCTGGGGCTGTCGGCGCACGACTTCACCCTGTTCCTGTTCGTGTCGGCCACCGCGGCGGTGATCGGGCGGTTCGCGTCGGTGCCGCTCGCGTTCGCGGGCGGGCTGGGGCTGGGGGTGCTCCAGAACCTGGTGGCCGGATACGCCTCGTTCGCCGAGGGGATCACCGGCTTCCGCACGGCGGTGCCGTTCCTGATCCTGTTCGGCGGGCTGCTCGTACTGGCACGGCGGGGACGGACGGCGGGGACCGCGGCGGGGGACGCGGACGCCGCCGCGCCGGACCATCTGGCGGGGGCCCCTTGGGCGCGGCGGTGGGGGCCGTGGGCGGTGGCCGCCGGGGCGCTGGCCGTGGCGTTCTACACCGTGACCACCCCGTTCTGGAGCGGCCTGCTCGCGCAAGGGCTGGCCCTCGGGCTGGTGTTCATGTCCTTCACGGTGGTGACGGGGCTCGGGGCGATGGTCTCGCTGGCGCAGGGCACCTTCGTGACGGGGGCCGCGCTGGTGGCGGGGCTGCTGATGAGCCGGGGCTGGCCGTTCGTGGCCGCGCTGGCGGTGGGCACGTGCGCAGCGGCGGTGCTGGGGGCGCTGGTCGCACTGCCGGCGCTGCGGCTGGGCGGGCGGACGCTGGCCCTGGCGACGCTGGCCCTGGCGTTCCTGGCGGACCAGGTGCTGTTCCAGATGCGGTGGCTGCGCAACGGGGACTCGGGGTGGTCGGTCCCGCGGCCGGTGTTCGGGCCGGTGGACCTCGGCGACGACCGGGCGCTCGGGGTGGCGCTGGTGGTGCTCGTCGCGGTGTGCGCGGCCGCCCTGAGCGCGCTGCGGAACTCCCCGTCGGGGCGGGCGATGCTGGCCGTACGGTCGGCGCCGGCGGCCGCGCTGGCCTCGGGGGTGTCCGTCCTGCGGACCAAGCTGCTGCTGTTCACGGTGTCGGCGGGGCTGGCGGGGTTCGGGGGCGTGCTGCTCGCCTCGTACAACACCCGGATCACGGCGACGGACTTCACGGCCATGACGGGGCTGGTGTGGCTCGCGGTGGTGGTGGCCGCGGGGGTCCGGCGGCCGCAGTACGCGGTGGTGGCGGGGGTGGTCTTCGCGGTGGCCCCGCGGGTCCTGTCGGACTACGTGACGCAGTCCGCGCACCTGCCGGTGATCCTGTTCGGCCTGGCCGGGCTGGCCCTGGCCAACGATCCGGACGGGTACTGCGCGGCGGTCGCGGTCCGCCTGGCCAAGCGCCGGGCGACGATCGCCGGGCAACGGCCGGACCCCTCGCGGGAGTTCCTCCCCCGTACCCCCGGACCTCGGACGCCGGCCGGGCCGGGTGGAGGGGGGTCCGGCGCCGGGCAGGCCGGTTCGGCCTCGCCGGCGCTCGGGGCGCGGGCCGGGGAGGCGCCCGGGAAACGGCGACCGGGCGGGGTCGGGGAAAGCCCCGCGGAGCCCGCGCGGCCCGCCCTGGAGCTGCGCGACGTCACCGCCGGGTACGACGGCGGGCTCGTCCTGCGCGGGGTCGGTCTCGCCGTCCGCCCGGGGGAGATCCTCGTCGTGCTCGGGCCGAACGGGGCCGGGAAGAGCACCGCCTGCCGGGTCGCCGCCGGATCGGTGGCGGCCACGGGCGGGAGCGTCCTCGTGCACGGGCGGGACATGACCCGCGACGGGCCGGTGCGGCGGGCCCGGAGCGGGGTGCTCCTCGCGCCCGAGGGGCGGGGGGTCTTCCCCGCGCTGACCGTCGAGGAGAACCTCGCGCTGTACCTGCGCGACGCGGACGCGCGGGCCGCCGTCTACCGCCGCTTCCCCCGGCTCGCCGAGCGCCGCGGGGTGGCCGCCGGGTCCCTGTCCGGCGGGGAACAGCAGATGCTGGCCCTCGCTCCGCTGCTCCAGCGCCCGCCCGGGGTGCTGATCGCCGACGAGCCTTCGATGGGGCTGGCACCGCGGGTGGTGGAGGAGGTGTACGCGCTGCTCACCGAGCTCCGCGACGCCGGGACCGCGTTGCTGCTGGTCGAGGAGAAGGCCGCCGGGATCCTCGGGGTCGCCGACACCGTCGCCTACCTCTCACGTGGCCGGGTCACCTGGTGCGGGCCGCGCGCCGAGGTGGAGGCCGACCGGCTCACCGCGGCCTACCTGGGGAGGGCCACATGACGGCGCGCCCGTACGTGCTGGAGTGCTCCGGCATCAGCGTCCGCTTCGGCGGGGTGAAGGCGCTGACCGGGGTGGACCTCGGGGTCCGGGCCGGGGAGGTGTGCGCTCTGATCGGGCCGAACGGGGCCGGGAAGACCACCCTGTTCGACGTGCTGTCCGGGATCCGGCGGCCCGACCGGGGGCGGATGCTGCTCGACGGGGTGGACATCACCCGCCGCTCCCCGGTCTGGCGGGCCCGCCACGGGATGCGCCGGACGTTCCAGCGGCAGCAGTTGTTCGGGCAGCTCAGCGTGGCCGAGAACCTGCTGGTCGCGCAGGAGTGGCGGGGCGGCGGGGGCGGGTTCGCCGCCGACCTCGTGGGGTCCCCGGCGCGCCGCCGCCGGGAGCGGGAGCGGCGCGAGCGCGGCGCGCGGGTGCTCGCCGCCTGCGGGATCGGCGCGCTGGGGACCTCGTACGCGGGCGGGCTGCCGGTCGGTCAGGCCCGCATGGCCGAGCTGGCCCGGGCGGTGGCCGATCCGCCGCGCGTCCTGCTGCTGGACGAGCCCGCGTCGGGATTGTCCGCGCCCGAGCGGGAGCAGCTCGCGGCGGTCGTGCGCCGGCTGGCCGAGGAGGAGGGGTGCGCGGTGCTGCTGGTGGAGCACGACGTGGCCTTCGTCATGGACCTCTGTACGCGGGTGGTGGTCCTGGACCTCGGCGCGGTCCTCGCCGAGGGCGCGCCCGCCGGCATCCGGGCCGATCCGCGCGTCCGGGAGGCCTATCTGGGGGTGTCCTGACGGTGTGTCCGGTCCGGGCGGGCCGCCTTGGCGGGAATACGCTCGCCCGGGGCGGCCGGTTTCCGTCGTTGTTGCCCCGCTGCCGCCCCGTACCCAGGCCCCCGACGAAGGAACCGCACCCGACGTGAACGAAGTCCCCGCCATCCGGCTCAACAACGGCACGCTCATGCCCCAGCTCGGGTACGGCGTCTTCCAGGTCCCGGACTCCGAGGCCGCGCAGGCCGTCGGGACGGCACTGGAGGCGGGGTACCGGAGCATCGACACGGCGGCCGCCTACCGCAACGAGAAGGGCACCGGCCAGGCGATCGCGGCCTCCGGGGTTCCGCGCGAGGAGCTCTTCGTCACCACCAAGCTGTGGAACGACCGCTCCCGGACCTGGCGCCGCGAGGACGTGCTGGGCGCGCTCGACGCCTCCCTCGCCAAGCTGGGCCTGGACCACCTGGACCTGTACCTGATCCACTGGCCCCGCCCGATGCGCGACGACTTCCTCACCATCTGGAAGACCTTCGAGGAAATCGCGGAGAGCGGCCGCGCCCGCGCCGTCGGCGTCTCGAACTTCCGCCCCGCCGACCTGGAACGGCTCGGCGCCGAGAGCCCGCTGGTCCCGGCCGTGAACCAGATCGAGCTGCACCCGCTCTTCCCGCAGTCCGAGCTGCGCGCCGTGCACTCGACGCTGGGGATCGCCACCGAGGCCTGGTCCCCGCTCGGCCAGGGCAAGGAGCTCCTGGTGCTCCCGGCCGTCACCGAGGCCGCCGACCGGCACGGGCGCTCCCCCGCGCAGGTGGTGCTGCGCTGGCACCTCCAGATGGGGAACGTCGTGATCCCGAAGTCGGTGACCCCGTCGCGGATCCGCGAGAACCTCGACGTGTTCGGTTTCGAGCTGGACGCCGCCGACCTCGCCGCGCTGGACGCGCTGGGCCGGGGCGCGTCGGCCGGGCGGATCGGGCCGGACCCGGCCGTCTTCGACGCCTGAGCCGCGGATGAGCCTGCCCGACGGGGTCTACCGGATCCGGAACGTCGCGAGCGGCCTGCTGCTCCAGCTGGAGGGCAGTACCCGGGTGGGGGTGGGCCCGGACGGCCCGCCCGCGCCGCCGGCCGCCCGGCAGTGGCGGATCTCGCCGGTCCACAGCGGCGGCGGGATCGTCCACATCGTCTGCGTCCACAACGAAAGGCGGCTGGACGTCGCGAACGCGTCGACGGAGAGCGGCACCCGGGTCCAGGTCTGGCGGGCCAACGCGTTCGGCGCGCAGGAGTGGATCGTCGAGGAACACCTCGACGATCCCGGCGTGGTGTCCCTCATCGCCTGCATCAGCGGCCTGCCGCTGGAGGCGGACGATGAGGGCCGGGCCCGCCAGTGCGAGGACACCGACTCCCCCGCCCAGTGGTGGCGCCTCGAAGCCTCCGGCGGCTGACCGCCGTCAGCTCGCGCCGTGGGAGGGGGCCAGGGCCTCGACGCGTTCGGCGAGCTCGAAGTCGGCGCCGGTGACGGCGTCGCCGGCGCTGTGCGTGTTCACGGACACCCGCACCGTGTTGTAGCCGAGGGTCAGGTCGGAGTGGTGGTTCAACTCGTCCTGGACGCCTGCGATGTGGGCGACGAGGGCGCTCGCCGCGAAGTGGCTGCCCAGCCGGTAGGTGCGGATGATCCGGTCGTCCTCGAAGGCCCAGCCGGGGAGCTCCCGCAACCGGTCCTCGATCTCCTTCTGCGAAAGCGGCTCGTCTGCCATCGGCATGCTCCTTCACCGTTCGGTCCGGACTCGTTTCCGACGTGGGGTCAAGGCTGCCACAGCGCGGGCCCCTGGAAGGGTTTCGCGCCATAGTGCGTGCGGGTTCTTCCGCGCCTTCCGGGTCCGTCGCGGCGGCCCTGCGCTCCTGCGCGACCTGCGGCGCCACCGGCTCGGCCTGCGCACCGCCTTCGACCTGGGCTGAACCGCCGGACACCCCCTATCGTCGCGGGCATGACCTCCACCCCGTCCGTCGGAGCCCTGCTGCGCACCTGGCGGGAGCGGCGCGGCATCAGCCAGCTGGCGCTGGCGGGCCGCGCCGACTCCTCGTCCCGGCACATCAGCTTCATCGAGACCGGCCGGTCGCGGCCGAGCAAGGAGATGGTCCTGCGGCTCGCGGACCACCTCGACGTGCCGGTCCGCGAGCGCAACACGCTGCTGCTCGCGGCGGGTTACGCCCCGCACTACGCACAGACCCCGCTCGACGACCCCTCGATGGGGGCGCTGCGCGAGGGCCTGGAGCGGCTGCTGACCGGCTACGAGCCGTATCCGGCGCTGATCGTGGACGCCGCGTACGACGTCCTCGCCGCCAACCGCGGCATCTCGATGCTGCTCGACGGGCTGCCCGAGCACCTGCTGGTCCCGCCGCTGAACGCCATGCGGATCACCCTGCACCCGCAGGGCCTGGCCCCGCGGATCCGCAACCTCGTGGAGTGGCGCGGGCACCTGCTGGCCCAGATGGAGCGGCAGCTCGCGCTGTCCCGCTCGGCGGCTCTGCGCGCGCTGTACGAGGAGGTGTCCGGGTATCCGGTGGACGCCGGGCCGCAGGACTCCGGGGCCGGTCCCGGTGCCGGTCCCGGGGAGGGCTCCGCGTGCCTCGCGCTGCCGCTGCTGATCGAGCACGACGGGCACCTGCTCTCCTTCGTGTCCTCGATCGCCACGTTCAACACGCCGATGGACGTGACCGTCTCCGAACTGGCCGTCGAGACGCTGCTCCCGGCCGACGCGGCGACGGCGAAGTACCTGCAAGCGGCGACACCCTGATCCGGACGCCCCCACCACCGGCCACCGAACGCACCGGCCCCGCAGTCGAACGCACTGATGGGTCGGGTCTTGAGCAGTACCGCGCATACGTCGTGGGACGATCAGTCATTCGACCCTTCTGGCACAGCGACGTTCGGTGCGGTGGGTGTCGCTTGGGACCGCTCAAGGCGGCGCTGACGGGCACGCGCCACGCGAGCCGGCGACTGAAACAGCTCGTTCAGCACCTCATCCATGAGCGTCAAGATCTCTTCTGCCGCCTCGTGATCCACTGGATCGAGATCACCATGAGCCGCCTCGTTCCCACCGAAGCGCACTTCGTCTGCCGCCTCTTTGATGTGGTCGCGCAGTAGACCCAGCCTGTGAAGCTCACCAATCTTGGCCATGAGACTCCCCTTGGCAACACCCTTATCCTTCGCCGACGCGTCGACCACTGCACGGGCGAGTGCAACGGCGGCCCGGTCAGCCTTGATTGCCAGACAATCGTGTGCCTCAACCGCGAGCGACTCGATGGCGGCGGGGACATCTGGGAAGGTCCTGTTGGATTTCGCGGGAGGAAGCCATCTTGGCTCCCGCGCTTGCGGGTGGTCCCACAGATCAGAGGGAGCCTGGTCCCAACCGTTCGTGGGCTGGAAGTCAGTCCATCCATAGGCGAGGACCAGACGACGGCAGTTCGCACATTGATAGGTCTCGAACCCTACGTTGAGACGGCTGTTCTGATCACGGACCACCTCAGGGGCGCTGACAGGTCGCATGTGAGCCAACCGTCCGCACCATCCACATGTCGTGCTCGCCATGGCCGGAGATTAGCGCGCAACGCGCTCCAAGACTACGAGGGGCCGACGACGTGACGCAGGCGCGAAATCGCGCCGAAGATCGAGCGGGAGGTGCCGCAGGACACGTGCCAAGCTCTGCAGATGTCGAGCGCCATCGATCCAGGATCCACGGATGATCCCGTGGTGGTACAGGTTGACGATGTCCTCCACGCGGCGATTCAGGAGCTCGTCTCCCGCAACCGCAAGTCGAGTCCGCCATCCCCGTACCGGGTTCCGGGCTGACTTCGGTGGTCAGGTGGTCAGGTGGTCAGGTAGTCAGCAGGTGCAGGACCTGATGGGCCGTCCAGTTGCCTGCGGCGCCCGGGCATGCGGCCAAGTAGTGCGCGATGTCCTGCTCCTCCCACGGTCCCGTTTCCAGGAGTCCGCCGGCGAGGTACCGCAGGTACGCCGCGGATGGCGTTCGGGCCGCCACGTCCCTGAGCGTCCACGGCGCCGTGAACGTCAGGACGGGGATGCCCTCGATCGCTCCGGGACAGATCAGGGTCTCGTACCGTCCCGGGCCCACCGCGTGGCGGCCCTCCCGAAGGACGGTCGTCAGATCGAGGTCGTGCCCGGGTTCCGCGTACATCTCCTGGGCGGCGATGTCGGACATCTGGCCGACGGTGACCAGGTGCGCCCGGCCACGCATGCGGCCCGGGGCGGTCGGATCGTAGAACCCGCGCCCTCCCGTCCACACGGGCGACTCGGTCGCGAAGTAGAGGCGACCGGCCAACTCCACCGCGACGGACCGCTCCGGCGCCCGCCGGTCCCGGCAGCCCGGGTACGTCCGCGCTGCCCCGGCGGGAGTGCCTCCCGCGAGGTACGCGGCCAGGCGGTCCATGTGCATGTTGGACCCGTACGAGGCGTACCAGACCCGCTCCGGCGCGGGGAGCGCTCCGCCCAGCGGCGTCGCGGTGTGCACGGTCATACGCGTTCCCTCGGGGGAGGTTGCGGGGTCGCCATCGGTGCGCCGGCACGCAACACCGTATGGCACGCACGGCGACCGGGGGTGCCAACCTTCTTTGACCCACACCGCAAGAAACGTTGGGATTCTCCTGTCTCGGTGCGGGGCGGACGGCTACGCTTCTGGCAGCCGAAGCTCTCGAACGTCCTCTCGACATACGGAGAACCTCACGGTGCCAGCCGTCGACCGATCCGACCTGGGCTCCGCCTGGGCCCGCGTCGCGGCATTGGCCGAGCGGAGCGGCCGGGACCCGGCCGCCGTCCTGTGCCCGGAGCGGCTGAGCCGCCTGTGCGGGGTCGAACCGGCGCTCGTCCCGCAGGTCGTGGCCGGAACCGCGCCCGAAGTACCGCTGTGCCTACGGGTCCACCGGCGCTTCCTGCGGCTGCGGGCCACCCGCCGAGACAAGCACGGCCGGGAGTGGCCGCTGGCCGCCATAGCCGAGGACTTCCAGGCGCCCGGCGCCTCCCTCGGACCGCTCAACGCGGGCACCGGACTGCCCCGGCTCGGCCACGCGGCCGGCGTGCAGCGGTTCTTCGGGGTCTACGCCGGCTTTCTCCTCGCCGACAGCCAGAGCGCCGTGGCACACGCCCTCGCCGCCGTCGGCCCCGGCGCTCCGGCGGACCTCGGGCACCTCTCGTACCTCACGGGCATGGACCCGCGCGACATCCGGCTCACCCTCGACGGCGCTCCGCCCCGGCTCCCGCTGAAGGAGCAGGTCCACCAGCGCTTCGAGCACCTGCGGCGCACCCGGCTGCGCGCGGACGGCCAGGTCCACTCCCTGGCCGCCATCGCCCGTTCCTTCTACGCCTCGGGCCAGTCCCTGACCCGCCTCACACGCGGCGGCGGGCTGCCCAACCTCGCGGCGGCCGCCGGGATCCAGCGCTTCTACGGGGTCGACGGCGGCTTCCTGCTGGCCGACGACACCGAGGCGCTCGCCACCGCCCTCGCCGGGATCGAGCAGGAGCTGGAATCCGCCGAACGCCGCACGGAAAACCCGATGCTGGCCGTCCTGCGGGCGCACGATGTACGGAGCATCGTCACGCGGGCCGGGCGGCTCTCCCCGGCGGGCTGGAAGTCCCTGGCCGACCACCTGGACGACCTGCTGGCCCGCGAGGGACAGCTGACACGCGAGAGCACGGGCCGCGTGGCGGTGCCGGACGACCGGAAGGCTGCCGAGGGGGGAGCGCCATGAGGACCACACGCACCATGCGGAAACTCGGGGGGGATCTGCTGACGGAGGCGCGCCTTGCGCAGCCGGCCGATTCCGCCGAGATCATCGGGAGCCTGTGCGCCGCGTACGGCCGCCGGCGCGGCGGGCGGCCGGTGGAGTTCCGGTTCGCCAAGTTCCCGCCCGACACGGCCAGCGGACTCTGGCTGGAGATGGAGGAGCGCGACCTGCTCGTCATCGAGGAACGCACCCGCCCCGAGCACCAGCTCGTGATCGCCTGCCACGAGTTATGGCACCTGGAGGAGGGCACCTGCGACAGTCACGGCCCGGGCATGGCCGTGGCGGCCCGGCTCACGGGAGCCCGGGGCGACCTCGCGGAGCTGCTGCACTCGGAGACCGGACTGGGCAGCGTGGTCCGGCAGGCGGCCGCTCGCGCCGACCGGGAGGATCCGGCGGAGATCCGGGCCGAGACCTTCGGCCTGTACCTCGGCCAAGTCCTGAAGGCGTACCTCCCGGGGCCCCGCGAGGAGCGGTTCCCCGAGGCGATCGAGCGCATCAAGTCCTCGCTCGGCTGGGGCCGTTGAGTGCACGCCCCCGCGGCGTACCGATGACGCCCCGGTGACCGGCGCCACCCCCTCCCGACGCACCTCACGCGCGCCGCTGCCCCGCACGGCCCCGACAGAGAGCACCACGATGACCCAGTCCTCCCCGCCCCGCCACGCCGTCGTCATCGGCGGCAGCATGGCCGGCCTGCTCGCGGCGGCCGTGCTCGCCGAACACGCGACGGTCACGATCATCGACGCCGACACCCTGCCCGACAGCCCGGCGCCGCGGCGCGGACTCCCGCAGGCCCGGCACGTCCACGTCATGTGGTCGGGAGGGGCGCGCGCCATCGAGATGATCCTGCCGGGCATCACCGGCGCGTGGACGGCCGCGGGGGCGATCCGCCGCAGCCTGCCCACCGACCTGGTCACCATGACGGCCCAGGGCTGGATCCCGCGCTGCGGGGAGAAGCAGTTCAACATCTCCTGCAGCCGCGACCTCCTCGACGCCGTGGTCCGCGCCCGGGTCACCGGTCTGCCCGGCGTCAGCACGCTCCAGCAGAGCCGCGTACGGGCCCTGGAGGGGACGGCGGCCCGCGTCACCGGCGTCCGCGTCGACACCCCGCGGGAACAGAACCGGCTGGTGACCGCCGACCTCGTGGTCGACGCGAGCGGGCGCGGCTCGCGGGCCCGTTCCTGGCTCCAGCAGCTGGGGGTCGGCGGGATCAGACAGGCCCAGGTCGACTCCGGCCTGGTGTACGCGACACGGATCTTCGAAGCCCCGGCCGGGGCCCACGAGATGGGCTTCCCGATCGTCAACGTGCAGTCCGATCCACGGGTGTACGTACCCGGCCAGACCGCGACGATCGTCCCCATCGAGAACGGCCAGTGGCAGGCCACCCTGTCCGGCACCCGCGGCGGCCAGCCCACCGGCGACCCCGAGCAGTTCATCCCGTTCGCCAAGGGGCTGCGCGACCCGATCGTCGGCGAGCTCCTCGCCGGCAGGAAGCCCCTGACCGACATAGCCGTCACCCAGGGCACCGCCAACCGCCGGGTCTACTTCGAGAAGGCGGACCTGCCCGACGGATTCTTCGCCGTCGGCGACTCCGTCGCCACCTTCAACCCGCTGTACGGGCAGGGGATGACCGTCGCCGCGCAGGGGCTGCTGGCCGTACGGGCCCTGCTGCGCGCCCAGGGCCTCGCCCACCCCTCCTTCGGCCGCGAGGCGCAGCGCGCGCTCGTCCCCCAGGTGTCCACCGCCTGGGCACTCGCCACCTCGCAGGACATCCTGTACCCGGGAGCCACGGGCATGAAGCCGCGCGCCGGTACGGGGCTGCTCAACTCGTACGTCAGCCGGCTGATGACCGGGGCCACCACGCGGGAGGCGCTGACCGCCGCGTTCCTCCAGGTCATCACCATGAGCAGGACGCCCGCGTACTGGCTGCGCCCCTCGGTGGTCTGGCACGTGCTGCGCGCCTCGGACCGGGGTGCGCTCAAGGCGCCGCCGCTGACGGCGGCCGAGCGCTCCGTCGCGGGGCTCGACCAGGGGTCCGGACCGGTCGATCCCGTGGGTCCCGTCGGTCAGGCGCGATGAACGACGGTCTCATCCTCTACGTTCCCGGGTCGGTGATGATCCTGGCGCTGCTGATCAAGGCGCCGACCCTGCGCCGGGGCTGGGACCAGCCGCTCATGCGGGCGGTGTGCACCCTGCTCGTCGTCGGCTGCATGGTCATGTTCCTGGCGGCCCCGCCGACGATCTCCACGGTCAACCGGCTCACCGGGATCGTCAACTTCTCGGCACCCCTGGTGTACAGCGTGCTGACCGCCTTCTCGGGCTCGTGCATCGTCCTGGTCCTGCAGTGGGGCGGCGGCCCGCCGGCCGTGGTACGGCGGGCGACCCGGCTGACGGTGGCCGTGTTCGGCGCCGTCACCCTCCTCATCGTCCTCCTGTTCGCGATCGGTGACGCGCCCGTGGAGCGCCTGCGCGACCTGGACACGTACTACGCCAACACGCCCTGGTTGCGCGAGATGATCGTCTGCTACCTGCTCGCGCACACCGTCGGCAGTTCGACCCTGACCCTGCTGTGCTGGAAGTGGCTGCTGCGCGTACGCCCCTCGCTGCGCCCGCTGCGCACCGGGCTGGCCCTGATCGTGCTCGGCGGGGCGCTGGACCTGGGCTACCTGGTGGCGAAGTGGGCCGCGGTGGGAGCCCGCTGGGCGGGCCGCGACTGGGACGGGCTCTCCACCTACGTGGCCCCGCCGTTCGCCTCCGCCGCGGCCCTGATGGTGGGCTCGGGGTTCATCGTCCCGCTGGTCGGCGGCTCGGCGGCCTGGCGGGACTTCAGCCGGTACCGGCGACTGCACCCGCTGTGGAAGGCGCTGCACGGCTTCGCCGCGTCGAGCGTGACGACGGTGCCGCTGACCTGGTGGTCGCCGATCGGGATCCGGCTGATCCACCGCGAATCGGTGATCGACGACGGGATCCTGGCGCTGGCCCGCTGGTTCGATCCGGCCGTACGGGAAGCGGCGTACGAGACCGCCCTCGGCCAGGGCCTGTGCCCCGCGAGGGCTTCGCTCGTGGCGGACGCGGCCATGCTCGCCGCTGCCTGCCGGCGCCGGGAGGCGGCCGTCGCCGCCGAGGCCGCCGACCGCGCGGCCGCGGCCGACCAGGGCCTGTCCGAGCCGTACCGGCTGGATTCCCGGCCGCTGGCCGCGCTGGCCCGGGAGTTCCGCACCTCCCCGATCGTGGCGGCCGTACGAAGGGAGCCGGCCCCGCTCTGAACGGCCCGGCCGGGGCGCCGGCGGCCGGTCTCAGCCCACGAGGGCGTGGACGTCCTCGGGCTCGGGATTGCGGGCGAGCCAGGCCCCGTACGCCCGCACCCGGCGCCAGTGCTGGAGCTGGTCGAGGGCGAACGCGGCCCGCGGGGAGGCCTTCGGGCGCGGTTCCAGGCCGCGGGCCAGCCGGTGCAGCTGGAACCGTACGAAGGCCAGCAGCCCCGCCCCGGCCAGGTCCCGGTCCTTCCACCCCAGCCGCTCCACGGTCACCCGTACGTCCTCCCCGGCGCGCCAGCGGGCCGGCAGGTCGGGGCGGAACGCCAGCGCGGAGGCGAGCCCGACGACGGAGACCCCGCGCGCCAGGACCTTGCGCGCGGTCTCCTGGCGGGCTATCCCGCCGGTCAGCATCAGCGGCATCGTGGCCGCGTCCAGGAACCCCTCGGCGAAGGAGAGGAAGTACGCCTCCCGTTCGAGGGTCCGCAGGTCGGCGGTGCGGCCCAGGGTGGCGGGACTCTCGACGCTGCCGCCGGACAGTTCGACCAGGTCGACGCCGAGGCCGTCGAGGGCGGCGAGGACCTGCGCGGCGTCCTCCGTGTCGAAGCCGCCGCGCTGGAAGTCGGCGGTGTTGAGCTTGACGCCGACGGCGAAGCCGGGGCCGACCTGCGCGCGGACGGACCGGACGACCTCGGTCAGCAGCCGGACCCGGTTCTCCGGGCTGCCGCCCCAGCGGTCGGTGCGCCGGTTGACCAGCGGGGAGAGGAACTGGCTGATCAGATAGCCGTGGGCGGCGTGGATCTGCACCCCGTCGAAGCCCGCCTCCTCGGCCCGCCGGGCGGTGACCGCGAACCGGGCGACGGTGGCCTCGATGTCGGCCTCGGTCATCGCGGTGGGGCGGGCGAAGCGCTTGGTGTGCTTGCCGAGGCTCACCCCGATGTCGGACGGCGCCCAGGCCGTGCCGGGCATCTCGGAGCCGACCTGCCGGCCGGGGTGGTTGATCTGCATCCAGACCCGGCCGCCGCCACCGGAGGCCGCCTCGGCCCAGCGGCGGAAGGGGTCGAGCGGGGAGTGGGCATCGAGGACGATGGTGCCCGGGGCGGTCAGCGCCCGCCGGTCGACCATCACGTTCCCGGTGATCAGGAGGCCGGCGCCGCCCCGCGCCCAGCGGCGGTAGAGGAGCTCGATGCGCTCGTCGGGCAGCTGGCCCGCCCCGGCGAGGCTCTCCTCCATGGCCGCCTTCGCCAGGCGGTTGGGCAAGGTGGCGCCGCCCGGCAGCTCCAGTGGCGTGAACAGGTCCATCAGCAGTTCCCCCCAGGAAACGTGTTGCACGTGTCATCCCGCGCCCCGGCGCAAAGATACCGCCCGCTCCCCGGCGCCCGTCAGGCTCCGTACGGAAGAATCCGGACACCCCCGGAACGCGGATGCGCCCCGGGCAGAGGGCCCGGGGCGCATCCGTACGGGGCGTCCCCGCGGGCGGCGGTCAGAGGTCCGCGAGCTCCAGACCGGCCTGTGCGGCGGCCGCCTGCACGGTCTGCTCCAGCAGGACGGCGATGGTCATCGGGCCGACGCCGCCCGGGACCGGGGTGATCAGCGAGGCGCGGGCGGCGGCCGACTCGAAGTGGACGTCGCCGACGTTGCCCTCGTTGTAACCGGCGTCCAGGACGACGGCGCCGGGCTTGATGTCCTCGCCGCGGATGAACTCGGCCTTGCCCACGGCGGCGACCAGCACGTCGGCCTGGCGCACGATCGAGGGGAGGTCCACGGTGCGGGAGTGGCAGTAGGTGACGGTGGCGTTCTGCTCCAGCAGCAGCATGCCGGCCGGCTTGCCCAGGATCGCGCTGCGGCCGACGACCACGGCGTGCTTGCCGGTCAGGTCCACGTCGTACTCGGCGAGCAGCCGCATGATGCCGCCGGGGGTGCAGGACACGAAGCCCGGCAGCCCGAAGCCCATGGCGGCGAAGGAGTGCATGGTGACGCCGTCGACGTCCTTGCCCGGGGCGATGGCCTCGAAGGCGGCGCGCTCGTCGATGTGGTGCGGGACCGGGTGCTGGAGCAGGATGCCGCTGATCTGCGGGTCCTCGGACAGGGCGGTGAGGGCGGCGACGAGCTCCTGCGTCGTCGTCGACGCCGGCAGCTCCACGTGGCGGGAGGTGATCCCGGCCTTGGCACAGCGGTTCTGCTTCATCTTCACGTACGTCACGGACGCCGGGTCCTCGCCGACCAGCACGGTCGCGAGGCAGGGGGCGGTGCCGGTGCGCTCGGTGATCTTCGCCGCGAGAACGGCGGTCCGCTCCGAGACGCGGCGGGCGAGGGCGGTGCCGTCCATCAGCCGGGCGGGGCCGACGGCGGTGGCGGTGGCGGTCTGGGCAGTCGTCAACGGGGCTCCTGGGCGTCGCTGCGGATCGCGGTGCGCGGATTCGCGTGTCGCGGGGTTCGCGGTTCGCCCAGGCGCGCGGCAGGAGACGTACGTACGGACATACGCCGGGCCGCTCCCCGGTGGTGATCCACCCGAACGCCAGTCACGGCCCGCCTCCACTCTAATGGACCCCGCTCGGATGTGCGGTGGTGCGCGGCGGCCCCCGATCCGCGGGATCAGGTCAAACCGGTCGCGGGAGGTCCGGCGCAGCCGCCACCCCGACGACGCCGTCACGGGCGCGGGCAGGGCGGGACTCGAAGTGGTGGATCTGCGCTCCGAAAGACTGCGTACGGAGTTCCACGACGTCGGAGCCGTGATCTACTTTCTCCGGAAGGTGATCTGGATGGTGCCCGGCTTCACGGTCGGGCAGTACCGGGACCGGTTGCGCGAGCTCCACGAACAGATCGAACGTGACGGCCCGTTCGTGGCGCACACCGCCCGTTTCCTCACCGAGGCCCGCAAAACGGGCTGACGGAGAAGGGGGCGCGGGCGCGGACGGATCCACGGCCGAATGGTTGCGCGCCCACAGCGTGGCGCAGGTCACTCAATTCAGCGCGTAACGAATCGACTCGGGCATGCGATGAACCGACAGGTGTCCTCGCGCGGCCCCGGAATACAGACCCCCCTCGGGTCTGTTTCCCGAGTCCGCGCGAAGATGTCCCGCCCACTCCCTATCTGTTCGCAACGAGAGGCTCCTTGTGTCGCTCAGCCCGTCCCGTACGTTCCCTCCGGAGATCGCCGAATCGGAGGCCCTCGTCGCGCTCGTCGAGCGCGGCCGCGAGCAGGGTCACATCAACGGTGACGACGTGCGCCAGGCCTTCGAGGCCGGCCGCATCCCGGTGGACCAGTGGAAGCGGGTCCTGCGCAGCCTGAACCAGGTCCTGGACGAGGAGGGTGTCGCGCTGCACGTCAGCGCCGCCCCCGCCACGAAGGCTGCCGCGAAGAAGCCCCGCAAGGCGGCCGCCGCGCCTGCCCGCACCGTGACCAAGAAGGCGGCCGCCGCGCCGCGCCCCATCGGTGCGCGCAAGACCTCGGCCACCAGCGCGGCCCCCGCCACCGCGGCGGCGATATCCGCTTCGCCGGCCGCGGCCACCGAGGACGAGGTGACGGCCGACGCCGTCGCCGAGCCGAAGAAGCGGACGGTCAAGAAGACCGCCGCGAAGAAGACCGCGGTGAAGAAGACCGCCGCCGCGGCCAAGAAGACCAGCGCCAAGGACGCCGACGAAGGCGAGACCCCGGCCGCCGAGGGTGAGGACTGGGCCGCCGAGGACCTCGTCGACGACGTCGAGGAAGAGGCCCCCAAGCCCGGCGGCACCCAGGGCTTCGTCCTGTCCGACGACGACGAGGACGACGCCCCGGCGCAGACGGTCATGGTGGCCGGCGCCACCGCCGACCCCGTCAAGGACTACCTGAAGCTGATCGGCAAGGTGCCGCTCCTCAACGCCGAGCAGGAGGTCGAGCTCGCCAAGCGGATCGAGGCGGGTCTCTTCTCCGAGTACAAGCTCGAAGAGGAGGAGGACCACAAGCCCGCGTTCAAGCGCGAGCTGGAGATCCTCGTCGAGGACGGCCGTCGTGCCAAGAACCACCTGCTGGAGGCCAACCTCCGCCTCGTGGTCTCGCTGGCCAAGCGCTACACCGGCCGCGGCATGCTCTTCCTGGACCTGATCCAGGAGGGCAACGTCGGTCTGATCCGCGCCGTGGAGAAGTTCGACTACACCAAGGGCTTCAAGTTCTCCACGTACGCGACCTGGTGGATCCGGCAGGCGATCACGCGTGCCATGGCCGACCAGTCGCGCACGATCCGCATCCCCGTCCACATGGTCGAGATCATCAACAAGCTGGCGCGCGTCCAGCGCCAGATGCTCCAGGACCTCGGCCGGGAGCCCACTCCGGAGGAGCTGGGCAAGGAACTCGACATGACCCCCGAGAAGGTCATCGAGGTCCAGAAGTACGGCCGCGAGCCGATCTCCCTGCACACCCCGCTGGGTGAGGAGGGCGACAGCGAGTTCGGTGACCTCATCGAGGACTCCGAGGCGGTCGTGCCGGCCGACGCGGTGTCGTTCACCTTCCTCCAGGAGCAGCTCCAGTCGATCCTGGGGACGCTCTCGGAGCGCGAGGCGGGCGTCGTCTCGATGCGTTACGGCCTGAACGACGGCCAGCCGAAGACCCTGGACGAGATCGGCCGCGTGTACGGGGTCACCCGTGAGCGCATCCGTCAGATCGAGTCCAAGACCATGTCGAAGCTGCGCCACCCGTCGCGTTCGCAGGTGCTGCGCGACTACCTCGACTAAACCGTACGCCGGGGGCCGTCGGCCCCCGGTGTACGGCGGCTCGTCGCGGAGTGCGTGGTGTCCCAGTGCCAGGGCTTCGGCACCGTGGTCCCGACCCCGTGCCCCGAGTGCGCGGGCGACGGCCGGGTCCGCTCCCGCCGCAGCCTGACGGTCAAG
>NZ_JBFAZJ010000042.1:0-51890 GCF_040681715.1 Streptomyces sp. NPDC051582
GAACCCCCGCTCTGCCGCGGGCGAACACCGCAATCTGAAACAGGGGACGCCTCACGTGGCGACCCACGACCTCAAAACCAGGTCACTAGGGGGTGTCCGCGAAGTGGCGGCGTCCGCCCGCAGGGCGGGCTGCCGGGCGCCGCGGGACAGGCGGGACTTCGCGGCCACCCCCTAGGTCGCGTCCTTCTCCATGGTCGGGCGCAGCCGCTCCAGCAGGGCGTAGAGCGTCGCGCTCTCGGTCGCGTCGAGGGTGTCCAGCGCGCCGTGCGTCGCCTGCATCTCCTCGCGCACGCGGCGGATGATCTCGCGGCCGGCGTCCGTGGCCACGACGTTCTTGACGCGGCGGTCGGAGGGGTCGGGCTCGCGCCGCACCAGCTCCCGGGCCTCCAGGCGGTCCACGATCCCGGTGACGTTCGATGCGTCACACACCAGGAGGGTGGCCAGGCCGCGCATCGGCAGCGGGCCGTTCAGCTGGGCGAGGACCCGGGCCTGGGTGGACGTGAGGCCGTAGTGGGCCGCCGCGGCCGCGAAATCGCGCCACTGGGCGGTTCCGATGGCGGCGAGCAGCTCAAGAAGTTCGAGCTTGGTGGGGGCGGGTCGGGTGCTGGCGCTCATGCCGTCGAGCGTACTCAGGTGGTTGACATTGTCAATTGTTTACTTGACCACTTTAACTATCGACGTCTACCGTCGACGGAGTTACTTGATGACATCAAACATCTGCGATCTGAAGCACTAAGAAGGTCCTGCCAGCCATGAGCACCGCCGCCCCCGCCCCCGCCGAGGCCAAGAACAGGAACGAGACGGTCATCGTCTTCGCCCTGAGCCTTGCCGCCATGGTCGTGTCGATGATGCAGACCCTGCCGGTCCCGATCCTGGGCCTCATCCGCACCGACCTCGGCACCTCGACCGCCAACGTGAGCTGGGTGACCACCGCCACGCTGCTGTCCGCCGCCGTCTTCACCCCGCTGCTCGGCCGCTTCGGCGACCAGCACGGCAAGAAGCCCACGCTGGTGGCGGTCCTCGGCGTCATGGTCGTCGGCTCCGTCATCGCCGCCGTCGCGACCTCGCTCCCGCTGCTGATCCTCGGCCGCGTCCTGCAGGGCGCCGCCACCGCGATCTTCCCGCTCGCCCTCTCGGTGCTGCGCGAGGAAGTCCGCCCGCAGAAGCTCCCCGGCGCGATGGCCCTGGTCAGCGGCACCCTCGCCTTCGGCAGCGGCCTGGCGCTCGTCGCCACCGGCCTGCTCACCTCCGGCTCCGACGCCGACTACCGCAACGCCTTCTGGATGGCGACCGGCTTCGCGGTCCTCGCCCTGCTCGCCGTCGCGTTCCTGGTCCCCGCGACCCGGCACAAGACCGGCGGCCGTACCGACTTCCTCGGCGCGCTGACCCTCGGCATCACCCTCCTGCTGCTCCTGCTGCCCATCTCGCAGGGCCACGAGTGGGGCTGGACCTCCGGCCGTACGCTGGGCAGCTTCGCCGGCGCCGCCGTCATGACCGCCGTCTGGGTCTTCACGGAGCTCAAGGTCAGCGAGCCGCTCGTGGACATGCGGATGTTCGTCCACCGCCCGGTTCTCATGGCCAACCTGGCCGGCATCCTCGTCGGCTTCGGCATGTTCGCGAACTTCCTGGGCGTCTCGTACCTCGTCCAGATGCCGCAGAAGCTCACCGGCTACGGCTTCGACGCCTCCATCCTGCGCGCCTCCGTCCAGTTCCTGCTGCCCGGCGCGATCGTCTCCCTGCTCGCCTCGCCCATCGGCGGCCAGCTGGTCCGCCACCGCGGACCGCGCGTGGCCCTGGGCCTCGCCGCCGGGCTCGGCGCGGTCGGCTTCGGCTGGCTCGCGCTCGACCACGGCCACAGCTTCTCGGTGATCGGCGCCGGTCTGATCGTCGGCGCGGCCGTCAGCTTCGGCTACGCGGCCATGCCCGCCGTCATCATGGCGAGCGTCCCGCACCACCAGAGCGGCATCGCCAACGGCATCAACTCGATCTCCCGCTCCACCGGCAGCGCGATCGGCAGCGCCATCGTCACCACGATCCTGGCGTCGAAGACCATCGAGCACCTGCCCGCCGGCGTCCCGGCCCTGCCCGCCGAGTCCGGGTTCACCCTCACCTTCTGGATCGGGGCCGTCGCCTTCGCCCTGGTCGCGGTGATCAGCTGGATCGGCCTGCGCGGAGCACACGGACCGCGCACCGTCGAGTCGGGCACGCCCGCCGAGGCCCCCGCGAAGGTGGCGGAGCCGGAGCCGGCCCAGACCGTCTGACCTGGCCCTTCGAGGGGACGGCACCGTTCGCGGATGCCGTCCCCTCGTTTGCGTGCTGTCCTGTCCCCGTGGACAGGGGCCGCCACCGGGCGGCGGTGGAGGGGCCTGACCCGGCACGCGAGGAGTGACCTGCCATGGCGATCCTGATGCACGCCACCGTCCCGGGCATCACGGCGGAGCAGTACGACGCCCTCCACGCGGAGCTCCTGTCGATCCCCGGCATGTTCGACGGCTGCCTCTCGCACGTCTGCGTCGCGAGCCCCGAGGGCCTGGACATCTACGACATGTGGGAGAGCGAGCTGCACGCGAACGTGTTCGCGGAGAAGCTGATGCCCGTCGTGGAAGCCCAGGGCTGGCAGAGCACGGGCGGCCGCCCCGAGGTCTTCCCCGTCCACAACTACGGCTTCCCCGGGATCAAGGACTGAGCCACAGCGCCGGCGCACCCGCAGGGGGTGTCGGCCCAGGGGTGTCCGCAAAGTCCCGGCCCGCCCTGCGGGCGGACGCCGCCACTTTGCGGACAACCCCCTAGGAAGCGGGGGCCGCGGCGCCCTTCGTGAACTTCTCCCACTGTCCGGCGACGATCTCCTGCGGTACCCCGCCGAAGTCCTTGGTGTCGATGACGTCCGAGCGGAACGCGAGCGTCACGGACCCGGAGCGGATCAGTGTGAGGTACTTGTACAGCGAGATCCCCGGGTCCTTCACGTCCTGCGTCACGATGCGGTACGAGCGCGCCTCGTCGCCCAGCGCCGGCGCCTGGACCGGCTCCACCCTGAGCACCTTCGCCTCGACGAGCGCACGGTCCTCCGCATAGCCGCCGGCGCACCGGACGCCCGCGTCCGCGAGGGACTTCACGGCGGCGGCCGCGGCCCCGGCGTCCCGGTACGAGCGCAGCAGGATCTCGGTGCCGACCGCCTGCCACTCGCCGGGCACGTCCGCCTTGGCGAAGGCCTGGGCCGTGTGACCCGCCTTGCCGAGGCTGGTCAGCGGACGGCACTGCGCCGGCTGCGCCTCGTAGTCCTCGCTCATGGGCTCGTCGAGGAGCGGATCGCCGACCTCGTACGGCCCGAACTTCTCGCCCTCCGCGACGAGCAGGGCCTTGAGCCGCTCCGGACCGGGCCCCGGTGTGCCGCTCGGGCTCGCGACGGCGCCGCCGGCCGGCGCGCCCGCCTTGTCAGCCCCGGCCGCGTTCCCGGATCCGCCGCACCCCGCCGTACCCGCCACCAGCGCGGCGGCGCCCATGACGAGGCCCATCGTTCGCCCCAGCCGCTTCGTGTTCCCGACTCCGTACATGCGGTGCCGTCCCCCCCGATCGTTTCGAAAGGCCGATTGTCGCAGGCCGCGCGGGGGTCACCGAGCCGAGCGCTCAGGCCTCGCCGCGCGCAGCCGCCTGGCGCTGGCGCTTGCTCAGCGGGGCGAGCGAGAGGTCCTGCGCGCGGGACGTGAGGCGCTTGAAACCGTAGCCGCGCTCGGTGAGCCGGCTCTCGGCGGCGAGCTCGGCGCGGGCCGTCGCGTCGAGGATGTCCTCCTCGGCCTCGCCCGAGTCGAGGAAGCGGAACGTGAAGAAGGGGCCGACGGCGATGTCGTACGAGAGGTGGCCCTCGGTGGTGTAGGCCGAGCGCATCATGTCGTGCTCCGGCGCCGCGGCGAGCAGCTCCGCGCGCTGCTCGGCGCTGAGGCCGTCGAAAGAGCCGCGGACGGTGATCCGGAAGGTGCGAGTACTCATTCCGGCAGGGTAGGCAGCCCGGACGGCACGGCGCACCGGGATTTCCCGCCCGTCGTTCGCGCCCGGCGGCAGCCGGACCGGCCCGGTGAAACGGTCCGCTGCGGCGGTGCGCTCGCCGTGACGGGGGCCGAGATCGCCCGTCCCGTCAGCCGTCGATGTGCCCCATCAGGCCGTGCTGGTAGTCCATCTGGGCCTGCCGGATCTCGGCGGCGGTGTTCATGACGAACGGGCCGGTGCGGGCCACGGGTTCCCCGAGCGGCTCGCCCGCCAGGACCAGCACCTCGGCCGCCCCCTCCGGTGCCTGGACCGCAAACCGCTCCGCGTCGCGGCCGAGGATGGCCAGGTGGCCGTCGGGGAGCCGGGCGTCGGGGGTGGCGGCCGTCCCGGACAGCACGTACAGCAGGGCGCTGTGCCCGGTCGGGACGGTGAACTCGGCCCGCCCGCCCGCCGTGAGGCGGGCGTGCACGACGAGCACCGGGGTGTGGGTCTCGAAGGGTCCCCGCACCCCGTGGGTGCTGCCGGCGATCACGGTGAGCTCGGCGCCGCCGTCCTCGGTGACCACCCGCGGAATGCCGCCGGGGGCGGAGCCGTACTGGACGCGCGGCGGCGTGGACTTGAGCCGGGCCGGCAGGTTAACCCAGATCTGGAGCAGGTGCTGCGGGCCGCCGCCGGCCAGCAGTTCGGGGGCGGGGCGGGCGAGGTGGACCAGCCCCGACCCGGCCGTGAGCCACTGCACCTCGCCGGGGTGCATGACCCGCACGTGCCCCGCCGAGTCGACGTCCTCCATGGGGCCTTCGATGACGTACTGGATGGTCTCGAAACCGCGGTGCGGGTGCGGCGGCGTGCCCTTGGCCTCGCCCGGGCCGAGCAGGTGCGGGCCGACCTGGTCGACCATCAGGAAGGGGTCGACCAGGGGCAAATCCGGCTGCGGGAAGGGCCGGCGGACCGGGAAGCCCTCACCCTCGAAGGTGTGGAAGGGGCGGACGACGCGGAGGGTGGAGCGTACGGCGGCGGCGGTGGTGAGGTGCATGCGCCGAATGAACGGCACGGCCGATTCCACTGTCAACGCGGACGCGTTCGGCTGTCAGGTCGTACCACCGTCTTCGGCCACGACGCCCCGAAGCCCAGGCCTGGGCTTCGCCGTCGCCGTCGCCGTCGCCTTCGGCTTCCGTTCCGGCCTCGGCCTCAGAGCCTGCGGGCCCGGGCGCGGCGCAGCAGTACGCCGCCGGCTGCGCCGGCCAGGGCGATCACGGCCACACCCGCCGTGGTCCACCAGACGGTACGGTCCGTGCCCTCGCTCTCAGCGGCAGGGGCCGGGGCAGCCGCCCCGGAGGACGCGGGAGGAGCCGAAGCGCCCGAAGGGTCGGGCGATGCGGCGCCGGACGGGGCGGCCGCGCTCGGCGTGGCCGCGGACGGCGCCGGGTCGACCACCGGGACCGCGATCTCCTTCTCTCCGTGCCCGAGCGACGGGAAACCCACGTCGACGCTCACCTTCCACGTCCCGGGCGGCAGCACCTCGGCGGTGCTCCAGCCGGTACGCGACCCGGCGTCGCGCACCAGCCGCCAGGGCCCCATCAGGCGGGAGCCGTCGGGGCTGGCCGAGTTCACCGTCGCGGCGACCGCCTCGTCGATGGCGTCCCCGTCGTTCTCCCAGGTGATCTCGGTGGTGACATGGCCTTCCCGCTGCCCGGTGATCACGACCTTGACGGTGTCGCCGTGGGCCTGGGCTTCGATGGGAACGGCCACGGCCAGGGCCTGGGCGAGGAACAGGAACAGGAAGCCGAGTCCGCTGCGGACCGGGAAAGCGGGACGTGTACGCATCGTTGGGTGCTCCTGGTGCGGTGGGATGCGAGGTGCTGCGCTGCGGGGATGAGCCGCGGTGCGCGGGAGATGAGGGGGCCGGTGGACGGCCGCGTGGGGGCGGCCGTCCACCGGCGGCGGGCGGGATCGGATCCGGAAGGTCAGCCGGCCTTCTGGACCGTCCACACCTGGGACGCGCGGCCGTCCGTGCGCTGGAGGTCGAGCAGCCAGGCGCCGTAGTACGGGCGGCTGCTGACGGTCAGGGCGTAGCCGCCGCTCGCGTCGGTGACGGTCACACCGCCGCCGCGGGACGACAGCTTCCACTGCTGTGCGGAGTTGCCGCCGCAGGGCTGCTGCGCGATCCACATGCCGGCGGCCGGAGCGCCGCCCGCCTGCATGCACTTGCCGGAGACGGCGGACTTGAGGCGGACGAGCCCGCTGCCCGCGTCCTCGAAGAGCCACTGCTGCTGGGCGTAGCCGTTGGCGCGGCTTCCGACGAGGACCGTGCCGTCGGCGCTGCGGCCGCCCCACAGCTCGGCGTTCATGCCGGTGCTGCCGTTGCCGAGCGTGTAGCGGGCACCGGGGGTGGTGGTGCCGCCGCCCGCACCCTTCGTACGGAAGGCCGTGGTGGAGCCGGCTCCGCTGTCACGGCCGGAGGTGTCGCGGACCGAGACGGCGACCTTGTACTCCGTGCCGGGCTTGAGGTTGTAGATGCGCAGGGCCTGCGACTGGACCCAGGTCAGGTGCTTGCCGTTCAGCAGGACCTGGTACCACGCGGCCCCGTCGACCTTCGGCCAGCTCACCACGACGGAGTCCGACTGGATCTGGGCCGCCGTCACCTTCGGGCCGCCCGTGGGCTTCTTGGTCGGCGTCGGGGTGGGCTTCTTCGTGGGGCTCGGCGTGGGCTTCGGGTTCGGGTCGGGGTTGGTGCCACCGCCGCCGCCGTTGGCCTTCATCAGGAACTGGTTGTTCGCGATGTTCCAGTGCGTGGCGAGGTAGCTGCCCGCCTTGGGGTTGGTGTGGAAGTAGTCGTCGTGGTTGCAGTCCAGGATGTTCTCGGCGGCCTGGTTGGTGCACACGTTGCGCATCTGCGGGTAGTACGGGGTGTCCGAGTAGCACATGACGTCCCACTCGTCCGTGCAGTGGGCGCCGCGACTGGTGTTGGGGGCGCTGTTGTTGACCGCGCCGAGGTTGTGGCCGAGCTCGTGCGCCGCGGTGTGGCCGCCCCAGCAGCCGGAGTCCGTACGGCCGTACGAGGGACCGAAGTTGCTCTGGTTGTCCTGGCCGGGCCGCTCGTCGCCCGCGAAGGTGCCGATGCCGCAGTAGACCTGGGTGTCCGCGAAGATCATGTACTTGCGGTCGCGGCGGTCGAGGCCCTTGCCGGCGAGCGCGTTGTTGGTCGCGCTGAACTCGGAGAGCGCCGAGGCCGGGAGCTCGATGTTGAGCACCGTCGGCGTGCAGTCCGCGGCCGTGACGAAGCGGATGTGGCGGACGCCGCCGGTCTCCTGGGCACTCGTCGAGTAGATGAGGTCGGCGTCGGCCGCCCACTTGCGGAACGAGGCGAGGTACTCGGAGTAGCGGTCGCGGTCGGAGCCGTGGACGTACACGACCTGGACGCGGTTGCCGGTGCTGCCGTCGCCGTCGCACTGGACGGTCTGGCCGGCGGGACCGGCCGCGACGGCCTGGCTGCTGCCTCCGGCCGCCGCCGGCGAGGGCGCCGCGGCGGGGGCGGACTTGGCGGAGCCGGCGTCGGCTGCGGGCGCGTCCTGAGGGCGCCCGCTGCCTTCGGCCGCGGCGGCGTCGCCCGAATCGGGCTTGGCCGGGTCGGCGGCCGGGGCCTTCGTCTTGATGACGGGGGCCACGTCGGCCTTGATGTCGACGTCCTTGGGCGGGGCGTCGGGGCCGTGCGTGCAGAGCCCGGCCTCCGTGCGGTAGACGCCGACGCAACGGTCGCCCTTCGGCGCGGCCTTGAGTCCGTCGAAGACCATGCCCTTGGCGGTCTCGCTGGCGGGCTCGCCCACGAGGGGTGCCGGCTCCGCGTCACGGGCCGGTGCGGAGGCCGGTGTGAGGGAGTCCGCGGCCGCCTCGGCCAGTACGGGCGTCCCTGCCTGGGCGTCGTCGCCGAGCCCGGAGTAGGCGATGCCGCCCGCTATCACCGCCGCCGTGGCCATGGCGGCGGTGAGGAGTATCAACCTGCGGGGCTTGCGCCGGTGTTCGCGCGGCTTCCTGCGATGTCTAGTCATGCGCACCTCAAATCCTTGGTCGGGAGGAGTGGGTGCGCGGAAGCCTGCCAGACCGACGCGGTGGAGAATTCGGACAAACTGGAATGGGGCCCGAGATATCAGACCGTTACCTTCTGGCCTGATTTGATGAACCGTCAACTTGCTTAAAAATAAGGCCAGTTACGCGCGTAGGGTGTTATTGGTCCAGGCCATTTTAGGGATCTCGTTATCTAATCGAGATATGTACCAAACCCTTATTGACGGCAATTCAGTCCGGAATTTATGTTATCGCTACGTGCCGAATTCCTGCCGTCACGAGCTGTGAGGAATCCTCCCTTCCGCCCGAGCAGGATGCCCGTCAGGGTCAGCAGGAGTCCGCAGATCTGTCGAAGGGTGAGTGTTTCTCCGGCGATCGCCGTACCCAACAGCACGCCCGTGACCGGGTTCAGCAGCCCGAGCAAGCCGACCGTCGCGGCCGGCAGCCGCCGCAGCCCGGTGAACCATGCCGCGAAGGACACCGCCGTCGCGACGACCGTGACATAGGCGAATCCGAGCAGCTCGGGAAGGTCGAGCGCCGGCGGCGATCCCTCCACGGCGATGGCGAACGGCAGCAGCAGGAGCCCGCCGCCCAGCAACTGCCACGCCGTCGATGCGAGGACGTCGACCTCCGCGCTCCACCGCTTGGCCAGGACGTAGCCGAACGAGGACATCGCCATCGCGGCCACAGAGGCCAGCACGCCGACCGGGTCCATCGGCACGGCCCCGGTGAACAGCGTCAGGGACACCCCGGCCACGCCGAGACCGGCGCCCGTCAGCCGGCGCGGCCCCGGCCGCTCGGCGATCAGCGCCCAGGCGAACAGCATCATCACCAGCGGCGCGGTCGCCATGACGGTCGAGGCCGCGCTCGTCGGCAGCCGTTGCGCGGCCACGTAGATCAGTGCGAAGAACGCGCTCATGTTGAGGAAGCCGAGCAGCAGGGACTTCCACCACCAGGATCCGCGGGGCGGCTTCCGGCGGACGGCCAGGAGCAGCAGGCCCGCGGGCAGTGCCCGCAAGGCCGCGCCGTAGAGGGGGTGGCCGTCGGGGAGGAACTCCCGTGTGACGTAGTAGTTCGTACCCCACGCGATCGGCGCTGTCGCCGTGACCAGCGACCACCGGAGATTGGCTTCCATGGAAGCTATAATACCTTCCATGGAAGGTATGCTGGTCCGGTGAAGCAGGAACCGGAACCGAACGAAGAGCGGACGGGGGCGCGCGTGCCTGCGCCCGCAGACCATGTCGCCCGCATCCAGGCACAGTGGGCGCGCGAGCGCCCGGACGTCGACGTGTCCCCGCAGGGCGTGATCGGGCGGCTGCACCGGCTCGGGCTGCTCCTGACGGACCGGCTCTGCCTCGTCTACCGCCGCTACGGCCTGAGCGAGGGGGAGTTCGACGTACTGGCCGCACTGCGCCGCGCGGGGGCCCCGTACGAGAGGGCCCCCGGCGAGCTGGCGGTGCACACCATGGTCACGACGGGTGCGATGACCAAGCGCATCGACCGCCTCGAACGGGACGGCCTCGTCGCGCGCCGCCGCTCGGCCGCAGACGGCCGGGGGCGCGTGGTCGCGCTGACCCCGGCCGGGCGCGAGCTGATCGACCGGGCGTTCACCGAGCACATGGAGAACGAGCGGAGCCTGCTCGAAGGCCTCACCCCGCGGCAGGCAGCCGAGCTGGAGGTGCTGCTCACCGCCTGGCTGGCCCGGGTCGAGCCGCCGCCGGGGCCCTGACGGGCGAGGGGTCCACCGGCGGCCGCTCCTACCGGAGGCCGCTGCGGCGGGCGGCCGCTGCGGCGGGCGGCCGCTCTTACCGGCGGCTGCCGAGCTTGACCCACTTCGCCGTGCTCGGCACCCCCTTCGCGTCGAGCAGGAACAGCATGTAGTACCCGGGTGGGGCGTCCGCCGCGCCCGGCGGCGTCCGGAGCCCGATCGAGGATCCGCGTACGCCGGTGATCGGGAGTTCCAGGTGGCGCTGGCTGGTGTTCACGGCGTGGGTGACGGTGGTCGGTGCGAGGAGCGCGGCGCGGGTGACCTTGGCCGCCGTGGAACTGCCCACCTCGAATGCGGCGCCGTAGCCCAACTCGCCCCCGGGAACCCGGTCCAGGGCGGGCCGGCTGCCGCCCCGGTGCAGGTACGCGGGCTCGTAGAGCTCGATGCTGCCGTCCATCGTGTCCTTGATGTCCGGGTCGTTGGCGATCTGCTGGAGCTCGTCACCGGTCACCATCATCCGGCCGTCCGGCAGCACAAGGGCGTTGGAGTGGTAGCCGCGGGGCAGGCGCTGCGCCGGCCCGAGCTTCCAGTGGCCCCGGGCGTCGCGCAGTTCGATCTGCCGGTACGAGAGGTCGGCCTGCGGATTGAACGGCCCGTGCCCGTAGTTCCGGGTGTCCAGGGCGCCGTTGACCGTCAACAGCGTGCCGTCCGGCAGGATCAGCGTGTCGTCCTGCGTACGGCCGAAGGCGCGCGGCTCCTCGGTGGTCCACTTGCCGCCGGACAGCCGGTAGGTGTTCGGGTCGCGCGGATCGCCGCCGAGCACGAGCACGGAGTCCGGACCGCGGAACCCGGCGGGCAGCGGCACGGCCGAACCGTAGCCCCTGAAATCGGCGGGCCGCCGCGGCAGATCGGAGCGGGTCTCCTTGACCGGGTCGAACAGCCACTGCTGGTCGGCGTCGCGGCCGAGCCCGTAGACCATGCCGTCGCGCAGCGAGAAGAGGTGCGGGTAGTCGTTGCGGAAGGGAGCGTCCGCGCGGAGCCGTTCCGCCGCGAGGCCGACCGGGATGTCGTACGTCCGCCAGGGCACGGGATGGCGCAGCGCGGGGAAGCGCTCCACGACCGGGGTGGGTGTGCCCGTACCCCGCTCGGACTGGCCGGACATGATGATCTGGCGTCCGTCCGCCCCCGTCACGACCGAGGGGTACCAGCGGCCGACGGCCATGTCCTTGTTGCGGAACCAGGTTTCGGTCCACGGGTCGAACACGAAGGACAGCTTGGCGCCGCTGCCGCCCTTGCCGCCGGTGTTGCCGCCGAAGACGCCGACCATGCCGTTGGGGAGGAAGGCGTGCCCGGCGCAGAAGAAGGGGGCCGGGCGGGGGGTGTACGTACCGTCGGGCATCAGGACGGTCGGGGGTTCCACCTTCTTGAACGCCCGGGCCCCGGTGCCCTTGGCCGGGTCCCACAGGTACGCGCGGCCGGCGTTCGTCGGGCCGATCCGGTCGGTGGGCCCGGTCTCCTTGGTGGGGTTGGTCTCGACGCGTTCGAAGGAGAAGAGCAGCACCTTGCCGGTCGGCAGCAGCGCGGTGTGGACGCCGAAGTCGGGGGAGGGGAAGAACTCCGTGAACCGGCCGAACCGGGCCGCTTGGAAGGGGGCGTTGGTCTTCTGCTGCGAGGATGTGAGGGCGGCCAGGCTCGCGGTGCGCTTCGACTGCGGGTATTCCTTGGGGCCTTTGGCCGCGCTCCGCCGCTGGGCGTGCTCCCGGGCGTGCTCTTCGCCGATGACGGCGGCTTCGGCGGCTTCGGCGGGGTCGGCGGGGTCGGCCCCGGCCGTGAACGCGCTGTCGTCGGTGTGGTGGTGACCCGGCGGGGATACGTGCGCGGGGGTGGCCGCCGCGAAGGCGGGTGAGGCGGCCGCGGTGAGGGATGCGAGGGCGGCGGCCACGGTCAGGCACGCGGACAGCAGCGCGGCGGACCGCCGTAGGGGCGTACCGAGCGGGCCGGACGGGCCGGGCGGGCGGGGTGGGCCGGGCGGACCGGGCATGGGCTCTCCTCCGTCGGCGGGATGCCCATCATAAGAAATACGGGACTATTAGTGAGGAACGGCACGGCCGAGGCGGGCGGTGACGGAAGGTGCGGGCCATTCGGCCGCCGGGATCGGCGCGCTGAATCGTTTCTCCGGTGAACCGGCCCGTCCGACCGGGTGAGACTGCGTACCCGGAGCGGCCGTACGGCCCCCCGCGGCGGCTATCCATGGCGACGTGATCAAGCCACTTCGCACCACCCGCAAGGCTCGCGCCGCACTGGCCGCCGCGGCCGTGACCGGATGCCTCGTCACGCTCTCCCCATCGGCCGGGGCCACCGCCACCACTGCCGCAGCACCCCCGGGCCGGGTGACCGTCGACGTCGCCTCCGTCAACGGCTCGGGCTGCCGCCCCGGCAGCGCCGCCGTCGCCGTCGCCTCCGACAACTCGGCCTTCACCGTCACCTACAGCGAGTACCTGGCCTCGGCCGGTGGCGGGGTCGCCGCCACCGAAGGCCGCAAGAACTGTCTGCTCTCCCTCCTCGTACACGTACCGCAGGGCTACACGTACGCGGTGTCCCACGTGGACTACCGGGGCTACGCCGACCTGCAGCCCGGCGCGGTCGGTACCCAGAAGGCCAGCTACTACTTCCAGGGCATGAGCCAGACCGCCAACCGGTCCCACCAGTTCCATGGTGCGCTCGCCGACAACTGGCAGGTGACCGACACGACCGGCATCGAGGCCCTGGTCTTCGCCCCCTGCGGCGAACAGCGCAACTTCAACATCAACACCGAGCTGCGCGCGGAGGTCGGGACCTCCGACAAGAACAAGACGAGCTACATGACCGTCGACTCCACGGACGGCAGCATCAACTCCGTGTACCACTTCTCCTGGAAGCAGTGCCCGGTCCGCCGCTGAGCGGGTGGCCGGTCCCTGAGCGCCCCGAGCGGCGGCGGCGACCCGCCCCCGCCGCTCGCGGGCGCCCTGCCGTCGCGCCGGGCCCTTTGTTCACGAGGCCTTCGCCGCACCCGCCCGGTAGCGGCCCGGCGTCGTCCCGAACTCCCTGTTGAAGGCGTGCGAGAAGGCGTACGGCGTGCCGTAGCCGACCCGGCGCGCGATCGAGGCCAGGGAATCCGGCGTGTCCCGGAGCAGGGTGGCCGCGTACGTCAGCCGCCACCACGTCAGGTACGCCATCGGCGGGCGGCCGACCAGCGCGGTGAACCGGCGTGCCAGCGTGGGCCGGGAGACGCCCGCCTCGGCGGCGAGGCGCTCGTTCGTCCAGGGCGCGGCCGGATCCGAGTGCAGCGCCCGCAGGGCGGCGGCCGCGACCGGATCACCCAGTACGGCGGACCAGGCCCCGCCCGGCCCTTCGGCCATCCAGGAGCGGATCATGTAGACGAGCAGGAGATCGAGCAGGCTCGGCACCGCCATGCACGCCCCGGGCCGCTGCCCGCCCAGTTCACCGCCCAAGAGCGAGATGGCCGCCCGGAGTTCGGGGTGGGAACCGATCCGGTTCGGCAGGTGGACCACCCTCGGCAGCTCCAGCATGAGCGGGTGGACGCGGCTGCGATCGAGCCGGTACTTGCCGCACAGCATCTCCACCGCGCCGCCGACCGAATCTCCGGCGCGGCCCGGCGCCGCTGCCCCGGGCGCCGGCTCGAACGGAAGGGCCCGCGCCACGGTCGCCGCGTCGGCGGGGGAGTCGGCGATCACGTGCCCCGTACCGTGCGGCAACAACACCGCGTCGCCGGCGCCGAGGGACACCGGCGCACCGCCACCGTCGGGCAGCAGCCAGCAGCCGCCCTCCAGCACCACGTGGAAGCCGGCGCCCTCGTACGGTGCGAGGCGCACGCACCAACTCCCGCTCACCCTGAACCGGCTGGAGGAGGGCTGCCCGATCCGTACGGCCGCGATGGCGTCGCTCACCACATCCATGGGACCAGATTATCCGCAGGCGCAACAGGTGAGACGGCTGCGTATCTTCATGAGCCGAACAGACATTGAGGGGCTCAACTGCCCTTCGTAGACTCGACGTCATGAACAGCGAGAGCAGTCGGAACAGTCAGAGCAGTCGGAGCAGTCGGAGCAGTCGGAGCAGTCGCAGCGGCCAGGGCGGTCGGAACAGGCAGGGCATCATGCTGGGTGATGTCGAGATCACCCGGGTCGTCGAGTGGCAGGGGCCGCTCGGGCCCACGCGCGGCCTCGTGCCCGAGGTCGGGGCCGAGGTGTGGAAGGAGAACGAGGACTGGCTGTCACCGGACCACTGGGAGGTCGACGGCGACCGGGCGGTGCTCGCCCTCCAGACCTGGGTCCTGCGCAGCGCCGGGAAGGTCATCCTGGTCGACACGGGGGTGGGCAACGGGCGGGAGCGGCCCGGCTCCCCGCTCTTCCACCAGCGGGAGGGGGACTTCCTCGGGGAGCTGGAGCGGGCCGCCGGCGTCCGGCCGCAGGACGTGGACATCGTCGTCAACACCCACGTCCACGGTGACCACGTCGGTTGGAACACCGTTGCGCAGGAGGGGGGTTGGGTGCCCGCCTTCCCGAACGCCCAGTACCTCGTCCCGGCCGCGGACGACCACCACTTCGGGCCGGACAACGGCTACGGCGGCGGAGCACGGGAGGACGACCGGCTGATCTACGAGGACAGCATCGCGCCCGTCCACCGCGCCGGGCAGGTGGTGCTCTGGGACGGCGCGCACCGCATCGACGAGCACCTCACCCTGGAGTCCGCTCCCGGGCACACCCCCGGATCCTCCGTGGTGCGGCTCGCCTCCGGAGCCGACCGGGCCGTCTTCGTCGGCGACCTGCTGCACAGCCCCGTGCAGATCCTGCACCCCGCCTGCAACAGCTGCTTCTGCATGGACCCGGCGCAGGCCGCCGCCAGCCGTCGGCGCATCCTCGAACGTGCCGCCGACCGGGCAGAGTTGCTCGTCCCGGCCCATTTCGGCGGGACGGGAGCGGTCGAAGTCCGCCGCCAGGGGCAGGACTTCACCCTCGGGGCGTGGGCCTCTCACCGCGAGGTCGGATGACGGGACGCCGGGGAGGGCGGCACCGAGGTGGGCCGCGGCCCCGCCGCCACCCGCAGGATCCGCAGGGCGAGTTGGATCTCCAGCGCCCCGGCCGGGGTGTTCCAGTCCTCGCCGAGGACCTGGCGGACCCGGTCGAGGCGCTGCACCACCGTGTTGACGTGCACGTGGAGGACGTCCTTGGTGCGGGCCAGGCTGGAACCGTGCGCGAAGTACGCCTCCAGGGTGCGGACCAGTTCCGTTCCGCGCTGCGCGTCGTACGTGACGACGGGCCCCAACACCCGGTCCACGTAGGCGCCCAGGTCCGCCCCGTCACCGAGGAGCACCCCGAGGAAGCCCAGGTCGGGCAGGCCGGCCCCGCCGCCGGTGTGGCCGAGGGCGTGCAGGGCCTCCAGGCAGCGCAGCGCCTCGGCGTACACGCCCGGCAGCCCCTCCGGACCGGCGGCGGGCCCCGCGGAGCCCGCGGTCACCGGGGCACCCAGGGCCTGGCCGAGCTCGGCGGCGAGCGAGCGGGCGAGCGGGCCCGGGTCGTCCGTAGCGGCGAGGAGGACGACGCGGCCCTCGTGGACCCCGGCCAGCCCGTCGCGGGCGCGCGCGTGGCGCGCGGCCTCCGCCGCCAGCCGGGAGCGCAGCGCGGGGTCGCAGTGCAGCACCACCAGGGCGTGCGGGCGGGCGAGGTCGAACCCCAGCTTGCGGGCCCGGATCGCCTGGCTGCCGGTGTCCCGGACGCGTCCGGGGGCCGCCGGAGCCAGCAGGTCGCCGAGCAGTTCGCCGCGGACCCGGTCCTCGGCGTGGGCGATGGACCGACGCAGCAGGAGCAGCAGCGCCGTGACCAGGCCGGTCCGCTCGAACAGCCGCCGCTCGGTGTCGGGCAGGCCGCCGCCGCGCCCGCCGAGGGTGATGCTGCCCAGGAGTTCCGGCCCGGCGAGGACCGCGCAGACCCATGCGCCGTCCACGGCGACGGCGCGGCCGCCGGAGCGCGAGGCCGCGAGGGCGTGGGCCGGCGGGCCCGCGGGCGGGACCGCCGTATCCGTACCGACCCGCGCGAGCTCGGCGCCGTCGGCGTCGTGCACGACCAGACTGCCGCCCAGCAGGGCGGCGACCTCACGGGCGACGTCGGCCACGTCACCGCCGCGCAGCACGAGGCGGGTGAGCCGGTCGTGGGTCTCGGCGGCGAGCCGCGTCGCCTCGCTCTGGGCGCGGGCGGTCTCGGTGGCGACCCCCAGTTCGACGAGGGCCGTCCGGGTCTCTTCGAGCAGCCGCGCGCTGTCGATGGCGACGGCGGCGTGGTCGGCGAGGGAGGAGAGCAGCGCGACCGCGTCGGGCGCGAAGTCGCGGACCGCCCGGTCGGCGGCGTACAGCACCCCGATCACGCGGGTCCCCACGCGCAGCGGGACGCCGAGGATGCCGCGCAGGCCCTCCTCGCGGACCCCGTTGTCGATGGTGTCCGTATGCCGGAAGCGGTCGTCGGCGCGGTAGTCGGCGCTGGCGTACGGGCGGGCGGTCTGGGCGACCAGACCGCCGAGCCCTTCGCCCATGCCGAGCCGCAGCTGCTGGAAGGCGGCCGACACCGAGCCGTCGGTGACGCGCATGAACGTATCGCCGGCGGCCGGGTCGTTGAGGGTCAGGTACGCGACGTCGGTGCCGAGCAGCATGCGGGCCCGGTGGACGATGGCCCGCAGCACCGCGTCGAGCTCGCGCAGGGCGGCGAGGTCGCCGGCCGTGTCGAACAGGGCGGTGAGCTCGGCCTCGCGCCGCCGGTGCTGGTCGAGCGTACGCCGGATGTCCAGGGCCACCCGCGTGGCCTCCTCCACGAGGGCCTGCTCGGCGGGGCCCGCCCCGGCGGAGCGGGCGTCGGCGGCGGGCCGGTCGAACTGCTCGACCGGAGCGCCGCGGCGCAGCAGTTCGAGCAGTTCGAGCAGGGCGGATTCCCGCGGGGAGGTCATGGCGGCATTCTCCCGTGGCCGCAGGGCCGGGATCAGGCGGGGTGGTCGACGGCGGCCGGCAGCGGAGCCGCCCGACCCCCGGAGGGCGACTCGACTCGGGCCCGGGTGAGGTCCCGGCCGCGGGTCTCGCGGGCGAACGCGACGGTGAGCGTGGTCACCAGGGCGGCCGCACAGAGGTAGAGGGAAACGGGGACGGAGGAGCCGTAGTCCTTGAGGAGCTCGACGGCGATGAGCGGAGCCAGCGCCCCGGCGACGATCGAGGCCAGCTGCGAGCCCATCGAGGCGCCGGAGTAGCGGACGTCGGTGTCGAACATCTCGGAGATGAAGGCGGCTTGGGGCCCGTACATGGCGCCGTGCAGGAGCAGTCCGGCGGTGACGGCGAGGGTGATGACGGCGAAGGACTTCGAGTCGACCAGGGCGAAGAACGCGAACGCCCACAGGGCCATGCCGGCCGCCCCGATCAGCGTCACCGGCCGCCGGCCGATCCGGTCCGAGAGCGCGCCCCAGGCCGGGATGGTGACGAAGTGGACGGCCGAGCCGATGAGGACGGCGTTCAGTGCGGTGCTCTTGGCCAGCCCCAAGTGCACGGTGACGTACACGAGGAGGAAGGAGGTCAGCACGTAGTAGGAGATGTTCTCGCCGAACCGGGTGCCGATCGCGGTCAGCACCTGACGCCAGCCGCGCCGGAACACCTGGACGACGGGCGCGTCCTCCTCACGCCCCTGCCGGGCGGCCCGCGCGGCGAGGAACACCGGGGATTCGGAGACGGACAGCCGGATCCACAGACCGACGACCACCAGGACGCCGGACAGGAGGAAGGGCACGCGCCAGCCCCAGGCCAGGAACGCCGCGTCGGACTGCACCCCGGCGAGCAGGGCGAGCACCCCGGTCGCCAGCAGGTTCCCGCCCGGCGCACCGGACTGCGGCCAGGACGCCCAGAACCCCCGGTGCTCGGCCCCGCCGTGTTCGGAGACGATCAGCACGGCCCCGCCCCACTCCCCGCCGAGCGCGAACCCCTGCACCAGCCGCAGGACGGTGAGCAGGACGGGAGCCCCGACGCCGATGCTCGCGTACGTGGGCAGCAGCCCCATGGCGAAGGTGGCCCCGCCCATCATGAGCAGGCTGAGCACCAGGAGCTTCTTGCGCCCGACCCTGTCCCCGAAGTGCCCGAACACCACCCCGCCGAGCGGCCTCGCCAGGAACCCGATGGCGTAGGTGATGAACGCGATCAGCGTCCCGGTGAGCGGATCACTGGTCGGGAAGAACAGCTTGTTGAACACCAGCGCGGCGGCGGTGCCGTAGAGGAAGAAGTCGTACCACTCGATGGTGGTCCCGATGAGACTCGCCGCGACGATTCTCTTGATGTTCCCAGGACTGGCTGACGACGGGGCAGAGGCGGCCATGAGTACCACTTCCGGATGGGGGAGGGGACGTGTGCGTGTCGCCACACCATAGGAACGCCCAGGTCAACGGCACATGTAGCCCGTCACCACACTTCAACCCCAGCACATGTGCGCACCCCCCACCCCACGACGAAGACGCCCCGACGAGCCCTCCCGCGACCCCAAAATCCCGCCCATCAAGAATGCCCCGATTCGGCATGCTCTGACCCCACGGTGCTGACTCCCGTGCTGGATCGGCGCTGACTACGCAGCGTTGAACCCGGACATTCGCCACTGATCCCCGACGGGCAGGGCTCCATGCAGAGGCAGGACCCGGGTCGGGCACAGAAGCGCGGTCGCACAAACAAGGGCCCAGTCGAGGTGGCAGTTGCCCACGGACGCACAGGCTCGCAAGAACTCGATGGAGGGCAGTTGTTTCGGTGAGATGAAGGGCTACGACAGCCCTCCGACACCCACTTCAGAGCACCCGCCTACGCGCGCTTGTCAGAGGTTTCGTCGCATGGCTTCGATGCAGAGAGCGCGGGCGGCGCTCGACCGGTCACGGGAGTAGGCCGCGCCGAGGCTCATGCCGCTGTCGGTGTCGATCGGCGGCTGCTGCCACGCCTCGCTCATGTGGCCGCCGGCCTCGGAGCGGGCGGCTGCGACGAGCGCGGCGTACGGTTCGGCGACCGCGGAGGCTTCGATCTGGAGCCAGGCGTGGTGGAAGGCCATCCGTGCGAGGAGGGCGCTGGCCGCATCGGTCAGCTCGCGGTGGATGTCCGGCGAATACGGCCGTCGGCGGATGCGGTACGGCATCTGCAGATACTCCTCGACCGCCGTCAGCGCTTCGGCGAACGTCTTGGAGCGGCGCTCGCGTCGCAGCGCCCGGTGATTCAGCGCGTACGTGACGTAGACGCCGCCCAATGCAATGACGGGAACGATCAGTGCGGTGGTCTGTGCCTGCCCACGTCCAGCCGCTCGCCTGCGCCGCAGCCGAGATGAAGAAGGCGGTTTCCACGCGCTACTCCCCGGCAGGCCGTGTGGTGCGTCCTCGACGAGCCACTGACCGCCGTTCTCTCCGCCGGTGAGGCGCCAGCAGTGTTCCAGGAACAGATGGGTCCGGACGATCTCGAACAGATGGAGGAGACCCTTCGAACTCGTCCATCGGTGCTCCCCGGGGTCGTACGGATACCAGAGACACATGGCGCCGTCCGTGTTGTAGCGGTGCTTCGATGCTGCGCCGGGGTTGGCGAAGACGCGTGGGAAGTCCTGTGGGAGCTGCCCGAAGGTGGGGTAGCACGGATCGGCGAAGAAGCAGATGGTGACGGGTACTGGCGTGGCTTCGCCGATCACGTCGAGGCCGGTCAGGCGATAGGTCAGCCGGCCCTTGTCGTACGAGTGCTTGAGATCGGTGCCGAAGCGATGCCGCGCATCCCGTTCAAGAGGGGCCCACCATTGTGGCTGGACGCCGTACCAGACGCCCATTTCTACGGAGCCCAGGCCCGCACGCTGGTGATCCCAGGGGTCACCAGACCGAGTCCGGAGGCTGCGCTGCCGTTGAAGTAGATGGCTGATCCGGGAAACGGCGCTTGGCCTCGGCGAGTTCATCTTCAGTGACCTCGATCTGGTGGCGGGCTTCTTCGAGGAGTTGGTCGGCCGGGGACGGCTCTCATCGCCCCCGGCCCGGCTCAGCACTCTGGAACTGACGAATCCGTATTGGTCAGGGGTCGCCGTTCGTGAAGGTGTTGGCGACGGCGGAGTAGCTGCCATGCCATGGGCTGGTCGAGATCCCGAGCGTGGGAGGTGCCCCGCTCGGGACCCCTGGTTCCGTGCGCGTTCAGGAAGGTGGGTGCACCGTGGATGCCGCTATGTTCTTGGACGGTGTGCTCGACGGGCTGCGGCGGCGGCCTTCGGACCGGTCAGGACCGCGAAGTACCGAGTCGACATTCCAGGAAGCTGGAGGCACAGACGAAGGACTCCAGCGAACCGGTTCGAGTGACGGCCAGTTCGGGATTGGCCCGACGCCGGCCGTCAAGGTCGTCATCGAAGACAGCCAAGCTCATCACGGCGAACTGGATCAGACTCCCCGAGCGGTTTCTCCTGCCCTTCTCAGGGGATCACCTCACGGCGCCCCGCCACGGCTCGTCGGCGGGCCACAGCGGCTGCCCGCCGTCGACGGAGGTGCCGCGCACCCACGGGGACCCGGCCGCGGCAACCAGGTCGCTGTGCGTGCCATAGGGGCCAGTTGAGGGAAGACTCCGTGACGTCAAACGGCCGCGGCGGGGTGGGCCACTCATGCTGGCTCTCGTAGGCATCAACGGGTTGGAATCAGTTGCCGAGGTTGAGCCGTCCAGTGGTCCCCTGGGTGTTGGTGACGCCGGTGATGGGCAGCAGACTCTGCGTTCCGTCCGCCCGGTGAACCGCAGCGCTCATGGCGACACCCGTGGGGATCGTGCTGGCGCTGTCCTTGTAGAGGGGTGTCACCTGGTAGTAGACCGCATCATCCGGGCCCATGGTGGCCGCCTCGACTGCGTCCTTCACCTGCTTCTCGTAGGTCCGCATGCTGGGCGTTCCGGTGTTCATCCCGACCTGCCAGCAGGGGACGAGGTTGTTCTGCCCGCCGTCCAGTACCTGCCCTTTTCCGCCGAGGGTGTTGGCGATCAGGTGACATCGGGCGATCGTGGTTCCGGGCGAGTTCGCGGCGACGAACTGCATCGCGTCCAGCCAGCCGGTGATGTCCCCCACAGCCGGCGAAGCCGCGCTGCCGTCGCCGAGCTTCTTCCGCAGGCAGGCCTGCGCTCCGGCTGCCCTGGTCCCGGCCGGGCTGGTCGGGTCGGTCTGGTTGCGGTGCGGGACCGGTTGGGTGCTGTTGAGGATCCATCCGTCGCCGGAATTGGCCTGCATCATCTTCAGGCATGCGGCCTTCGGCTTGGTGAGGCTCCGCGTGACCTTTGCCGTCTCCACGTTGGTGCAGACTGCGCCGTTGGTCAACACGATGGTGGAGCGGTCGACCATGGCCGTGTAGGTTCCCTCGGCCTGGTCCTTGTCGCTCTGATAGCTGCCTTCCCAGCTGTCGCCGTAGAGGGGGGTCCCGCGAGTGCTGTACTCGTAGGAGTAGTTCGGCCCCTTGATGGTGGCGAACCAGGTGAAGTCGATGGCTTCCAATTTGTCCAGGTCGAACCCGGTCTCAATGGCGACCGGGTGCTTGTTGGACTTCTCCTTGAGCCTGATCCAGGCGATGCCGCATGTGATGTCGCCGGTGCCCATGGGACGGGTCTTGGCCTGCTGAGCGGCGCGGCGCATCACAAGTTCCGTGTTGGCCGCCGGGATGGGAATGGTCCTCCCGTCGGCCAGTCGCACGGTGACGTTGCCCGCTCGGTCCGGTGTTTTGGTGACCAGTTCCGTCACCCGCACTGTGGCCATCTTGGTCGTGATGGTGTCTTCCGCGACGGCGCTCCCGCGGTCGGCAGGATGCGTCGGCGCGGAGGCGGCCGTCGCTGTGCCGCCACCGAGCACGACAGCAACGGCCGTCGCGGCCACTGTCACCCTTATCAGCGCGCGGCGCACCCGGCCCGGTATTCGGGTTCGCCGGCCGTGGTCGGGACATGGGTCTGGAATGGACATGTGCTTCTCCGTGTTCGCGGTGGATGCGATCTCGATGTGCGTACGTGAGGCCCTCGGGACTCATGCGGACGTTGCTGGCCGGCTGTGGGGAGCAGTGGGCCACCGGCTGCGGGTCTCTCGGCATGGCGGCAGGCGAGATTGGCATCCCTGCCGTTAGGCGATGGCCTGCTCAAACGTCGGCCGACCCTGTGCTCGCACCCACGCTCGGCCCGGCAAGCACAGCCGATCCCCGGTCGAAAGGGATGCTGCTCATCCGAGCAGCTGAGGCCCTGGACAGCCTTCCTCACCTCAGGAAGGCGACGTTGTACGGGGACAGATACGGCAGCGTTGATTTCACGCGGCGAGGGTCGATTTACCCCGACATGGCCTCCTCGATCGAAATCTTGCTCTTTGGCTCCGATAGAACTCTCAGAGGGCAGGCGAACGACCTTCGGTGGATTCCATTCACCGTGCTCGTGATGTCTGCTTCCGTTGTTAATAGAGCTGTTCGGGCGAGTGCGCAAATATTCGGGCTGTCGCGGCCCACCCAAGGAACACGGTTTCGGACTAGCAGAGTTGACCGAATTCCGTGAGGCTTTCGTGGCGGCCTCACGTGCCGTCACACGGCGAGGGACTGCAGTGACAGCCACTGGTCGGCGGGGTGACGGCGACAGATTCACGACCAGCCAGCCCGTTGGGGCGAGGCGGTGATGCATTATGTCTACACCCATGAAATCCTGATGAATTCGTGCAGGGTAGGACCGCCGAACAGTCCGTAAAAAGCTATGGGTTGTGCCCCGGAACTGACTGATTCCGCCATCGTCACTGCGCCACTGCCGACGCTAAGTTCGCCGTGGTGAGGAAACATTCACCACACACCGACCACCGACCGGGACTCCCGCCTGCCCAACGCGGAGCCTGGCCCAAGGGGGATGAGCACGATGCGTCATTCACGATCATCCGGCCTCTGGCGAATAGGGCTGACAGCCCTCAGCGCGCTCGCTGTTTCCGCGCTCGCCGCCACGACGGCGACGGCCGCTCCGGCCGCCGCGGCTCCGGCCACGGCCAAGCCGGCCGCTCTGGCGGCAGGCCAGCCGAAGCTCGGCGATTCCTGCACACCGGCCGACCTCGGAAAGCGCTACCCGTACATCAAGTCCACCCAGGTCGTTCCGACGATCACGCATTTCAAGGGCTGGTACGTAACCGAGGGGTCAACGGGCTCCCAGACGATCGAGACCAGCACACAGACCGTGGTCACGGTCCAGGTCGGCCTCTCTGCCAACATCCAGGGCAGCTTCCAGGTTGAACTGCTCGGCCAGGTGGGCGGAAGCCTGGGCCTGAACGTGCAGATATCCTCCAGCACCACCAGCAGCGAGTCCAAGTCGATCTCCTGGGACTTCCGCAGGCCCGGCTACTACGCCCTGTACGAGGGGACCCGCAAGGTCACAGGCCAGTACGGCAGCCTGAACTGCAACCGCGTCGCCACCGGCAACGGCAACAGCGCCACCAAGTGGGTCGATGGGCCCGAGAGCGGCAGCTATACCACCTACACCACCCTCGAAGAAGGCGCGGTCCGCTGCGAGGACACCGTCCCGGCCAGCAGCATCATGCGCAAGGCACAGGATCTCCTCGACTGCGGCTCTCCCGTCGCGACCGCGAAGCACCCGGCCGGACCCGTCCGCTCGGCCAATGCCGATCAGGCCAAGCGTGACGCCGACAAAGCCGTCACAGCCGCCCAGAGCATGAAGGCCGTCCAGGCCGCCCAGCCCGCCACGCGAGCCGCCCTGGACTGCCAACCCGCCGTCTACAAAATCGATGTCCCCGGCAAGCCCCTGAACTGGAGCGCACCGCTGCTGGCCAACGACGGCATCCGCCTGCGAGAGTCGACCTTCTTCAGCGCCCACCTGGACAACTGGCGCCTGTGCAACGTCACGGAGAACAACGGAGTCCTGGAGGCGACCCTCTGGAACTGGGGCAACGGCGGATGCGCGACCATCCCGGCGGACATCGCCAATCTGGAGCAGGCCTACCTGACGACGGCCACCTGCGGGGAGGACGACCTCCAGCGGTTCTACATCTACCGCGACGTACCCGGCAGCTCGAAGATCGGTCTGCAGAACAAGTACACCGGGTCCATGCTGGGCCACGACCGGTACGCAGACGGGGAGCTGGTCCGTCAGTACTCCGGCGGCAGGCAGGACGGTACGGGCACCTACGCCCTGACCCGAGTCTGACGGCTCCCACCCCGTGAGCGCGGCCCCGCACGTGCACCCCCGGCTTCCTGTTCCAGTGGAAATCCGGCCTCTGTGCGGGGCCTTCCGCGTCTCTACCTCAAGCCCAGCCACGGGGGAAGAACCAGGTCTGCGCGGGATTGCGTTCCACGTCCTCCACCCGATGCCCACCTCATCCCCGTCCGCGACGACGGCGCCTCTCGTGCGCCGACGCGCCGCCCACGACCACCGGCCGCCTCGCACTGCTTTGGGATCATGGCCAATGCGTGGTCCTGCTTCTGGCCGGGTGGTGATGGCCGATCTGTGCCCGCCCTCGAAGGGAGTCGCGCATCCGGCGATCACGCAGCTGTGGCGAAGCACGCACCGCCCTGGCCGTGGGCGCCTGCGCCTCCTCGACGGACCCCACCCTGGGAGCGGTCACCCTCGCCTTGCTGGGCCAACCTCCGCTACAGCGCGAACGACTCCCACGGCGCGCTCCACCTACTCGACGGAGCCTTCGCCGACCACCGCAAGATCTCCTCGCCCCGCATGATGGCCATGCTCCACGCCCGCGCCGCCCGCGCCCACTCCAAAGCCGGCACCCCCGCCGACGCCTGTCGTCAGATCGCCGCCGCCTTCGCCGCCTAGATCAACCACGATGAACTCCACCAAGTCGGGGCTGATGATGGCGCTCGGTCGATCCACCTCGATGCCGTCGGGTTGCGGCTGATGTCGCTGGCCGCAAGCGGAGAGTCGTCACCGCACTTCAACCCCGCCACATGTGCGCACCCCCCGGAGGTGCTTCCCCGAGGCCTCCGGCACCCCGAACTCCCGGCCGTTCTGGTCGGGCCCGCACGGGCAGCTTCGGTCCCATGGGGTCATACATGGGATCTATTGGGGAAGCGATCGTCCGCTCCTTGATTGCTGGTGGTCCACGGGATGCGTCTCGTTCATCTTCGGGACGGAGCCTGAACCGCCGACGGGCAGACGCCGCGTCGGACGTGCCGGCTCTCGCCGCACGGGCCCACATCACCTCGTTGTCGCAGGCCAAGCCGGGTGACCAGAAGCGGTGTCAACGACCCCTCTCCTATGCGGGGTGTGCGAGCGCGCGATGGTCCCCGGAACCGCTCCGGTTCGTGCGACATCTGCAGCAGGAGGCGCTTTCCCCATGACAAACAGAATCAGACGTCGGATGTTTCTCGCGTCGGCTACCGCAGCAGCGGCGGCTGTCGTGGTCGGGCGACCGGGTCCAGCCGACACGGGCAAGCGCTTCGCGGCGCAACCGGTGGCGGCGGTGGCTCCCGACCCGCTCCTCGCGCCCGTCAAGCACGTGGTGATCCTCATGCAGGAGAACCGCAGCTTCGACCACTACTACGGCATGCTCAAGGGCGTCCGGGGCTTCAGTGATCACAGTGTCATCGACCTGCCGGGGACATCCACCGCTCCGTCGAACAAGACGGTCTTCCAGCAGCCGCGCGGCGCCGGTTCGATCTTTCCCTGGCAGCTGAGCGCCGCCCCCAACAGCTGGGAGAGCTCCGAGTGTGAGGTCGACGGCGGTGGCCACAGCTGGAGCGATCAGCACAGTGCCTGGAACGGCGGGCGGATGGACAACTGGTACTCCGCCAAGAGCGGCACCGGCATGACGATGGGGTACATGACCCGCACCGACATCCCCTTCAACTACGCCCTGGCGGACGCCTACACCATCTGCGACGCGTACCACTGCTCGTCGATGACCGGCACCGGTCCGAACCGCAACTACCTGTGGTCGGGGTCCATCGGCGCCGGCCTGGCCGGCGCGAACCAGGTGAACAAGGACGGCGGCGACTTCCGGCGCTCGGAGCAGAACTGGCAGAGTTACGCGGAGGCCCTGGAGCTGGCGGGCATCGACTGGAAGGTCTACCAGGTCTACGACCCGGACGGCGACCGGAACTATGGTGACAACGCCCTGGAGTACTTCGCGCCCTTCATGAGCGCCGACCCCTACGAGGACGGTACGGGGGACCCGGCGTTGTGGCAGCGCGGCGTGGCCGGCGTCCCCTACGGCGGGGGCGACGTGGCGGATGCCATCGTGGAGGCGCTCCGCGACGACGTGGTCAGCAACACACTGCCCAAGGTGTCCTGGATCGTCACCGACTACGCCAATTCCGAGCACCCGAGCGCCAGCCCCAGCGTCGGCGCGACGGTGGCCCAGCGTGTTCTTGAGGCACTGAACGACAACCAGGACATCTTCAACTCCACCGTGTTCATGCTCACCTACGACGAGAACGACGGCTTCTTCGACCACGTTCCGCCCGCCGTGCCCGCGAATTCGGCCGACGCCACCGAGTACGTCGGAGGGCTGCCGATCGGGCTCGGGTTCCGCGTGCCGATGATCATCGTCTCCCCCTGGACCCGCGGCGGCCGGGTGAACTCCCAGCTCTTCGACCACACCTCCGTGCTGCGCTTCCTGGAGAAGTGGACCGGTGTGCAGTGTCCCAACATCAGCCCTTGGCGTCGTGCGGTCTGCGGGGACCTCACCTCCGCCTTCGACTTCGCACACCCTGTGTTCGGCCCCCTACCGCCCCTGCCCGGCCCGGTTCCGGCCGGCCACACGCTCATGACCGAGACGGCGTGCGGCACCACGGCATCCGCCAAGCCTCCCGCTGGCGGCGGAGCACGGCCCGCGCAGGAATCCGGCAACAAGACCGCTTGCGCCCTGCCCTACCAGACCAACGCTTACCTCGACCGGTATGAGGGGACCAACGCCGCCGGCAGCCAGTCGATCTGGGTCACCATCGAGAACCTCGGCCCCCTGGCCACCGGAGCCGCCCACTTCGCCGCGCACGCAAACGCCTACCGCGGAGGCGGCCCCTGGCAGTACACCGTGAACCCGAACGGTACCGCCACCGACTACTTCAACATCGGCTCGGGCTACGGCAACGGCAAATACGATCTCACCATCACCGGCCCCAACCGATTCCAGCGCCGCTTCAAGGGCAACACCGCCACCGGGACCGGTCGCTACGCCCGGGTGAGGAGCTACTTCGCGCCGCAGCGCGACCCCATCGCCCTCTGGTTCCAGATGCGCAACGACGGTCCCGCCGCCGCGACGTTCACGATCACCTCGAACAACTACCGCACCGGCAACTGGACCTACACCGTCGGGGCGGGCCAGGCCGTGGACGACTTCTTCAACCAACTCTCCTACGGCAACGGTTGGTACGACTTCACTGTCACCGTGAGCAATGACCCCCATTGGTCCCAGCGTTTCATCGGCCACATCGAGACCGGGCAGGCCGGCCGGACCGGATCCCTCGCCTGAACGCCGCAGACGCGCATGAGAACGTCGGCAGTGGATACAGCAGAAGGGCCCGGATCCTGTTGGGGATCCGAGCCCTTCTGCACAGTAGCGGGGACAGGATTTGAACCTGCGACCTCTGGGTTATGAGCCCAGCGAGCTACCGAACTGCTCCACCCCGCGTCGATGCCTCAACCATACGGCACCGTTGGCCTGGTCCTCGCCAGGTTGTCGCGGGGGGCTCTTCCCCCGTCATGCCAGGGGAAGAGCCCCCCGCGTTACGGGTTGCTCCAGGGGGTCAGTTCACGGTGATGCTGTAGGTCCGCTGGGCGTTCTGCAGTCCGCCCGAGTTCGTGGCCGTGATGGTGAAGGTGGACTGGCCCGCCGCGGTCGGGGTGCCGATGATCCCTCCGGTGTCGTTGTTCAGCTGAAGACCGGCCGGCAGGGACCCGGCGGTCACGGCGAAGCGGACGGTGGCCGGGGTGTTCGAGATGACCCTGGCTTCGTACAGCTTGTCCAGCCCCGCCGCGGGCAGTGCCGCCGAGTCCAGCTGGGGCGTCGGGGCCGAGACGCTCTGAGCCGAACCGACCGGGTTGCCACTGGCGTTGAGCTGCTGGAGCGACCAGCTCTTGCCGGGCTGGACGACCGTCAGCCGCCAGTAGGTGGAGGTGTCGCGCAGCGCTGCCTTCTGCGCCTCGGTGAACGCCCCGAGGTTACGGGCGGTGTCCCACTGCTTGATCGCGTCGAGCAGTACGCCGGTCCGCGAACCGGCTTGCAGGTTGGCGACCCTTCCCACGAAATCGACGCCGGCGTCGAGGCCCGCCGCACGAGCGAGTTTGGCCTCGACGTTCAGGAGGCTGTCCCCTCCGTTCAGGCCCAGCCAGCCCATCATCGAGGGGAGGTAGTTCGCCTCGTAGAAGACGTCGTTCTTGAACAGCTGGTCCATCGAGGTGATGCTGATCTCGCCCCAGCTCGCCCGGGTCACCGCGTCCCAGGTGTTGGAGGTCGTCCGGCTGGTCTCGGTGACGTAGCCGTCCTTGCGGTCGGTCTGCGCGTACGTGCTGTTGACCAGCCGGGCCATGCCGAAACTGCCCCAGCCCGACTGGCTGGCCGATTCGAGGCCGTCGAAGGAATGGGCCCGGACACCCGTGGTGTTCGCGATGGTGGCGAAGCGGGTGGCGATCTCGTCGATGATGCCCAGGCCGCCGATCGCTCCGCCATAGCTGTTCTGGATGAGGCGGGAGACCGTGGTGTTGCTGGTGGCGCCCGCCGCCGTGGAGCCCCACTGTCCGCGGCTCAGGCCCGTCACCTGCCATTCCGAACCGACCTGGGTCGCCCCCGTGTACCGGATGAACTCGTTGCCGACGCGCAGGGTGTTGCCGATGATGCCGGCCGCGACCGGTGCGCCGCCGTCGAGGAACAGGCTCGTGTCGGTCGCCGAGAGCGGCCGGCTGAGCTTCGCCCGGCCCGCCAGGGCGAGCCGCGGATCGGCCGTCGTGATGTACGGGTCCCCGGGCGCGATGAAGTCCGACAGGGTGTGGACGCCGACATGGGCGCCCTTGGCTTCGGCGTTCGCGACCAGCGCCGTGGCGCCGTCGTCATCGCCACCGAAGTCCGGGGCGAACTGGTAGGAGCCGTCCGTCCGCCACGGTCCCAGGCCCTTCGGGGTCAGTGCGTAGACGGAATTGATTCCGGCCGCCTTGGCGAACCCGCTCGCCACCTCGATGTTGTCCGCGTGCAGGTCTTCCAGGACGAGGAGCGACTGGCTGCTGGCCTGGGAAGCCTTCTGCCATTGGCCGTTCTGCCTGGGGTAGGGCAGCTTCTCGCCGAGTGCGACGGAGGAGAGCACGGTGGGCGCCAGCTCGGGCGCCATGCCGAACAGCGCGATCTTGGACCCGACCACCGTGGGCTCCGCGGTCAGCGGGCCGACCGGGATGGCGTGCCCGAGACGGTTCTTGCGCAGGCGTTCCTTGGTGTAGTCGAACGTGAAGGCTCGAAGCTGCGATCCCCAGGTGGTCTTGGCCGCGGCGCTCCATTCCTCTTGTTCGTCGTCCTGGAGGTAGTAGGGGTTGGCGATGACGTCGCTCTGCCAACCGGTCTGCTTGTACTCCCTGGGCCACGCGCCTTCGGTGCGGTCCGTCAGGGGCTTGAGGCCGATGGCGAACCCGTTGTCGCGCACGATGCCCACGGACTCGCCGACGGTCTGGCCGATGGCGACGGGCAGCGGGCCCCACAGCAGCGTCTGCACGTCCGCGCCGGCGGGGGCGGTCACACGGGTGACCTCCAGCGTGGTGTAGCCGGCCTTGGTGGCCGTGCGGACATCGACCTGGTACCCCGCTTGCGCGTTGGCGAAGGTGTAGAGATCGGCGTCGCCGGGCGACCGGGTCACGGAGGTGGACTGGTACGTCTGGCCGTTGACGACCAGGCTGACCAGGGAGGTGCGCTTGCCCGGCGCGATGCGGTCGGCTCCGCTTCGCGAATCGACCAGGTCGACGACCGTGCCCGCGGAGTCCAGGCCGACCGTGAGGTATCCGGCCGGGATCTGGAGGGTGCCGGTCACCGGATCGTCCACGTTGGGGCGTAGCTCCCGCAGCGCGAAGTCGTCGCACCACGCCTCACCGGTCGCACCCTTGGCGCAGTACAGGTTGACCCCGGTCCCGGTCGGGCCGGTCGTGAACATGACCCGCGCGGGGGCGAACTGCGAGGACTGGAGCGAGTGGCTCACATCCGGCCCGCCGTACTGGGAGGCGACGAGGGCGACGCTGGAGTCCCTCGTCATCGCCCAAGCGGTGGCCACGTACGAGGTGTTCGGTTTGAGCCCGTTGATGCGCTGCGATACGGCGCCCGCAACGCCCGACGAGCCGACCTTGGCGGAACGGGTTCCCGTGTGGGCGGTCGCGTCGGTCACCGAGGACCCGTAGCTGTGGGTCCAGGCCCCGAGCGAGCCGGACTCGAAGCCCGCGTCCGCCACGGCGATCTTGTTGACCCGGTGCACGTTCATCTCGTCGCAGAGGCCGTAGCCGGGCGTCGCGTCCTTGTAGCAGTAGACGGCGGCCCGGTCGTTTCCGGCCGCGACCGTGAAGTCCACGGTCAGGGGCGCCCAAGAGGTGGACGCGGACTGTGCCGAGACGTCGTTTCCGCCGGGCTGGGAGGCCGTGAGCTTGAGGGCCGATGCCGCGTCGGTGGTACGCCCCGTCACCCATGCCACGTAGTCGCCGCCCGGCACCAGACCGGTGTGGACCTGGGACACCGCTCCGGCGGCTCCGTCATTTCCTACACGGGCCGCGTACGCCCCTTGGAATGCGGCCGTTGACATGCCCGACCCGTAGCTGTTCTCGTAGGAGGCCAGCGCCCCCGACTCGAACCCGCCGTCGCTCGTCAGATTGGTGGTGGCCGGCGGACTCGCCACCGCTCGCGGTACCGGGGACACAAGGCTCACGGCGAGGCCGATGACAGCCATCGCCGGGACAATCGTTCTTCTTCGCATGGAAGCTCCCTTGTCGGCATGAGATGTGTGGCGCCGTCCTGCGGCGCCTGCGTCGATCGGCCGGGGACGGCCGATCGACCGGTAAGCCCGGGCTCCTCGTGGAGACGCCGCCCCCCGGCGAGCGCCCTGCTATCACCTCCCCTCCTCATGGCCTTGCCGCGCGAAAGCCAAGGCCTGCTCCCACGCCGGCTGGGCAGCGGTGCCGCCTGCGGCCCCCGTGGAGAGGGCGCCGCAGGCGCAGCCGAGTGCGAGGGCCCGGGTCAGGTCGCCGCCGTCCAGCAGGCCGGCCAGGAACCCCGCGTCGAAGCTGTCTCCGGCACCCACCGTGTCGACGGGGTCGACGGGATGGCTGCGGGCGGTGACGACGCCGCCCTCGGTCAGAGCCACCGCACCGTCCCGACCGCGTTTCACGACCGGCGTGGTCCCCGACCCGGCCAGCGCAGCCATCGCCTGCGCCACGCTGCCCGTGCGGGACAGAGCCAGGGCTTCGGACTCGTTGGGCAAGGCGTAGTCGCACGCCCCGAGCAGCCCCGGGGCCAGGTTCCAGCGGCCTGACGGGTCGTGGTTCGTGTCGAGGGAAGTGGTGGCGCCGAGGTCGCGGGCGTCGCGGAACAGTCCGGTCAGTCGCCCGGCCAGACGCGGCTGGAGAAAGTACGAGGCCGCGTGGACGTGGCGCGCCCGCGGCAGCTCGCGCGGATCGAAGGAGGCGAGAGCGCCGGTGGCGGTGAGGATGGCTCGGTCACCGTCCGGGCCGCCCAGGCACACGGTGAGGGCGGTGGGTTCCTCGTCGTGGCGGGTGACGCGGCTGACGTCGACTCCGGCGGAGGCCAGCGTGTCCAGAACGAAGGAGCCGGCGGAGTCCCGGCCGACGACCGAGACCAAGGCCGTGGCCAGGCCGAGCCTGGCCGCTCCGTGGGCGACGATCGCCGCTGATCCGCCCAGCGCCAGGGTGCCGGCCCGGACCAGGGTCTCCGTCTGGCCGTAGGCCGGGACGGCGGGCGCGCCGGCGATGAGTACGTCCGGATTGGCATCCCCGACGACCACGAGGTCGAAGGTGCCCATCATCGGCCCCGCACGGCCGGCAGGGTACGACGCAGCGGCTCGGGCAGGGCCTCGCCGTGTGCGACGACCATGTCGTCGCACAGCTGCCAGATCTCGTCCACTGTCAGTGTCGCCGCGGTGGCGGGATCGGCCATGGCCGCGTGCCGGATGTGGCGGGGATCGCCTTGCGTGGCGGCGGCGACGACGAGTTCGACGACGTTGAGGAAGTGCCGGTTCGGTGCCGCGAGCTGCACGGGCAGTGCACCGACGTGGTGTGGGTGGATGCCGAGGCGGTCGAGGGTGGCGGGGACTTCCACGGCGGCGCCGTCGGGCAAGTTGGTGATCAGGCCCGTGTTGGCGGTGGTGATCTGGATGGTGCGCCGGGTGCCGGTGGTCAGGCTGTGGATGATCTGGGGCGCGTACTCGACGGCCGTGCTCTCCCAGTCGCCGGCCGGGTCGCCACCGGCGGTGATCGTGTCGCGCAGGGCGGTGTAGGTGGCCAGGTTCTGCGAGCTGATCCGTATGTACTCGTCGACGGGGAGCCGCAGCCGGGCGATCTCGCGGTCGTCGTGGAGATACCACGGCACGTACTCGCTGCCGTGCTCGCTGCTCTCGGTGGGGAAGTAGCCCAGGCGCCGGTACATGTCGATCCGGAGCCGTCGGGCCAACTCGGGATCGGCCGCGATGGCGACGTCGAGCATCGGGTACAGGTCGCGCCCCTGGTGCTGCCAGCGCAGGATCCACGCCTGGTGGTTGACGCCCGCGGACAGGACGTCGACCTCGTCCTGGGGAACTCCGACGATTTCGCACAGCCTCTTCACCGTGTAGTACACGGAGTGGCACAGGCCTGCGACCTTGAGGCGTGGCGCGACGGCGGCCAGGTACTGGATGTTCATGGCCATCGGGTTGGTGTAGTTCAGCAGCCATGCGTCCGGGCACACCTGGAGCATGTCGGCCGCGATGGCGTCGAGTACCGGGAAGGTGCGCAGAGCTCGGAAGATGCCGCCGGGTCCGAGGGTGTCCCCGATGGTCTGGCGCAGTCCGGCAGCGGCGGGGACCTCGAAGTCGGTGATCGTCGCCTGATGTCCGCCGACGGCGATCATGTTCACCACGAAGTCCGCGCCGGCGAGTGCGGTGCGGCGGTCGGTGGTGGCCGTGATGGTCGGCTTGGCGCCGAGGGTCCGGGCGGTGTGCGCGGCCAGGGCGGCGGCGACTTCGAGCCGCTCCGGGTCGATGTCGTGCAGGGCGATGTCGACGCCCGACAGCTCGGGGTAGGAAAGGATGTCGTTCAAGAGCTGCCGGGTGAAGACCACCGAGCCGGCGCCGACGAAGGCGATGCGGGTCATGGAATGCTCGATTCGTTGTCCGTGAATGGCGGGAAGGGCGAGAGGCTCCGGGCTCCGGTGTCCGGGCGCGACCCATCGACCGGGCGGCCGCGCCGGGTCGGGTCGGGCGGCCGAGCGGTTGAGCGTGCGGTCGGGCGGAGCCGGCCTCTCGGCGGGCGCGGGGGCGGGGCCCTTTCCAGGTGGTGGCCGTCGTCGCGGTCCCGGACCACCGGCCGCGCCCGGGGCGTCAGCCCTTGGAGGCTCCGGTGGTGAGCCCCTTGACGAAGTGCCGCTGGAAGGCGAGGAACAGGATGAGGATGGGCAGCGAGGCGAGGAGCATGAACGCGAACAGCTGCCCGTAGTCGGCTGAGTGCATTCCCACCGCGCGGTAGACGCCGACGGTGACGGTGGTGCCGGATTCCGGGCCGAGGATGATCAGCGGGGCCAGGAAGTCGCCCCAGATCCAGACGCCCAGGAATATCAGCACGCTGGCGGTGGCCGGTCGCAGCAGGGGGAAGACGACGCGCCAGAAGACGTACGTGCGGCCGGCGCCGTCGAGCGCTGCGGCCTCCTCCAACTCGATCGGAACGGTCCGTACGAAGCCGGCGAACAGGAATACGCCGAACGGTACGTAGTACCCGATGTTGCACAGGACCAGCCCGGGCAGCGTGTTCATCAGGCCGATGCTGTCCAGGACCTGGACCAGCGGGTTGAGGATCACCACTCCCGGCACCATCAGCCCGGCCAGCAGGAAGAACAGGAGCATCTTGGCGGCGACGTGGCGCGAGCGTGCTATCGCGTAGCCCAGCATGGCGGATATGACGGTGGCGGCGACCATGGAGACCACGGTGATCTGCACGCTGTTGAGCAACCCGGTCCAGAACAGGTGGTCCGGGCCGCCGAGCACTTGGCGCAGGTTCGCCGTCGTGGGGCGCACCGGCAGCGTCCACGGCGTGGCGCTGATCTGCTCGCCGGGTTTGAACACGTTGGCGACGACCAGATAAAGGGGAACGGAATAGAGCGTCGCGCACAGCAGCGACAGCACCGGGCGCAGCCACGGGATCCGGTCGTCGGACCAGCGCCGCAGCGAGCGGCGGTCCGGACGGGCTTCCCGGGTCCGGACGTACGAGGTCTCCGTACCGGGCGTACGCGGCGTGCGGGGGGCCGGGGCGGGCTCGGCGTCGATGTCCATGGCAGTGTCCTGAGGTGAAGTGTGGGTGCTCACAGGTGCCGCTCCCGCCGTTGCAGCAGCCGCAGGGTCACCATCGACACCACGGCGGTCAGCACGAGCATGACCACGGCGTAGGTCGAGGCGTAGCCGACGCGATTGCCGGTGAAGCCGATCGTGACGATGTTGTAGGCCAGGGTGGTGGTCGCGTCCGTGCCCGGGCCGCCGTTGGTGATCACCTGCACCTGGTCGTAGGTCTTGAACGCATTGATCAGCAGCATGACCGTGTTGATGGTCGTGGCCGGCGCGAGCAGCGGCCACGTGACGGTCCGGAATCGCTGCCAGGCGGAGGCGCCGTCGATGGCGGAAGCCTCGTTCAGCTCGGTCGGAATGGTCTGCAGGCCGGCCAGGTAGACGACGATGCAAAAGCCCAGGCTCTGCCAGATGGCTACGGTGGCCACGCTGTACAGCGCGAGGTGGCGGTCGGTGAGCCATCCCGGCGGGTCGTTCACGCCCACCTGGACGAGCACGGTGTCCAGGATCCCGCCGTCGGCCAGGATCGACTGCCAGATGACGCTGACCACGACACCGGACAGGATGACCGGCACGAAGAAGACGCTGCGCAGGGCCCGGTAGAAGCGATGCGTGCGGTCGATCAGCATCGCCAGTCCCAGTCCCAGCACGTTGGGGATGACGATCGTCAGTACGGCCAGGATCATGGTGTTGGCCAGTGCGTGCTGGAACGCCGGGTCGGCGAACAGATCGCGGTAGTTCGCCAGCCCGATCCACCGGGTCGGAGGGTTGAACACGTTCTTGTTGGTGAAGCTCTGCCATAGCGCCATGACCGTGGGGATCGTGACGAAGGCCAGGTAGACAAGGATCCCGGGACCCGCGAAGCCGAGCCAGTACGTTCCTGTGCGCAGCCGTTTGCCCTTGGGTGCCATGGCGAGTGCTCTGGGCACTGTTCTCCTCCAGATCAACGGACGGTGGTCCGGGGTGGTGCGGCGCCTCCCCGGCGGGCGCCGCACCGGTTCGAGGTGCGGACCGGCTGTCAGCCGCCGTTGGTGTTCTTCTTGTAGGAGTTCTGCAGGTTCTGGGCGAACTGCTCCGGGCTGCTGCTCCCGTTGATCAGATCGACGAGGGACTTCGTCATGTCGTCGGTGACACCGGAAGGCAGGGCGTCGTTGGTTGCGAACGCCTTGACCGTCTGCTTGTTGGCGAGAGCGTCCTGGTAGAGCTTGTAGCTCGCGAGGTAGTTGGGGCCGGCGTCAGCCGGCGGGGTGTAGCCCTTGATCGCCATGAACACCCCGTCGGCGTTCACCGCGGCGTCCAGGTTGGCCGTGTCGGTGGAGAAGGCCAGCGCCCACTTCTGCGCGAGTGCGACGTCTGCGGCCTTGGCGCTGACCGCCACTCCACCGCCGGTGTCGACCGGCAGTACGGTCTGCCCGCTGTCCGTCGGCCACGGGAACACGCCGACTCCGAACGACGGCGGCTTGGTGTCCGCCGAAGCCGGGAACCAGCTGCCCATCGGGTACATCGCGGCCTTGTTGTCGCGGAAGGCCTGCTCGGTGTTGTCGTAGCTGCGGCTGAGGCCCGCCTTGTCCAGGTATCCGCTCGACGCGAGCGTCGCGACCTTGCGGACGGCGGCGACGAACTTCGGATCGGTGAAGGACGCCTTGCCGGAGGCCAGGTCCGCCACGAAGGTCGGATCCGACGGGTAGAGGTCGGTGCTGACCGTCGCGACCAGCGGGTACTGATCGGCCCAGGTGTCCGTGCCGCCACCACCGATCTCGATCGGGGTGATGCCGGCGGCCTTGAGCTTGGCGCACGTGGCGAGGAAGTCCGCCCACGTGTTCGGCGGACTCGCGATGCCGGCCTTGGCGAAGTCGTCCTTGTTGTAATAGACGAGCGGCACGGCCTGGGTGGCCCACGGCAACTGGTAGCTCTTGCCGTTGATCGCGCCGGCCGTGGGGTCCACGAAGGTGCTCAGCTGGTCGGCCGAGTACGGTGCCAGCGCGCCGGCCTTGACGAAGTCGGTCGGCGCGATGCCGATCATCAGGTCGGGCAGCTGGCCCGAGGCCAGTAGCTGCTTGGCGTACCCGGTGTAGTCGGTGTTCGGCGAGACCAGCTTCTTGATCTTGACGCCCGGGACCCTCGCACTGGTCCGCGCTATCGCGGCGTCCCAGTACTCGGTGGTCAGGTTCGGAGTCTCGAACGTCAGGAACGTCAGCGTGACGTCGCCGTTCGCCGACGTGTCGCCGCTCTTCGCCGTCGAACCGCCACCGGCCGCACAGCCCGTGGTCAGGGTGAGGACGGCGGCGGCCCACGCGGAGAGGGACAAAAGCCGACGGGAGCGTCTGGACATGGTGGTGCTCCTCTGCATGGCCGCCGACGAAGGCCGGCGGCGATAGGCACGAACCCCTCAAGCACTCTGTGAATGCGTATTCAAGGTGGCGCAGACGCTAACCATGCGGAACGCCTCCGTCAAGACCTGCTGTTGCACCAGTTCATGGCGTTGGTTGACAAGGTTCACACTCGTCGGCAGCATGGGGCGCATCAAGCAATGCATGCGCATTCAGGCCGTGTCCAGGCTATGAGCCATCCGGAGAGGAATGCGATGGTCACCAGTGAAGACGTGGCGCGGTTGGCGGGTGTCTCCCAGGCCACCGTGTCGCGCACGTTCTCGGGCTCGGCACGGGTGAGTGACGCCGCCCGCGCCAAGGTCGAGGCCGCCGCGGCGACGTTGGGGTACGAGCCCGACGCCGCGGCCCAGAGCCTCGTCAGGTCGACGTCCAAGACGATCGCCCTCAGTGGCGCCTTCGGCCACGACCAGGCGTTGCTGTCCCTCCTGACGCGACCCGATCTGTACTTCTACATCGGTGTACTGCGGGCCCTGCAGACCCGCGCCACGGATGTCGGCTACGACCTGCTGATGCCGTCCCGGCCCGAACGGCCCGACAGCAGCAGCTACGTCCGCCGCCTCCGCTCGCGCAAGGTCGCCGGGGTGATCACACTCGGGGCCCCGGAGGAGGCGCAGAGGCAGGCGCTGCTGGAATCCGCCATCCCGACCGTGTTCATCGACGCCGTCGGATCGGGGCCGAAAGCGACCTACGTCAGTTCCGACAACGTCGACGGGGCCCGGCAAGCAGTACGGCACCTCCTTGAGCTGGGGCATCGGAGAATCGCCCGGATCGCGGTACCCGAAGCCGTCCTGCCCGGGCGCGACCGTATCGCCGGTGCGCGGGCGGCGTTGGCCGAGAGGGGTGTGACGGAGGATCCCAGACTGGTGATCGCCTCCGACTGGACACCCGAAGGCGCCTACGACGCGACCGTCACCCTGCTGAACAGCGGCGTGCAGTTCACCGCGGTGGTCGCGGAGAGCGACATCGAGGCGTTCGCCGTGATCCGTGCTCTCACCGACCAGGGGCTGCGGGTGCCGGAGGACGTGTCGGTGATCGGCTTCGACGACCTCGACCTGTGCACCCTGATGCGGCCCGCTCTGACCACCGTCCACCAGGACGTCGATCAGATCGGGGCGAAAGCTGTGGAAACGCTCCTGCAGATCATCGAACAGGACAGCGCCCCCGGGCCCGTCGAGATTCCGGCCCACGTGGTGGTGCGTGACTCCACGGCGCCGCCACCATCGATGTCCGGGCTCAGGCCACGGTGACGGCGAAGACGTGCAGGCATCCCGTCGGCGGCGTCCCGCTGTCGGGCAGGCGTAATGCGTGGACGCGGCGCGCCGCGTCCACCGGGACGTCGGCACGCCAGAGAGTCACCGCGCCGTCGATCCTGCCGGCCGGACCGTGGTGGTACGGCGTCACGGCGACGGCCGCCTCCCGGTCGGCGGACGCGGTGGTGTACCAGTCCCCGACGCGAAGGGTGTACGAGGAAGTCGTCCCGTCCGCGTAGTGGACGGTGCCCGGCCCGCCCTGCGCGCCGTAGGTGGCCGCCGCCAAGATGCTGATCACGCTGCCCGTACGGTCGAGGCGGATCAACTGGCCGGTGGCGGCGACGTTGTCCGGCTGCCCCGCCCGGGTGGCCGGCCAGGCGAATGCGGTACCGCGGTGGGTGAGGGTCCGGCCCGGGAGGATGCCGAGGGACGCCAGGGCCTCCGCGGAGTAGCTGCGTTTGCTCGTGGTGAAGGTCGAGGCGTCCGGCGCGGAGGCGTCGGTGATGCCCACGTTGTTGAAGGCCGCAGCCAGTGAGGGGGAGGGTTCGGCCGGCCGCAACGGCCTCGGCTGGGCCTCGGTGTCGCTGTCGATCACGAACCGGACCAGGCCCGCCGCCCCGTCCGGCGGCGCCTCGCCGCGCAGTCGGACCGTGACGGTGGTGCTGGCGCCGGGCGCGATGGCCAGCCGGGAGGAGGCGGGCGCCACGGTACATCCGGCCGGTGGTGTGATCAGCAGCGTCCCCTGCACGCCGTGCCCGTGTGTGTCCCGGACGGTGACGGTGAAGGGCACCTCCGCGCCTGAGGGCAGGAGCAGGGGCGGCAGGCAGTCGATCCGGGCGGGTGAGAAGATCACCCGCCAGCCGAGCTTGGGCTCTCGCCAGTAGGTGAGCAAACCCTTGTTGTGGTACCCGGGCACCGGTCGGGGATTGCCGCCGCCGCCCGTCGGGTTGAGGGCGAACTCGCTGGAAGTCCAGTACATCCGGCCTATGACGCCCTTGCGACCGGTCAGCAGGCGGTCGTACTCGTCGATCAGCAAGCCCTGGTAGTGCTCCGTGCCCATGCCCAGGCCGGAATTGCCGGCGACGGCCTCGGCGCCGTACTCGCTGAGCAGGACGGGTTTGGTGCCCGCTCTGCTCTGGATCGCGGGGAGGCCGTAGTCGCCGCCGGACGGGTCGGTCAGGGTGCCGAAGGTGCCGTAGTACCAGCCGTCGTACACGTTGACGCAGACCAGGTCGTCATGGGCGAAGGCGGCATCCCCCGCGCCCCAGCCGGTCACATGGGTGTACAGCCGGGTGGGGTCCAGGGCGCGGCCGAAGCCGGTGAGCTGGCGGACGTAGTCGGCGCCGGAAGCGACGTGGGTGCCGTTCTCGTTGCCGACCGACCACGCGATGATCGACGGATGGGAACGGTCTCGCTCGATCGTCTTCGTCAGCCGCTCCTTGGCGAACGCGACGACGGCGGGACTGGTCAGCTGGGCCGCGCTGCGCTGGGTGACGTTGATTTCCTCGATGACCAGCAGTCCCAGCTCGTCCGCGGCGTCCAGCTCGCCGGGGGTGGCGGGGTAGTGGCCGGGCCGGTAGAGCCTGAAGCCCTTGGCGCGCAGCCGGGCCAGCTCTCTGCGGGCCAGAGCGTCCGGCTGGGTGCGACCGAGCCCGGGATGGTCCGCGTGCCGGTTGAATCCCTGCAGGTCCGTCACCGGCTCGCCGTTGAGCATGAGTTGATCGCCCTGGACGCGCACGTCCCTGAAGCCCGTCCGGGTGGTGAGTGGTCGGCCCGAGCGCGGTGAGAGCCGGACGGTGTACAGCGCGGGTCGTTCGGGGGACCAGAGTTTCGGTGCGGGGACGGTCACCGTCACGGGGGCGGACGCGACCCGGCCCTGGCCGTGGGGGAGGACCAGGACGACCGGAGCGGGGGGCAGGTCGACTCCGTCCGGTCCCGTGAGCTGGACCGTCGCGGCGACCTGCCGACTGGACCCGGTGGTGTTCACTCCGGCGCCCCGCAGGGTCAGCTCCCCGCCGGCGGTGCCGGTCGCGGTGATGTCGGTCAGGGCCAGTGGACCGGTGCGGTCGAGGTGCACTTCGCCGATCATGCCGCCGTAGTTCCAGTACAGCGCCGGATTGAGCGGGAACAGTTCGCTCGCCCGGTGGTCCACGACGACGGCCACCGTGTTGGGGCCGGCCTTGACGAGATCGGTGACGTCGAACGTCTCCGGCAGGTAGCCGCCGGTCGCCGAACCGGCCGCCGTGCCGTTGATGAACAGCCGCAGTGTGAAGTAGCAGGATGCGAAGGTCAGCAAGGTGCGCTCGCCGGCTGCCGCCGCGGGCAGATCGACGGTGCGGCGGTAGAGGGCGACCAGGCCTGCCGCATCGTTCCAGCGCTGACGGACCGCGCCGAGCGAGCCCGGGACGACGGCGAGTGTCAGTGCGCCGTCGTCGAACGCCGGCCGGCACGCCGGGGGCGAGCCGCCGGCCAGCGCCCCGGTCGGCAGCTCGGCCTGCGCGGCCACGCGCCAGCCGCCGTTGAGGAAGGTCCTCCCGGGGGGCGCGGGCGCCGGGGCGGTGACCGTGACGGCCCATTCGGCGCTGAGCGTGCCACCGGGGACGTCTGCCTCCGCTCGCAGCGACTGCGCGCCGGGAGGGAACCAGGCGGCATCGGTGGCGGTGCGCCAGATCGGAGCGGTGGCGGTACCCCGGGCATAGAGGTCGGTGAGCTCCGCGAAGGCGATCCCGCCGAGGCTGAAGCGGACGGCGGTGGTCCCCGGTGGTGCGGACACCTCGACGTCGGTCAGTCCGGTCAACTCACGGGCGGTGGGCCGCAGGAAGGTGAGCGGCGCGACTGCGGGGGCGGCGGTGCCCGGCCGGAACGGCGCTGCGGCCAGTGCCGCAGCGCCGAGCACGGCTCGGCGAGACGGCTTCGGCAGCGGGAGGGAAGGCGACACGGTGACGCTCCTGTTCCACGGAGGAGTGCTGCACGCAGGTGCCTGGATGGCCGGGCTTCGAGCCACATTCACTCAACTGTGCGAGAGATCTTATGGCGGCTCCCCGGCTGCTCGTCAAGGCTTCGACAGGTAATTCATCCCATGTCCCACACGCGTCTTGCCCGTAATTAGCCGCGCTGTCATGGTGAGGGCCCAGTGCATCGGTCCAATACATCCCATGACTTGGGCCAGAGGTGGAGCCGGCGGCGGTGTGCACGCAGCGCGGGAACGGCGGCTCCCGACCATTTCGCAGTCCGACCGACTCACCGGGCCGCCTCGCAGCCCGGCCACACGAAGGAGTCGCCCGTGGCATCCGTCCCCACCTGTGCGCCCGCCGGCAAGGGTCCCCGTTTTCCGCTGGTCCGCCGTCTCGCCGGTTTCGCCGGAGCGGCTCTCGTCGTCACTGGGCTCTCAGTCCCGGGCGCGGCGCCCGCGCGCGGTGAAACGGCCGCCATCGCAGCCACCGCCGCCCCTCGAACGGTTCCGGCCCTCCAGCAGTGGGCGCCCTCGCCGGGAGGCTTCGTCCTCACCTCGGCGGCCCGGATCCTGATCGACCCCGTCTACACAGCCCAACTCGGCGACGAGGGAAGACAACTGGCAGCCGATCTCCGAGAGCTGACCGCCGTGGACGCACCCGTGAAGGCCGCCGCACCCGGCCACGCGCGGACCGGTGACATCGTCCTCACTCTCGGATCCACCGACCCCCAACTCGGCGAAGAGGGCTACAGCCTCACCTCCGCCACCGTACTGACGGTCAGAGGCCGGACGGACACCGGGGTGTTTCACGGAACGCGGACCCTCCTGCAACTGCTGCACCAGAGCCCGGCCATCCCCGGGGGCACCGCCCGTGATTGGCCGGACAAGGTAGAGCGCGGCCTCATGGTGGACGTCGGCCGCAAATACTTCACCGTGGACTGGCTCCAGGAGCAAATCCGGGAGATGGCCCATCTCAAGCTCAATTACCTCCACCTGCACCTGTCCGACGATCAGGGCTTCCGGATCGAGAGCGCCGGCCACCCCGAGATCGTCTCCGCGCAGCACTACAGCAAGCGGGAGATCACCGACCTGATCGCCTATGCCTCCCGTTTCCACGTCATGGTCGTCCCGGAGATCGATGCGCCCGGCCACATGGCCCCGGTCATCGCAGCCCACCCGGAACTCCAGCTCAAGGACACCCTGGGCAGGGCGGCCGACGGCAGGATCGACCTGTCCCTGCCCGCAGCCCGCCGGATGGTGGACGACCTGGTCACCGAATACCTGCCGTTGTTCCCCGCCCCCTACTGGCACACCGGGGCGGACGAGTACGTCACCGACTACCAGCGGTACCCGCAGCTTCTGGCCTACGCCCGGGAGCAGTACGGCAGCGGCGCCAAGGCCGTCGACACCTACTACGGGTTCATCAATCACGTGGACGAACTCGTGCGCGCCGCCGGGAAGACCACCCGGATCTGGACCGACGGCATCAAGGGCGATGGCACCGTGGAGCCGGCCCCCGGCATCCTCGGCGAGAAGTGGAACTCCAGTGGCCTCTCCGCCCAGACCTTGATCGCCCGTGGTCACACCGTCACCAACGAGGCCCGCTCGTGGCTGTACTACGTCCTCGGACGGTACAAGCCGCCGACCGCAGCCCTGTACGAGAGCTGGAGGCCCGACACCTTCGACGACGGCACTACGGTCACGGAAGCCACCCGCAACCGTGGCGCCAAGCTCCACATCTGGTGCGACACCCCGTCAGCGGAGACCGAGGAGCAGGTCGCCGCAGGGGTGGCCAAGGCGCTGCGGGTACTCGCCCAGCAGACCTGGGGATCCCCGAAGCCCACCGCCACCTTCGCCGAATTCCTGCCGGTCATCGGAGCGGCCGGCCGTGCCCCCGGCAACCCTCCGCTTGCGGTCCCCGGCAACCTCGCCCAGGACCGGCCCGCCGCCGCCTCCAGCACCGAAGCCGTGATGCGGGCCGACGGAACGACGACCCTCACCGACCACTACGCGGCCGGAAACGCCACTGACGGGGATGGGCTGACGCGGTGGTCGAGTCTGCGGAGTGATCCGCAGTGGTTGCGGGTGGATCTGGGGTCCTCGCAGCGCATCGGGCGGGTGCGGTTGTCCTGGGAGGTGGCGTACGGCAAGGCGTACGAGGTGCAGACCTCCGAGGACGGCGGTACTTGGACGACGATCTACTCGACCGCTGTTGGTGACGGCGGGGTGGACGATCTGACCGGCCTCGTCGGGTCTGGCCGGTTCCTGAGGCTCAGTCTCACCCAGCGCGGAACCGTCTACGGCTACTCCCTGTACGGCGTCGAGGTCTACCGCTGAGCACGGAGCTCCCGGAATGACCCGACCCCGCGGGGTCGGGTCATTCCTTGGCTCAGCCGGTGGCCCGTCCGGCGTGGGGCTCCGTCAGGATCCGCAGCAGGCGGGACACCTCCTGGGTGACGGCCGCGCGGCCGTCACCCAGGTAGGCCCGGGTGTCGACCAGGACGGAGTCCGCGCTCAGACGCCGGCGGACGGCCGCGGTGAAGGCCTGGTTCAGGTGGGTCGCTATGTTGATCTTGGTCATGCCGTGGGTGACGGCTGCGGCCAGGTTCTCGTCAGCCACGCCCGAGGAGCCGTGCAGTACCAACGGCACCGGGACGGCGGCACGCAGGGCGGCCGTCAGCTCCAGGTCCAGGACGGCGTCCCGCGTGAGCATGGCGTGCGAGGTGCCGACGGCCACGGCCAGTGCGTCCACACCGGTGCGCTTCGTGAACGCCTCGGCCTCGCCCGGGTCGGTTCGGGCGCCGGGCGCGTGGACGCCGTCCTTGCCCCCGACCTCGCCGAGCTCGGCCTCCACCCAGACGCCGGCGTCGTGGCAGAAGGCCGCGACCTCGGCGGTGGCCCGCACGTTCTGCTCGTAGTCGAGAACCGAGGCATCGAACATCACTGATGTGAAGCCCAGCGCGACTGCCTGCTGGACCAGCGACCGGTCGGTGGCGTGGTCGAGGTGGACGGCCACCGGCACGCCGGCGCCCTGTGCCACCGCCAGGGTGGCGCGGCCGATCGGTGCCAAGCCGCCGTGGTAGCGCACGGCGTTCTCGCTGATCTGAAGGATGACCGGGGCGCCGGCGCTCTCGGCTCCCGCGACGATCGCCTCGGCGTGCTCCAGTTGAATGACGTTGAAGGCTCCGACGCCGCGGCCGCTTCGGCGCGCAGGGTCGACGATCTCGCCGGTTGCGGTCAGGGGCATGGTTCTCCTCGATGATGTGCCGGGCCGAGTTCCTCGACTCGGACGAGGTTGAGCAGGCGGTCGTAGGCAGCGGCGTCGAAGCGGCCGGCCTGCGGTGCCAGGACGGTGGCGGCCGACAGGGCGACCGCGTGCCGGAGCCGGTCCGGCCATGCGGCCCCGGTGGCCAGCCCGAGGGCCAGCGCGGCGACCGCGGAGTCGCCCGCACCGGTCGGATTGCCGGAGATCGGGCCCGGCGGGCGGGCCTGCCAGCGGCCCTGCGGGGTGCAGGCGAGCAGGCCTCGCGGCCCGAGCGAGGCGACGACAGCCGCAGCTCCGCCGGAGCGGAGGAATTCGGCACCCTCCAGCGGGTCCTGGGTTCCGGACGTGGCGGCCAGTTCATGGGCGTTCGGCTTGATCAGGGCAGGACGGCCCGGGAGCCCGTGCAGCAGTGCCGGACCGTCGGCGTCCAGCACAGCCGGAACGCCGTGGGCCGTGGACCGTTCGACGAGCATCCGGTAGGCGTCCGTCGGCAGTCCGCGCGGCAGGCTCCCGGAGAGCACGACCACGGACGCCCCGGGCAGCAGGCGCTCGTAGTGCTCCAGGAAGTCGTGCCACTCCGCCGCGGAGACCAGCGGGCCCGGCTCCAGATAGATCGTGGTGTCGCCGTCCAGTTCTTCGGCCACGGCCACGGTGCGGCGGGTCTCTCCGGCCACTTCGACCAGTTCGTCGTGCAGTCCTGCCGAGGCGAGGTCCGCACGCACCGCTCGTCCGGTCGCCCCTCCGGCCAAGCCGGTGACGACCGCGGCGTGTCCCAGCGCGGCCAGCACGCGGGCCACGTTGACGCCCTTGCCGCCGGCCTGCTGGCTGGCCTCGCGCACGCGGTTGCTGGCGTGCCGGCGGACCTCGGGAAGCCGGTAGGTGAGGTCGAGGGCGGTGTTGAGGGTCACGGTGAGGATCATCGATCGCTGCCGTCCAGCAGGTCCTGCGCGAGCAGGGCCGCCCCCAGACTCCCGGCGCGGTGGCCGAGTTCGGCGGCGACCAGTTCCGGCGGGCCGCGGAAGGTGAGGCGATCGGCGACGGCCGTCCGCAACGGACCCAGAAACGGATCGCCCGCTTCGGCGAGTCCCCCGCCGATGACGATGCGCCCGAAATCGAGCACGGTCGTGAGGGCCGCCAGGCCCTCGGCCAGCGCATCGACCGCGTCGGTCCAGACGGATGCCGCCAGGGGGTCGCCCGCCTGCGCCCGCAGATGGACGTCCTTCGCGCTGACCCCGGCCTCGCCGGTCGTGGCGGCGTAGCGGCGGGCGATGGCCGAGGCGGAGGCCAGGGTTTCCAGGCAACCGCGGTTCCCGCAGGAGCAGAGGTGGCCGCCGGGGCGCACGACCAGGTGGCCGAGCTCCCCGGCGAAGCCGTGTTCCCCGGCGAACGGGCGGCCGCCGATGATCAGCGCGGCGGCGATCCCCGTCCCCACCGGGACGAAGGCGAAATCGGAGTGACCGCGGCCGGCCCCGAGACGGCCCTCCGCGATCCCGCCGGCCCGGACGTCATGACCGAAGGCAACCGGGAGGTCCAGGTGCTCGGTCATCCAGAGGCGTACGGGAGTGTCGTGCCAGCCGAGGTTGGCGGCGAGGACCGCGGTGCCCTCCTCGTCGTCCACCAGCCCGGGCACCACCACCCCGGCGGCCCGCGGCTCGGAGCCGTGACGCCGAGCGCGGGCCACGAGCGCGTCGGCGCAGCCGAGGACGGTGTCCATGACGGCGTCGGGACCGCGCTCGGCCCGGGTGTGCCAGTGCGCGTGGCTCAGGATCCGCCCTTCCTCGACGACGGTCCCCTTGATGTGGGTGCCACCGACGTCGAGGGCGATGACGCTCACCGTCTGCCTGCCTCGGCGGGGCCCGGCCCGGTCACGTCGCACCGAGGGGTCACGGCTGGTCCAGCACGATGGAGCGGGTGAGGTTGCGCGGGCGGTCGGGGTCCAGGCCGCGGGCCTTGGCCAGTTCCACGGCCAGGCGCTGGGCCCGGATCAGCTCGGCCAGCGGGTCGACCGTGGACATCACGGCGTGGGCGCCGGTCCGCGCGATCTGCTCGGGCAGGCCCGCCGGCGGCGGCCCGAAGAACCAGACGGTGCTCTCGGGTCCGCTGACGCTGATCGGGCCGTGCCGGTATTCCATGGCCGGATAGGACTCGGTCCACGAGGACGACGCCTCACGGACCTTGAGCGCCGCCTCGTGGGCGACGCCGCAAGACCAGCCGGTGCCCAGGAAGGTGAACTGCTGAGAAGCGAGGGCTCGTTCGGGCAGCGGAGCGGCCAGGGCCTGCTCGGCCTGTGCGGGCAGGTTCGCCGGGACGGCGCCGAGGTGCGCGCGCAGCAGGACGAGCGCAGTGGTCGCGAACCGGGTCTGTACGACGGACTGCTCGTCCGCGAAGTCCAGGGCGATGACGTCCTGCGCCGCATCGACCACGGGCGTCGCGACATCCCCGGTGATCGCGACGGTCGCGGTGTCACCGCTGCGGGCCAGGGCGTCGAGCACCTCGGTGGTGGTTCCGGAGCGGGTGAGGGCGACGACCCGGTCGTACCGGCGCCGGGCCGGGAACTCGGAAGCGGCGAACGCGTCCGTCTCGCCGGCGCCCCTGGCCTCACGCAAGGCCGCGTAGGCCTGTGCGATGTACAACGACGTGCCGCAGCCGACGACCGCGACGCGCTCGCCGGACTCCGGAAGACCCTTGGGGGTCAGATCGAGGGCACGCTGCCAGCACTCCGGCTGACTGGCGATCTCCGCATCGACGTGGGCCATGACGTCCTCCTGTGCAAAATTGAACGGTGCTGCTCAAAGATGAGTGATGTATAGCCTCTTTGAGCAAGAACGCGCAAGTGTGAGCAAGGGGCCGTGGCTCCACGGGGACGCGGATCGGGTGGTCGGCCGGGGCCGGAGCGGGTGTACGAGGCCCTTGAGGCACGCTCAGCGGGCCGCTCGAACGGCCTGCTCTAGACTCTCGCCATGCTCAAAGCCGACCGCACCGCCCGGATCCTCTCCCACGTCGCCGAGGTGGGCAGCGCCGACGTGCATGCGCTGGCGGAGTTGCTGAACGTCTCGGCCGCGACGGTCCGGCGCGACCTCCAGGAACTTCACGATCAGGGGCGGCTGCACCGGACGCGGGGTGGCGCGGTCGTCGGCAACGTCAATCTGGAACTGCCATTGCGCCACCGGCACGGCAAGCAGCAGGCGGAGAAGCGGCGCATCGCCCTGGCCGCCGAGCGGCTGGTGCCGGACGGTGCCGTCGTGGGGCTGACCGGCGGCACGACGACCAGTGAGCTGGCCCGCGTCCTGGCCGAACGCGGCGGGATCACCATCATGACCAACGCCGTCAACATCGCCGCCGACCTCATCGTCAGGCCGGAGATCCGTCTGGTCGTGGTGGGTGGCAACGCGCGCAGCGCGAGCTACGAACTGGTCGGCCCGGCTGCGGAGCGCATGTTGTCGCAGTACCACCTGGACATCGCCTTCATCGGCGTGGACGGCCTGACCGCGAGCGAGGGCTGCACGACGTACGACGAAATGGAGGGCCACACCGACCGGGCCTTCCTGCGCAGCGCCGCCCGAGCCGTGGTCGTGGCCGACAGCACCAAGGTGGGCCGGGTGACCTTCGCGGAAATCTGCCCGCTCTCGGAGGTCCACGATCTGGTCACCGACGATCACTTGACCGCGGATCAGGAAGAGGCCATCGCCGCCTGCGGCGTCCGGGTCCTGCGCGCCTGAGATCCCCGTCGGCCGGCTCGCCCCGGCGGCGCGGCCGACGTTCGAGTGCGGGCAGACCATGGTCGGGTCCGGAGCACTTCCGTGGCCCGACCGTCCGTCGAACACATTCCGCTAACCGGTGGGTTCGCCACCGTGAGCAGGGCTCCACCCAGGCCGAACGGCTTCCGATTTCCGCAGCGATGCCGGGCAACGGTCCGATAACGGTGGCTAGACCTGGCCGGTCCCCTTCGTTAATACTCACCCCACCGCAGACCGGCTTCTCATATCTGCTCACAAACGGCAGATTTCAAGCAGTTTCGATCAACCTGCTGATCGGTTTGCTTCGCAGGCCACCCACCCCCCCCCGCTGTCGAGCGACAGCCCAGCGGGAGCCGCGCACCCACCTTCCGGACCTTCGGCCCTGCCCTCGCGGGGGGACGGCGCGGCACGGCACCACAGCAGTGGCACGGCAGTTACCTCACGAGGAAGTGATGTCCCATGCAACTTGCACCGAAATTCGGAACACGCACCATGGCCGCCCTCGCGGCCGCAGCGTTGATCACCGCAACGTTCACCGGCCTGAGCGCGGGCACCGTCTCGGCGGCGGTCGTCTCGGACGCTTCCGGGAGTGTCGTGGTGGACGCCGGATACCTGCGCCTGGGGATGGACGCCACGGGCCAGGTCACCAGCCTGGTCGACAGGCGCACGGCCCAGAACCACCTGGCGAGCGGGCACGGCACGGCTCCCCTCGTCAGCCTGGTGATCGGCGGGCAGCAGGTGAAGCCGACGTCCCTGGCACTCGGCACCGACGGTTCGCTCGTCTTCAAGAACACGGCAGCCGGCTACGAAGTGCACGTGGCGGTCCAGGACCAGTCCGTCTACTCGACCCTCACCGTCACCAAGGTCATCGCACCCGAAGGCGCGGACGTCCAGACGCTGCTGTGGGGCCCGATCCCGACGAGCGTCACCCAGACCCTGGGCGAGTCCGTCGGCATCGTCCGCAACGGCGACTTCGCCATCGGCATGAAGCCGCTGACCGACCGTACCGAAGGCGGCTGGCCCCGCGAGTACACCGGGATGGGCTGGCAGAACGAGGTCTCGGGCAACCCGTCCAACCTCCAGGTGGCCCCGCTGGAGCAGTGGAGCGCCGGAGCACGTACCTCCTGGGGGACCCTGCTCCGCGCGTTCACCTTCGACTACACCAAGCAGCGCACCCGTTCGACCGTCGTGTACAGCGGTACCGGCTACCCGATCACGGTTCCGCCTCTGCCGTCCGGGCAGGGCAGCGTCGTGGGATCGAAGATCGCCCTGTTCGGAACGACGCCTGACATGGCGCCCACGGTGCTCTCGGGCATCGCGACCGGCGAGAACCTGCCGTACCCGACGATCAACGGCCAATGGCAGAAGACCGCCCAGGCCACGTCCCAGTCGATCCTGGTCCTCGACGATCTGAACACCGGCAACATCCCCCAGGCCGCCGGGCTCGCCAAAGCCGCCGGGATGAACGTGATCTACTCGATGAGGAACCAGGGGCCGTGGAAGTCCAGCGGCCACTTCGAGTTCGACTCGACCCTCGGCGGAAGCGACAGCGGCGCGGCCGACGCGGTGAACCAGGCGAAGGCCAACGGCGTCAACCTGGGCGTGCACACCCTGTCCGACTTCATCGAGCCGCACGACGGGTACGTCACGCCGACGCCCAGCCCGGACCTCGTCGTCGGACAGAGCTCCTCGCTGACCCGCGCCCTCGCTGCCACCGACACCACCGCGTACCTCGCCGGCTGCGCTCCGATGGCCGGCGGCATGAACGGCAAGCGGCTGCTGATCGGCACCGAGTACGTCACCTATACCGGCTTCGCGCAGGTGGGCAGCGAGTGTCAGGTGACCGGCCTGGCCCGCCACCAGTGGAGCTCCGTCGCTGCCTCTTACCCGGTCGGCAAGACCGCCTCCCGCATTGCAGAGAACGGGTATCAGGGGGCCCTGGGCAACCTGAACATCATCAACACCATCGCCGGCCGGTTCGCCACCGCGTGGAACACCACCGGCATCAAGGCGATGTCCTACGACGGGCTGGAGTCGGCCTCCCAGTCCGGCTGGGGCGCGTACGGAATGGCCAGCCTCGTCAACGGGACCTACCGCCAGCGGACCTCCAAGGACGGCCTCATCGCCGAGGCCAGCCGGATGGGCTCCAACATCTGGGACGGTGTCTCCCGGGCCAGCTGGGGCGAGATCGGCATCACCAGCATGAACCAGGTGTTCGTCAACAACGCGTACTACCGGGACAACTACCTGCCCGGCATGCTCGGCTGGATCGGGCTCCGCGGAACCGACAACCTCCAGACCCTCCAGGACACCCTGGCCCGCGGGGCCGGCCTCAACGCAGGGGCCGGTTTCCAGACCTCCTTGTCCAAGCTGACCGGATCGAACACCCCGGTGCTGCTGGACGCCATCAAGCAGTGGGACACCGCGCGCAACCTCGGCGCGTTCACCGCCGCCCAGCGCACGCAGCTCCAGGACGTGTCCAAGCACTGGAAGCTCAGCGTCGTCACGGCCGGCAAGACCTGGTCCCTGCAACAAGTCGACGCCTCCGGCAACCCCATCGGGGGCGCGCAGTCCGTCGCGGTCCCCACCGCGGCGTTCACCACCACCTCCCTGCCCGCCCTGCAGACCGGAAGCCTCTACGAGGCCCGGGTGCAGACGAACGTCCCCACGACCGTCCGCTACGCCGTCACCGCCGGCGCGCTGCCGGCCGGTCTGAAGCTCAACGCCGACACCGGTGGCATCACCGGCGTGCCGACCGCCACCAGCGCCGCCACCTTCACCATCACCGCTTACGGTGCGCCCGGTACGGCGGACGCCCAGCGCAGCTTCACCGTCGCGGTGGCCGCCGCCGCGGGTCCGCTGGACCTTTCGTCCGCCTACAACAACGTCGGCGTCACCTCGCAGAGCGCGGTCGCGCCAGGCAACTTCGACGGCATCGGCAACAGCTTCTCCGCCGAGCAGCTGGCCTCGGTCGGGGTGACGCCCGGTGCGACCGTGACCGCGAACGGGGTGAGCTTCACCTGGCCCGGCGCGGCCACCGGCACCCCGAACAACATCGCCGGCGGCTCCGCGGTGATCCAGGGCAACGGCAGGAGCGGCAACAAGCTCGCCTTCCTCGGATCAGAGGCCGGCGACGTCACCGACACCGTGACCGTCACCTACACCGACGGCACCACGTCCACCGGATCGATCGGCTTCCCGAACTGGACGACCTCCAGCGCCACCGAGTTCGGATCGACGCTGGCCTTCTCCACGACCGGCCGCAACACGCAGGCCGGCTATGCCAACACCGCCAACAGCTACCGGCTCTTCCACAACGAGATCGCGCTCGACCCCGCCAAGACCATCGCGACCGTGACCCTGCCTGCCAACCAGAAGATCCACACCTTCGCCCTCACCGTCGTTCGAGGCTCATGACGGCTGCACCGGCAGTGTGAACAGGGTGGTCCCACGCGTCCGTGACGCGTGGGACCACCCTGTTCATCGAGTTCCCGAGGTGGGGCGCCGTCCTTGCTGTGCCGCACTACGGGGCAGTTGGAGGATGCGGCGGCAACCGGCGGCGGTGAGCATGCGGAGCGCTGTGCGTGCCCTGGCGTCGTCGGGGCTGAAGACCCAGGGGCCCGGTACGAGCAGGACGCGGTGGCGGCCGGCGGCCACGGCCCGGGTGAGCTGCTCGAACTGGGGCCGCAGTCCCGTGCAGGGAACACCGTCGTCGACGTAGACGACGGGCGCGGGCATGCCCAGCCGAGCGGCGAACCGGTGCATGACCTCATGATGCGCGCGCATGCCGGCGGGGTCGCGGGGATAGCAGCGCAGGTACGCGGCGGGGGACAGGTTCGGGAGGGCAGGGGAGCTGGGCATGGGGATGTCCGACTGTTCGGAGCCGGTGGAAGGCCGGCAGGGGTGGGGGCGAACGCTTCCGGGCATGGGGAGAGCCGTCGCCGTGTTCATGGCGACGGTTCTCCGGTGGGGACGCCGGGTGGGTCAGGGCGTCAGGGGCAGCTGGTGCGGGTGTCGCCCGG
>NZ_JBFAZJ010000043.1:0-51778 GCF_040681715.1 Streptomyces sp. NPDC051582
GGCCGGGTGCTCTTCTGGCGCACGGGGCCACCGGCCGTTTCACCCCGCTCGGGGCAGGGACCTAGCAGCCGAGCAGACGGCTGCCGAGGTAGCTCTGGATCTGGTCCAGGGAGACGCGCTCCTGCTTCATGGTGTCGCGCTCGCGCACGGTCACCGCGTTGTCGTCCAGGGTGTCGAAGTCGACGGTGACGCAGAACGGCGTACCGATCTCGTCCTGGCGGCGGTAGCGGCGGCCGATGGCGCCCGCGTCGTCGAACTCGATGTTCCAGAACTTGCGCAGGTCGGCGGCGAGGCCCTTGGCCTTCGGCGACAGCTGCGCGTTGCGGGACAGCGGCAGGACGGCGACCTTGATCGGGGCCAGGCGCGGGTCGAAGCGCATCACGGTGCGCTTCTCCATGACGCCCTTGGCGTTCGGAGCCTCGTCCTCGACGTACGCGTCGAGCATGAAGGCCAGCATGGCGCGGTTCACACCGGCCGCCGGCTCGATGACGTACGGGGTGTACTTCTCCTTGGTCTCCTGGTCGAAGTACACCAGGTCCTGGCCGGAGGCGGCCGAGTGCGCCTTCAGGTCGAAGTCGGTGCGGTTGGCGACGCCCTCCAGCTCGGAGAACTCACTGCCACCGAAGTTGAAGCGGTACTCGATGTCGGCGGTGCGCTTCGAGTAGTGGGACAGCTTCTCCTGCGGGTGGTCGTACCAGCGGATGTTCTCCTCGCGGATGCCGAGGTCGCGGTACCAGTTCCACCGCTCCTGCATCCAGTACTCCTGCCACTGCTCGTCCTCGCCCGGCTTGACGAAGAACTCCATCTCCATCTGCTCGAACTCGCGCGTGCGGAAGATGAAGTTGCCCGGCGTGATCTCGTTGCGGAAGGACTTGCCCATCTGCGCGATGCCGAACGGGGGCTTCTTGCGCGCGGTGGTCTGCACGTGGGCGAAGTTGGTGAAGATGCCCTGGGCGGTCTCGGGGCGCAGGTACGCCTTCGAGCCGGTGTCCTGGGTCGGGCCGAGGTGGGTCTCCAGCATGCCGGAGAACTGCTTCGGCTCGGTGAACTGGCCCTTCACGCCGCAGTTGGGGCAGTTGATGTCGGCGAGGCCGTTCGCGGGCTGGCGACCGTGCTTGGCCTCGTAGGCCTCCTCCAGGTGGTCGGCGCGGTGGCGCTTGTGACAGGAGGTGCACTCGGTCAGCGGGTCCGAGAAGGTCGCGACGTGGCCGGAGGCCACCCAGACCTCGGGGGCCAGGATCACGGAAGAGTCGAGGCCGACGACGTCCTCGCGCCCGGTGACCATGGCCTTCCACCACTGGCGCTTGATGTTCTCCTTGAGCTCGACACCCAGCGGACCGTAGTCCCAGGCAGCCCTGGAGCCGCCGTAGATGTCACTGCACGGGAAAACGAAGCCACGGCGCTTGCTCAGGCTGACGATGGTTTCGATCTTGTCGGCGGCCACGGTGCTCTCTTCATTACGAGGACGAACGGCGAAGGCTTTAGGTTACCGGCGCCCGCACCCCCCCTTTCAAATCGGTTCCCGTTCGAAGGCGCCGCCCCCGGGCCCCCCACCTGGGTTTTTGACAATCGTTTCCATCTTTGATGAAAATGGATGTCATGAACGTACGACGCCTCATACCCGCAGCCGCCCTCGCCGGAGCCGTAGCCCTCGGCGCCACGGCCCTCACCGCGTGCTCCGGAGCCTCTGCCGGAAGCGGCAAGGACGGCAAGCTGCACGTCATGGCGTCGTTCTACCCGATGCAGTTCCTCGCCGAACAGATCGGCAAGGACCACGTGAAGGTCGACACCCTGACCAAGCCGGGCGTCGAACCGCACGACCTGGAGATCACCCCGAAGCAGACCGGGCAGCTGGGCGAATCCGACGTCGTCCTCTACCTCAAGGGCCTGCAGCCCGCCGTCGACAAGGCCGTCGCCCAGTCCGGCGTGAAGAACGTCGTCGACGCCGCCAAGCTCACCAGGCTGGAGGTCCACGGCTCCTCGGGCCACGACCACGCCCACGAGGGCGAGGGCGAGGGCGAGGGCGAGGAGGGCCACGACCACGCCCACGGCGAGGCCGGCGAGGACCCGCACGTCTGGCTGGACCCGGTGAAGTACGCCGAGGTCGCCACGGGCGTCGGCGCGGCCCTGGAGAAGGCCGACCCGGAGCACGCGGCGGACTACCGCAAGAACACCGACGAGCTGCTGGGCAAGCTGACCGCGCTCGACACGGAGTTCAAGGACGGCCTGAAGAACACCGCCTCCAAGACCTTCATCACCACGCACTCCGCCTTCGGCTACCTCGCCGAGCGCTACGGCCTCGACCAGGAGGGCATCTCCGGCGTCGACCCCGAGTCCGAGCCGAGCCCCGCCCGGATGAAGGAACTCCAGGCCGTCGCGAAGAAGGACAATGTCTCGACCGTGTTCTTCGAGACCCTGGCCAGCGACAAGACCGCCAAGACGCTCGCCACCGACACGGGCCTGAAGACCGACGTCCTCGACCCGCTCGAAGGAATCACCGACAAGTCCCAGGGCGCTGACTACTTCGAGGTCATGCGGTCCAACCTGAAGAACCTGCAGAAGGCGCTCGGTAGCAAGTGATGGCAGTAACGGAGGCGCGTGCCATGGAGTCCCAGCCCGCGGAGGCAGCGGACCAGCCCGTCATATCCCTGCGCGGGGCCACGGCCTCGCTCGGCTCGCGCCCCGTGCTGCGCGGGGTCGACCTCACCGTCCGGCGCGGCGAGGTCGTCGCCCTGCTCGGCGCCAACGGCTCCGGCAAGTCCACGGCCGTCCGCGCGATCGTCGGACAGGTCCCGCTCTCCGACGGCGGGCTGGCACTGTTCGGCACCGACTTCAAGCGCTTCCGCGCCTGGTCGCGCATCGGGTACGTCCCGCAGCGCACCACCGCCGCCAGCGGAGTCCCGGCCACCGTCCGCGAGGTCGTCTCCTCCGGCCGGCTCGCCCGCTCCCGCTTCGGCATCCTGCGCAGGGCCGACAAGGCGGCCGTCGAACGGGCCCTGGCCCTCGTCGACATGAGCCAGTACGCCGACGCCTCCGTCAACGCCCTCTCCGGCGGCCAGCACCAGCGCGTGCTCATCGCGCGGGCGCTCGCGGTGGAGCCCGAACTCCTGATCATGGACGAGCCGATGGCCGGCGTGGACCTCGCCAACCAGGAGGTCCTCGCGAACGCCCTGCGCGAGCAGGTCGCCGCCGGTTCGACCGTCCTGCTCGTCCTGCACGAGCTGGGCCCGCTGGAGCCGCTCATCGACCGCGCCGTCGTCCTGCGCGACGGCTGCGTCGTCCACGACGGCCCGCCGCCCGAGGCCGTGGGGCAGCACGCCCTGCCCGGCCACGACCACGTACACCCCCACGCGGCGCACGACGCCGAGCCGCTCCGGACGGGATTGCTGAGCTGATGGACCTCCTCCACTACGCCTTCATGCAGCGGGCCCTGCTCGCGGCCGTGCTGGTCGGCGTCACCGCCCCCGCCATCGGCACGTACCTCGTCCAGCGCCGCCAGGCCGTCATGGGCGACGGCATCGGGCACGTGGCCATGACCGGTGTGGCGCTCGGCTTCCTCTTCAACGCGAGCCCGGTGTGGATGGCCACCCTGGTCGCGGTGATCGGCGCGGTCGGCATGGAGCTGATCCGCTCCCGCGGCAAGACCAGCGGTGACATCGCCCTCGCCATGCTCTTCTACGGCGGCCTGGCCGGCGGCGTGATGATCATCAACCTGGCTCCCGGCGGTTCGACGGCCAACCTGACCAGCTACCTCTTCGGCTCGATCACCACGGTCTCCGCCGAGGACGTCACGGCCGTCGTGATCCTCGCGGCCTTCGTCATCGCCGTCACCCTCGGGCTGCGCCGCCAGCTGTTCGCCGTCTGCCAGGACGAGGAGTTCGCCCGGGTCACCGGCCTGCCCGTGCGCTTCCTGAACCTGCTGATCGCGGTCACCGCCGCCGTCACCGTCACCGTGGCCATGCGGATCGTCGGCCTGCTGCTGGTCAGCGCCATGATGGTGATCCCGGTCGCGGCGGCCCAGCGCGTCACCCGCGGTTTCACCGCCACGCTGTCGGTGGCCATGGTGATCGGCGTGCTGGTCTCGCTCTCCGGCACGACCCTGACGTACTACATCGACGCCCCCTCGGGCGGCACGATCGTGCTCCTCGCCATCGGCGTCTTCATGGTGATGACCGCCGTGTCCACACCGCTGGCCCGGCGCCGCGCGAACGCGGCCCGCGCCGCCGAAGAGGTCTGCACGCGCGATGATGTGAAGGTCTAGGACGGTCTGGGCGCTGCGGCCGCCTGGCACAATGGGCCGAGGCCGATACGAGGAGGAACCGGTGGCGACTGCGCCTGGCGAGATGAATACCGCGCCAGTACGAGGACGATCCACCCGGCAGCGGGCAGCCGTCGCCGCGGCGCTGGACGAGGTGGACGAGTTCCGCAGCGCCCAGGAACTGCACGACATGCTCAAGCACCGCGGTGACTCCGTGGGCCTGACCACCGTGTACCGCACCCTCCAGTCGCTCGCCGACGCCGGCGAGGTGGACGTGCTGCGCACCAGCGACGGGGAGTCGGTCTACCGGCGCTGTTCCACCGGGGACCACCACCACCACCTGGTCTGCCGCAAGTGCGGCAAGGCGGTCGAGGTGGAGGGCCCGGCGGTGGAGAAGTGGGCGGAGTCCATCGCCGCGGAGCACGGCTATGTGAACGTCGCCCACACGGTGGAGATCTTCGGCACCTGCGCCGACTGCGCCGCAGCCTCCGCCTAGAGCCTGAGCAGGTTCCGGCCGAGGATCCCGCGCAGGCGGTCGACGTCGGCCGGCCCCTCGGCCCCCCGCTTCGGCAGCACCGTGACGCAGCTCGCGCGCGGGCCCCCGAGCAGGACGAAGAGCTCCGGCGTCTCGGCGAAGTGTGTGAAGAGCTCCCAGTCACCCGTGTACGACATGGTCCGGCCGGTCGTCGCGGTGCCCCGTTCGTCGACCACCGTGCGGCACTGCCCGTACGCGGCCATCACCGCGTGGAGCCGGCGCGCCATGCCGCGCCGGCCGCGCGCGACCCCGAAGGCCCCGGCGCCCAGGCCCAGCACCGCGCTGACCACGACGAGGGCCGGCAGCAACCCCCGGAACAGGGCGAACGCCACGATGGCGCTCGTCGTCACCAGCGGGACCAGAACCGTCTCCGCCCGGCCCGCCCCCGTACGCCGGGCGCGGACCCGGACGGCCCCGCGGAAGTCCTCCAGAGCCGGCTCGTACACGAACACGGCCTGTTCCGTCCGCGCGGCCGACTGCGTGCGCGTCGGCCGCGCGTCATTCCCACTCATGTGCATGACGCAGGAGCGTAGACGACGCTCAGGCCGTCGGGCCCGGCTCCGGCTGGTTGGGGACGGCGCCGCCGAAGCGGCGGTCGCGCTGGGCGTACTGGAGGCAGGCCGCCCACAGATCACGGCGGTCGAAGTCCGGCCACAGCACGTCCTGGAAGACCATCTCGGCGTACGCGCTCTGCCAGAGCAGGTAGTTGGAGGTGCGCTGCTCGCCGCTCGGCCGCAGGAACAGGTCCACGTCCGGCATGTCCGGGTAGTACATGTACTTCGCGAAGGTCTTCTCGTTGACCTTCGACGGGTCCAGCCTGCCCGCGGCCACGTCCCGGGCGATCGCCTGCGCCGCGTCCGCGATCTCCGCACGGCCGCCGTAGTTCACGCAGAAGTACAGGGTCATCGCGTCGTTGTCGACGGTCTGCTCCTGGGCGACCTGGAGCTCCTGGACGACCGACTTCCACATCTTCGGCATGCGGCCGACCCAGCGGATCCGGATGCCCAGCTCGTTCATCTCGTCGCGGCGGCGCCGGATGACGTCACGGTTGAAGTTCATCAGGAAGCGGACCTCGTCGGGCGAGCGCTTCCAGTTCTCCGTCGAGAAGGCGTACAGGGAGAGGTTCTTGACGCCCATCTCCAGGCAGCCCTTGAGCACGTCGAGCACGACGCCCTCGCCGACCTTGTGGCCCTCGGTGCGGGGCAGGCCGCGCTCCTTGGCCCAGCGGCCGTTGCCGTCCATGACCACCGCGACGTGGTTCGGGACGAGCTCGCCGGGGATCTTCGGCGGGCGCTCACCGGACGGGTGCGGCTCGGGAACCTTGTACTCCCGGCGAGAGCGCCCCAGAATCCCGCGTCGTGCCATGTGTCCAGCTCCTATTTCTCGACGTATCGCAGGGAGCGTAGCCCGCGCTCCAGATGCCAGTGCAAATAGGCGGAGACGAGCCCGCTGCCCTCCCGCACGTACCGCGCCTCGCAGGCGTCCGCATGCCCCCAGTCGCCCGTCAGCAGCGCGCTGAGCAGGGCGATGGCCTCCGACGAGGGTACGACGCTGCCGGCGACCCGGCAGTCACCGCAGACGACCCCGCCCGCGCCGACCGAGAAGTGCCGGTTGGGGCCGTGGATCCCGCACTTCGCGCAGTCCGTGAAGCTGGGCGCGTAGCCGTTGACGGCGAGCGAGCGCAGCAGGAACGCGTCGAGGATGAGGTTCGGCTCGTGCTCGCCGCGCGAGAGCGTGCGCAGGGCGCCGATCAGCAGCAGGTACTGCTGTACGGCGGGCTCGCCCTCGTTCTCGGTGAACCGCTCGGCGGTCTCCAGCATCGCGGTGCCCGCGGTGTAGCGGGCGTAGTCGGTGACGATGCCGTTGCCGTACGGGGCGATGATCTCGGTCTGGGTGCAGAGCGGGAGGCTGCGGCCGATCAGCTCGCTGCCGCGCGCGAAGAACTGCACGTCGGCGTGGGAGAAAGGTTCCAGCCCGGCGCCGAACTTTGACTTCGTACGCCGCACCCCGCGGGCGACGGCCCGCACCCGGCCGTGGCCGCGGGTGAGGAGCGTGATGATGCGGTCCGCCTCACCCAGCTTCTGGGTGCGCAGCACGATGCCGTCGTCGCGGAACAGACTCATGCGCCCATTGTCGCCTGCCCGGGCGCGGCGATGGCCCTCCGCCCGGACACCGGTCCGGACGCAGGGCCATCGCCCCTCGGGAGGGTCAGGAGGCGGACGGGGCCTCCTCGTCCGCGCCGGCCTTCACGGCGACGGCGGGCGCCGTGCTCACGGCGGCGCCGACGGCGGCCTCGGCCACCGTCTCGGCCTCGGCAACCGTCTCGGCGGGCTCCGCCGCCGTGGCCGGTGCCGTCGCCTGGGAGGGCACCGCGGCCTGCACGGCGGCTCCGTGCGCATCGTCCTTGGCCAGGCCGTTGAAGATCAGGTTGAGCACGATCGCGGCCGTGGCGCCGAGCGTCACCCCGCTGTTGAGGAGCGAGGACAGGTCCGCGTCCATGTGGTCCTTGAAGAGCACCGGGACGGTGGCCGGCAGCAGGGCGAAGGCCAGGGAAACGCCCACGACCAGCGCGTTCTTCTCCTCCTTGAGGTCGACCTTGGCGAGGGTCTGGATGCCGGCCAGCGCCACCATCGCGAACATCACCGTCGCCGCGCCGCCGAGCACTCCGTGCGGGACCGCGGCGACGATCGCGGCGGCCTTCGGGATCAGCCCGAGCACGATCATGAAGACGCCCGCGGCGACCACGACGAAGCGGCTCTTGACCTTGGTCATGCGGACCAGGCCGACGTTCTCGGCGAAGGCCACGTACGGGAAGGAGTTCAGGACGCCGCCGAGGGCGGTCGCGGCCCCGTCGGCGCGCAGGGCACGCGCCACGGTCTCGCTGTCGATCTCCTTGCCGACGATGTCGCCGACGGCGTACGTGTCACCGGTCGTCTCGACCATGGTGATCAGCATGACGATGAGCATCAGCAGGATCGGGAACCAGGCGAACTTCGGCGCCCCGTAGTGGAACGGGGTGGTGATGCCGATCCAGTCCGAGTTCCCCACGTCGGCGAACTTGGCGTCGCCGAGCAGGAAGGCGACCACGGTGCCGCCGACCAGGCCGATCAGGATCGCGATGCTGGACAGGAAGGGCTTGCCGAGCTTCATCAGGACGAGGATGAAGAGCATCGTGCCGCCGGCGTACGCGAAGTTCTTCGGGGCGCCGAAGTCCGGGCTGCCGAGGCCGCCCGCGGCGTCGCCCAGGCCGACGGGTATCAGGACGATGCCGAGGACGGTGATCACCGTGCCGGTGACGACCGGCGGGAAGAGCCTCATGACCGCGCGGAAGGCCTTGGGGGGCAGCCAGGCGAAGGCGAAGGTCGCGATGCCGGCCGTGATGACCGCGCCGTAGATGACGAGCAGGCCCGCCGTACCGCCGCCGGCTCCGAGCCCGATGGCGATCATCGGGGAGACCGCGGTGAAGGTGACGCCCTGGATCAGCGGCAGGCGCGCGCCGATCCGGCCGATGCCCCACGCCTGGATGATCGAGGCGATGCCGCAGGTGAAGAGGTCTGCGTTGATCAGGTAGACCAGCTGCTCGGTGGTCAGGCCGAGGGCACCGCCCACGATGATCGGGACGATCACCGCACCGGCGTAGAAGGCCAGTACGTGCTGGAAGCCGTAGAGGGCCAGCTTGGGGAGGGGGAGCACCTCGTCGACGGGGTGCGTACCGGGCTCTCCGCTGACGGGGAACCGGGCGGCGACACGTGCCATCTCTGCCTTGCCCTTCAAGAGGTAGGTAAACGAGAGGAATCTGGTTATCCCTGGGCGAAGTGGGTCGCTATCCCGTTGGTTCGCCAGGGTTGTCAGTGCGATCACGTGAATCGAAGCCCCGCTGTGTTACCGGCGGCGTCTCGTCGTGTGACCGGAATTGAACGCCTGTGGGGGTGCTCACAGATATCGTGGACTTCCACAAAGTGTTGACCTCTGGAGACGGCAGATCTGTGGGTATCTCCACTGGCGGATGTCTCCGCAGGGGCGTAATGCCGACGGCCGCGAAACGCGTAGGCGCAGGTCACGGCTCCGTCCGGGTGTCCAAGGGGTGGACGGCCGAGGCCGGAACGCACGAATCCCCCTTCACGCGGAGTGTGAAGGGGGGCGCATTCAGTCGCGCGAGGCCGGATCGTTACCCCACCGAAGGGCCAACGAGCCCGTACCGAGGCCGTATCGAGCCCGGACCGATGCCGTTTCGGCCAGGGTTACGGAGCCCGGACCGCCGACAGCAGGCGGGTCACGTCCTCGGAGGCGATCCGCAGGGCGGCGCCCACCGTCGCGAGCACCTCGCGCTCGGCCGGGGTGTACGGGCCGTCCGCCAGGGCGATCCGGGCACCCTGGAGCAGGATCGATTCTCGACCGGGCCCGGCCAGATGCGGAGCCAGCGGTTCCAGCACCTCGTGGAGCTCGATCGCCAGTGCGGCGCCGCAGCACTCGGGCACGTCGTACAGCCCGAGTCGGCCCTCGTCGGTGGCCAGCGCCTCCACGAGGGACTCCAGCTGCTCCTCGGTGCAGTCCTGGAAGCCCGCCGCCCGTACGGCCGACACCGCGGACTCCAGCGCTCCGCGCGAGGCGGTCCCGCCGGCCGCCAGCACCGCCAGGGTCACGGTGTGCACGGCATCGCGCAGCATCGCCGAGAAGCGGGTGGTGGTCAGGTGGTCGAGGACCTCGGTGTCGAAGCGCTCCCGGCAGCCCTGGCACTCGATGACGGGCCCGGCCGCTCCGCGCGGCAGCAGCGGGACGCCGAGGACCGTGAACCGGCGGCGCCCGGTGCGCCGGCGGTAGTTGCGGTCGCCACCGCAGTCGGGGCAGAAGAACTCCCCGTCACCCACGGTGCTCCAGGTGGTACGGATGCCCCAGACCGTCAGCTTCCGGCCGTCCCCACCCCGAACTGGCAGCACGTCGCACCTCCATCACCTACCGGCAGCATCGCCGGTCTGGCGTGATGTTAGCCACATCGGTGAGGATCCGTCAGTCGTGTGACAAGACAACCTGCGCCACCCAGGGGACTTGGCCGAACTGCGCCCCCGCCGGACACCGTTTTTTCCCTAGGCTCTGCCGCGTGAACGAGAAGTCCTGTCTGGTGACGGGTGCCGCGAGCGGCATCGGCAAGGCCACCGCCCTGTTGCTGGCCCGCTCCGGGGCCCGCGTCACCGCGGCCGACATCAATGGCCCCGGGGTCGGGGAACTGCGTACGGAACTGGCCGCCGAGGGCATCGGCATCACCGTGGTGACGGGTGACGTCGCCGATCCGCGGGCCAACCGGGCGATGGTCGACGCCGCGGTGGAGGCGTACGGGAGGCTCGACGTCGCCGTGGCCAACGCGGGGGTGCTCCCCCTTTCGGACGTGAACGAGACCAGCCCCGAGGACTGGGACCACGTCATGGCGGTCGACGGCCGGGGCATGTTCTTGACCTGCAAGTACGCGATCGAGGCGATGAGCGCGCAGGAGCGGCCCGGCGGGGCGCTGGTCTGCGTGTCCTCGGTCTCGGGCGTGGCCGGACAGGCCCGGCAGGCGGCGTACGGGCCGGCGAAGTTCGTGGCGTCGGGGCTGACCAAGCACCTGGCGGTGGAGTGGGCGGCGCGCGGGATCCGGGTCAACGCGGTGGCACCCGGCACCATCCGTACGGAGCGGGTGCTGGCGCTGGTGGACGAGCCGGGCGGCCCGGAGTACCTGGCGGAGGTCTCCGCGGCCCATCCGATGGGACGCCTCGGCGAGCCGGAGGAGGTGGCCCGGGTCATCGCCTTCCTGGCCTCGGACGCGGCCTCGTTCGTGACGGGCGCGATCGTGCCGGTGGACGGCGGCTACCTGGCCCGCTGAGCCCGGAACGACGGAACCCCGCCCCTCCGGAGGAAGGGACGGGGTCTCGTACGAGGGATCAGCGGCCCGCGCGGTTGACGGCGGAGATGACCGCCTTCAGGGAGGCGCGGGTGGTGTTGGCGTCGGTGCCGATGCCCCACAGGACGCGGCCGTCGATCGCGCACTCGATGTACGAGGCGGCGACGGCGGAGGCGCCCTCGCTCATCGTGTGCTCGGTGTAGTCCAGCAGGCGGGCGTCGACGCCGATGCCGGCCAGTGCGTCGAAGAACGCCGAGATCGGACCGTTGCCGGTGCCGGACAGGACCGTCTCCACGCCGTCCACGACCGCCTCGACGGTCAGTGTGTCCGTACCGTCCTTGTCGGTGGCCGTCGAGCCGGAGCGCAGCTGGATGCGGCCCCACGGGTTCTCGGGGTTCGGCAGGTACTCGTCGCAGAAGACGTCCCAGATCGCCTTCGGCGTGACCTCGCCGCCCTCGGCGTCGGTCTTGGCCTGGATGATCCGCGAGAACTCGATCTGCATGCGGCGCGGCAGGTCCAGCTTGTGGTCGTTCTTCAGGACGTACGCGATGCCGCCCTTGCCGGACTGCGAGTTGACCCGGATGACGGCCTCGTAGGAGCGGCCGACGTCCTTCGGGTCGATCGGCAGGTACGGGACCGCCCACTCGATGTCGTCGACGGTGACGCCCTTGGCGGCCGCGTCGGCCTCCATGGCGTCGAAGCCCTTCTTGATGGCGTCCTGGTGGGAGCCGGAGAAGGCGGTGTAGACCAGGTCGCCCGCGTAGGGGTGGCGCGGGTGGACCTCCATCTGGTTGCAGTACTCGCTGGTGCGACGGATCTCGTCGATCTGCGAGAAGTCGATCTGCGGGTCGACGCCCTGCGAGAACAGGTTCATGCCCAGCGTGATCAGGTCGACGTTGCCGGTGCGCTCGCCCTGCCCGAACAGGCAGCCCTCGATGCGGTCGGCGCCGGCCATCAGGGCCAGCTCGGCGGCGGCGACGGCGGTGCCGCGGTCGTTGTGCGGGTGCACGGAGATGCAGATGTGCTCGCGGCGGGTCAGGTGGCGGGCCATCCACTCGAAGCGGTCCGCGTGCGTGGACGGCGTCGAACGCTCCACGGTGGCGGGCAGGTTCAGGATGATCTCGCGGCCCTCGGACGGCTGCCAGACGTCACAGACCGCCTCGCAGACCTCCAGGGCGAAGTCCAGCTCGGTGTCGGTGAAGATCTCGGGGCTGTACTGGTAGCCGAAGGTGGTCTCCGGGCCCAGCAGCTTCTCGGCGTACTCCATGACCAGGCGGGTGCCGTCGACGGCGATCTGCTTGATCTGCTCCTTCGAACCGCGGAAGACGACCCGGCGGAAGGTCGGGGCGGTCGCGTTGTACAGGTGCACGGTGGCGCGCTTGGCGCCGACCAGCGACTCCACGGTCCGCTCGATCAGGTCCTCGCGGGCCTGGGTCAGTACGGAAATGGTGACGTCGTCCGGGATCGCGCCCTCTTCGATGATGGAGCGCACGAAGGCGAAGTCGGTTTCGCCGGAGGAGGGGAAGCCGACCTCGATCTCCTTGTAGCCCATGCGCACCAGCAGGTCGAACATCTCGCGCTTGCGGGCGGGGGTCATCGGGTCGATCAGCGACTGGTTGCCGTCGCGCAGGTCGGTGGAGAGCCAGCGGGGGGCCTTGGTGACGCGGGCGTCGGGCCAGGTGCGGTCCGCGATGTCGACCTGCTCGTACCGGCCGTACTTGTGGATCGGCATGCCGGAGGTCTTCTGGGTGTGGGTCGCGTTGGTGATGGGCGTGGGGCGACCGACAAAAGGCTGCTGGCTCATGGCGTTGGGCTCCTCGCGTGTCCGCGTGTAGTTCGCTGGAACGGCCGACGGCGGTCGTAAAAACCGCAACACCAAACTCCGCGGGGAGGGGGTCGGCCTACGACTACAGACCCTCGCCGCGGCAGCTAAGGAGAAGCAGCCCGAAACGCATGATGGACCGAGCCTAACCGAGCCGCGCCGTAACGCGAGGACCTGTTCCAGTATGCGGGACTGGCCTGTCCGTTTTGTACCTAATGTGAGCTACATCGCTTTCTTCGATACAGGTCCGGCCGATCCGTCAACGCGGTGTGACCACTTTCAGACAACCGAATGAATCATGGTTGCAGGTAGTGACAGGGCGATGACCCACTGCCACATTGCCGGGATGGACGCCTCCCACGTTTCCCGCCACCCCGTCTTCTGCACGGTGGTCCCGCCCCACCTGCTCGACAAGATCGCCCGGTCCGAGCGGCTCCCGCGAGCCGACGCCGCCCAGCGCACCCTCGAACAGGACGCCCTGCTGCGCACCCGGCGCAGCGTCACCACCCTGCGCGGGATCGCCCCCGCCGTGGGGACGCCCGCCTCCGACGAGCCCCGCCGGACCATCTACGACGCCCAGCACCGCACCAGGCTGCCCGGGAAGAAGGTGCGCGGGGAGGGCGACGGGGCGAGCGGCGACGCCACCGTCAACCGCGCCTACGCGGGGCTCGGCGCCACGTACGAGCTGTTCCTGAAGGGCTTCGGCCGGCACTCGATCGACGACTCCGGGCTGGCCCTGGACGCGAGCGTGCACTACGGGCAGGACTACAACAACGCCTTCTGGGACGGGCAGCAGATGGTGTTCGGCGACGGGGACGGGGACATCTTCCTCGACTTCACGGTGTCGATCGACGTCATCGGGCACGAACTCACCCACGGGGTCACCCAGTACACGGCGAACCTCGACTACCACGGGCAGTCGGGCGCCCTGAACGAGTCGATGTCCGACGTCTTCGGCTCGCTGATCAAGCAGTACTCGCTGGACCAGACGGCCCAGGACGCGGACTGGCTGATCGGCGCCGGCCTGCTGGGACCGGACGTCACCGGGGTCGCGCTGCGCTCGATGAAGGCGCCGGGCACGGCGTACGACGACGACGAGCTCGGCAAGGACCCGCAGCCGGCGACCATGGACGACTACGTGAAGACCTCGCAGGACAACGGCGGGGTGCACATCAACTCGGGCATCCCCAACCACGCCTTCTACCTGGTGGCGACCGAGCTCGGCGGCAAGGCCTGGGAACGGGCCGGGCGGATCTGGTACGACACGCTGACGGGCGGCGAGCTGGCCTCGGACGCGGACTTCAAGGACTTCGCCCGGCTGACGGTGGCGGCCGCGGTGGCCCGGTACGGGGACGGCGGCGCGGAGCACCAGGCCCTCCAGAAGGCGTGGTCGACGGTCGGCCTGGGGTAGAACGCAGGACATGCGGATTCTGGTGGTGCGGACGGGCGGCTTCGCGGGCATCGAGCGCCGGGCCGAGGTGGACACCTCGGGCCGGCCCGACGAGGCGGAGTGGCAGGCCCTGGCCCGGCTGGCGCTGCGGCCCGTCCCGCCCGCTCCCGGCTCGGACCGGATCCGGGACGGGTTCTCGTACCGGATCACCGTCGACGACCGGACCGTCTCCTGCCGGGAGCCGAACCTGTCGGAGGCCCAGCGGAAGCTGATCTCCCGGCTGCTGAAGGAAGGCGCCTGAGCGGCGTTGCCGGAACGGCAACAGGGTTTGCCCGGACGGGCGGACCGGGCGGAGCATCGCCCGTACCGGCACCCGTACGGGAAGAGGAACCGATGACCGAGCACACGCACGCGCACACTCACACGCACACGCACACGCAGCACCTCCCGGCGGCCGGGCCCCCGGCGGGAGAGGAGTTCTGGGACGGCCGCTACGCGGAGAGCGGCCGGATCTGGAGCGGCGAGCCCAACGCCGTGCTGGTGCACGAGGTGTCCGGCCTCGCCCCGGGGCGGGCCCTGGACCTCGGCTGCGGCGAGGGCGGCGACGCCGTCTGGCTGGCCCGCCGCGGGTGGACCGTCACCGGGACCGACATCTCCGGCGTCGCCCTCGGCCGGGCGGCCGGGCACGCGGCGGACGCCGGGGTCGCGGACCGGGTCTCCTTGGCGCGCCACGATCTGACGGAGTCCTTCCCCGAGGGGGAGTTCGACCTCGTCTCGGCCTGCTTCCTGCACAACTACGGGGACTTCCCCCGTGACGTCGTCCTGCGCACGGCCGCCTCGGCCGTGGCCCCCGGCGGCACCCTGCTCGTGGTCGGCCACGCGGGATGGGCACCGTGGCAGGAGGACCGGGAAGAGGCGCACTTCCCCACGCCCGAGGAGGTCCTCGCGCAGCTGGAGCCGGTCACGGCGGGCTGGGAGGTGCTGCGCGCCGAGGAGACCGAGCGGGTCCAGGCGAAGCCCGACGGTACGCCGGGGCACCGTACGGACAACGTGGTGCGGGTGCGCCGGCCCGCGTAGCCGGACGACACGACGGGCCACACGACGGGCCACACGACGGGCCACACGACGACGCACGGCCGCGGTCCCGGGCGGGGACCGCGGCCGTGCGTCGTCGTGTGGTGGGGCGGACGCCCCTACCGCCTCAGAACCCCAGCTTGCGCAGCTGCTTGGGGTCGCGCTGCCAGTCCTTGGCGACCTTGACGTGCAGGTCGAGGAAGACCGGGGTGCCGAGCAGCGCCTCGATGTGCTTGCGCGACTTCATCCCGACCTCCTTCAGCCGGGAGCCCTTCGGGCCGATGATGATGCCCTTCTGGCTGGGCCGCTCGATGTAGACGTTCGCGTGGATGTCCAGCAGCGGGCGGTCCGCCGGGCGGTTCTCCCGCGGGATCATCTCCTCGACCACGACGGCGATGGAGTGCGGGAGCTCGTCCCGTACGCCCTCCAGCGCGGCCTCGCGGATCAGCTCCGCGACCATCACCATCTCGGGCTCGTCGGTGAGGTCGCCCTCGGGGTACAGCGGCGGGCTCTCCGGCAGCAGCGGCGCGATCAGGTCGGCCAGCAGCTGCACCTGGGTGTCACCGACCGCCGATACGGGGACGATCTCGGCCCACTCGAAGCCCAGCTCGGCGCCGAGCTGGTGCACGGCGAGGAGCTGCTCGGCCAGCTGCTTGGACTCGACCAGGTCGGTCTTGGTGATGATGGCGATCTTGGGGGTCTTCTTGATCCCCGCGAGCTCCTTGGCGATGAACTTGTCTCCGGGGCCCAGCTTCTGGTCGGCGGGCAGGCAGAAGCCGATCACGTCGACCTCGGCCCAGGTGGTCCGCACGACGTCGTTCAGCCGCTCGCCGAGCAGCGTGCGCGGCTTGTGCAGACCGGGCGTGTCGACGAGCACGAGCTGGGCGTCGGGGCGGTGCACGATGCCGCGGACGGTGTGGCGGGTGGTCTGCGGCCGGTTGGAGGTGATCGCGACCTTGGTGCCCACGAGTGCGTTGGTCAGGGTCGACTTCCCCGCGTTGGGGCGGCCGACGAAGCAGGCGAAGCCCGCACGGTGCGGGGCGGTGGACTCGGGGGAACGATCGCTCATACGGGCCATTCTCCCCGATGCGGGTCCCGGCGCCGACCAGTCCGCCGCGAGGAGGGTCGGACGGGGGTCACGAGAGGGTCAGGGTCAGGACCGCCCGGTACGCGCCCGGCGGGGTGTACGGCGGCAGCGTGAGGGTGACGGCCGCGTCGATCGTGAAGGTGCCGCCCACCGAAGCGGCGTCCGGAGCGGAAGCCAGCACCGCCCCCTCCGGCCCGACCGCCCCCGCGCTGCCCGCCGCGCACCGGCTCGCGCTTCCCGGCGCCGCCGTGCAGGTCGGGGTCCAGCTCAGCGAAGCACCCGGGATCACGGCACCGCCCGAACCGGTGAAGGCCGTGACCTTGCCGATCAGCGACCATCCCCCGGTTCCGCCCCGGGCGTCCTTGACCGTGACCGTCCCGATCCGGCCGGGAGCCGCGCCGCCCGCCCCGTACGGCAGCGCGCCCAGCGTGATCGACGCGCCGGTCTGGGTCAGCGACAGCGCGCCCGGATCCGCCACCAGCGCCGTCACCTCCTGCGCGGCCGCCCGCGGGGGCGCCGCGGCGAGCACCGTGTACGCCGCCGGGCCCGAGCCCTCCCGCGCCGACCACCGCGCGCCCTCGTACGCCACCACCGCCGTCGTCGCCCGGTCGGTGACCGGCAGCCGCGCCCGGACCTCCCCCCGGTCGTCCGCCGTCGCCGCCACCCGGTCCGCGGTCTCGGCGGCGCCCGCCCGGCCGGCCACCGTCACCGCCGCGCCCGGTGCGAAGCCGGCGCCGGTCACCTCGACCGCGGCTCCCGGTTTCCCGTACGCCGTGCCGAGCGCGACCGAGCGCAGGTTGGTCCGGGTGGGGGTCCCCCCGGGCGTGGCCGGGGGTGGGCTCGCGGTGAGCCGTGCGGACACCGGCGCCCCGGTGACGGCGCAGGTGGTGTCCAGGTCCAGCAGGTGGCTGGTGTGGAGCGCGTAGTCGCCCGGGGCCAGGGTGATCCCGCCCGGCGCGGTGACGGTGAAGGTGCCGGTCATGGTGACGGCGGGGAGCTCCGCCCCCGCCTGGACGGAGTCGTTGCGCTTCGCCCCCACGACGGTGACCTCACCGCTCTGTGCGCCCCCGAGCAGGATCCGCCCGGTCGGGGTCAGCACATCGGCCGGGAGGGCGCCGGCGACCGGGTTCACGGCGGGGGTCCGGGTCACCTGGTACGTCACGGTGACCGTGTCCCCGACCTCGGGCGCCGGGTCGTCCGCGGTGATCAGGGCCGTGGTCGGCCCGTCGGCGGGTGCCAGAGCGGCTTCCTGGGGCGGCAGGCACCGCGTCGGGAACTCCACCCGCCCGGCGGGCGTTTGCGATTCGGCGGCGGCGGGCGGGCTCAGCACTCCCCCGGTCGTCGCCGCGAGCGCGGCCACGCCGAAGGCCACCGACCATCTCCTGCTGCTGCCCGCCCGTGTTCGCACGGCCCGCCCCCTGGGTTCCCTCGCGCCGACAGGGGGCCATTCACGAGCGGGCGGCGGAAGAAGTCAAGGCACGGGCCCGGCAATATCTGATGACCCATCAGGAGATGGCGGAGTCCCCCTGCCCGCCGGCCGCGCGGAACGTGCGCCGGTACGCCGTCGGGCTCACGCCCAGCGCCGCCTGCACGTGCTTGCGCAGCGACTGCGCCGTCCCGAAACCCGTCTCCCGCGCCACCTGTTCCATCGGCAGCTCCGTCCTCTCCAGCAGCCACCGGGCCCGCTCCACCCGCTGCCCGACGATCCACTCCCCCGGGCTGACCCCGGACTCCTCGCGGAAGCGGCGGGTGAACGTCCGTACCGACATGGCCTCCTGCCGGGCCAGGTCCACCAGCCGCACCGGCTCGTGCAGCCGCTCCAGCACCCATGCGCGGGCCGCCGCCGTACTGGCCAGCTGCGGCTGCGGCACCGGGCGGTCGACGAACTGGGCCTGCCCGCCGTCCCGGTGCGGCGGTACGACGGTCCGCCGGGCCACGTCGTTGGCGACGGCCGCGCCGTGGTCGCGGCGCACGATGTGCAGGCACAGGTCGATGCCGGCGGCGACCCCGGCCGAGGTCAGCACGTCCCCGTCGTCGGTGTACAGCACGTCCGCGTCCACCCGGACGGCCGGGAAGAGCCGCTGGAAGTGCTCGGCGTGCGCCCAGTGGGTGGTGGCGGGGCGCCCGTCCAGCAACCCGGCGGCGGCCAGCACGTACCCGCCCGTGCAGATGGAGACGAGCCGCGTCCCGGGCCGGACGCGGGCGAGCGCGGCGGCGAGTTCGCCGGTCAGCAGGCCCTTCTCGTACACCGGCCCCAGCTCGTACGAGGCGGGCACGACCACCGTGTCGGCGGTGGCCAGCAGCTCGGGGCCGTGCTCGACGTGGACCGCGAAGTCGGCGTCCGTGCGCACCGGCCCGGCGGCCAGGGCGCAGGTGAGGATCTCGTACAGCGGCGCTCCGGAGGGATCCTTGGCCCGGCCGAAGATCCGGTGCGGGATGCCGAGCTCGAAGGGCAGCAGCCCGGTGAGCGCGAGGACGACGACACGATGAGGGGCCATGGCCCAATCGTATCGAAGGGTGTCGGTCAGGCCACTGTCGTACGGGGGCCTTCCGGCCGGAAGCTGTCGGAGTGACGCAGACAGCCCCAGACGCAGCCCCCTCCCCCGCTCCCCCGGCCCCCGTTCCCCCCGCCCCCGCCCCCGCCCCCGCCCCGAACCTTCCGGGGCGCATCCACCGCGCCTGGTTCGTTGCGGCCGTCGCGTTCGTGACGATCATCGGCGCCGCCGCCTTCGCCTCCCTGCCCGGACTGCTCATCGAGCCGCTGCACGAGGAGTTCGACTGGTCGCGCGGCACCATCGGCTTCGCCGTCTCGGTGAACCTCGCGCTCTACGGACTCACGGCGCCCTTCGCCGCCGCGCTGATGGACCGTTTCGGCATCCGCAAGGTGGTGGCGCTGGCCCTGCTGGTCATATCCGGCGGCACGGCGGCCACCGTGTGGATGACGGCGTCCTGGCAACTGGTGCTCTTCTGGGGCGTGCTGGTCGGCCTGGGCAGCGGCTCCATGGCACTGGCCTTCGCGGCGACGGTGACCAACCGCTGGTTCACCGCCCGGCGCGGGCTCGTCACCGGCATCCTGACCGCGGCCGGGGCCTCCGGCCAGCTGATCTTCCTGCCGCTGCTGTCCTGGCTGGTGGTGCACCACGGCTGGCGTCCGGCGGCCGTGACGGTGTCGCTGGCGGCGCTGGCGGTCATCCCGTTCGTCTGGCTGCTGCTGCGCGACCACCCGGCCGACGTGGGGCTCGCCCCGTACGGGGGCAGCTACGCGGAGAAGCCCGCACCGGCCCTCGGGGCGGCCCGCCGGGCGGTGACGGTGCTGTTCAAGGCGGCCCGTACCGGCCCGTTCTGGCTGCTGGCGGGCACCTTCGCGATCTGCGGCGCCTCGACCAACGGGCTGGTCAAGACCCACTTCGTGCCGGCGGCGCACGACCACGGCATGCCGGTGACGGCGGCCGCGGGGCTGCTCGCGGTGATCGGCGTGTTCGACGTCATCGGCACCATCGCCTCCGGCTGGTTCACGGACCGCTTCGAGGCGCGCCGCCTGCTGGCGGTGTACTACGCACTGCGCGGCGTCTCGCTGATGTTCCTGCCGATGCTGCTGGCGCCGTCCGTGCACCCGCCGATGGTCTTCTTCATCATCTTCTACGGGCTGGACTGGGTCGCGACCGTCCCGCCGACCATCGCGCTCTGCCGCGAGCACTACGGGGAGGACAGCGCGATCGTGTTCGGCTGGGTCCTGGCCTCGCACCAGGTGGGCGCGGCTCTGGTGGCCTTCCTGGGCGGCCTGGCGCGCGACGCCTTCGGCAGCTACGACCTGGTCTGGTACGCGTCGGGCGCGCTCTGCGCGATGGCGGCGCTGATGGCGATGGTGATCCGCCGCCGCCCTGCCGCCCTCACGGCGTGAGCAGGGCGGCGGCGGGCCGCCACGGGGTCAGGCGCCCGCCGGGGTCGTGGACTTCAGGGTGCCGTCCGGGCCGGCCAGCAGGACCGGGGTGGCGGGGCCGCCCAGGTCGCCGACCGCCGCACGGTCGGCGGCGGCCACCGACTCCGCCGAGCTGACCACGGCCGCGGCCTCCAGGGACTCGGCCCCGCTCGCCACCGCCATCGCGACCGCCGTCTGCAGCGCGCTCAGCTTCAGGGAGTCCAGCTCCACCGTCCCGGCGACGTACGTACGCCCGGTCTCGTCCCGCACCGCCGCACCCTCGGGCACCCCGTTGCGGGCCCGGGCGCTGCGCGCCAGTGTGATGATCTTGCTGTCTTCGGGGCTGATCCCGGTGCTGTCGGTCATGGGCGAAAGCATATGGAGCGCCTCGACGGGGCCGCACGACGGGCCCCGCCGAGACGCTCTCCCCTCCGCCCCCGTGTCCCCCCGGATCTTGAGGCACGCGGGACCGAACCCAAGCGCCCGAACCAGCACGACCTGTGATCCAAAGGTCACAGAGTTCAGTGACTTTCGTCCTGTCCGCGTGCCACCCTCACGGGCGGTCGAGCCGGAGCCGCTCCGCCCTCGGCAGACCAGCGACCACCAGGTCGTACGAGTCCTCGACCAGCTCCCGCACCAGCGCGTCCGGCAGCGCGCCGACCGTCACCGTGTTCCAGTGCCGCTTGTTCATGTGCCAGCCCGGCACGATCGCCTCGTGCTCCTCCCTCAGCCGCACCGCCAGCTCCGGCTCGCACTTGAGGTTGACCTTCAGCGGGTCCGCGTCCAGCGCGCTCAGCGCGAACACCTTCCCCAGCACCTTGAACACCGAGGTCTCGGGCGTGAAGGGGAACTCCTCCACCGCCGCGTTGAACCCCAGGCAGAACGCGCGCAGCTCCGCCGGCGTCATGCGCCCTCCCCGTCCTCGCCCGCCACCCGGGCAATCGGCTCCACCAGCACCGTCACGATCTTGTTCCGGCGGCCCGCCGGGGACTCGGCCGTCAGCCGCAGCGGCCGCCCGTCCGGCAGCTCCACCACCGCCGAGGCGCCCGCGATCGGCACCCGGCCCAGCGCCTTGGCCAGCAGACCGCCGACCGTCTCCACGTCCTCGTCGTCGTAGTCCTCGACCTTGAACAGCTCGCCGAGGTCGGTGATGTCGAGCCGCGCGGTCACCCGGTAACGGTCCTCGCCCAGCTCCTCGACGGGCGCGAGCTCGCGGTCGTACTCGTCGGTGATCTCGCCGACGATCTCCTCCAGGATGTCCTCGATGGTGACGATGCCCGCCGTGCCGCCGTACTCGTCGATGACCACGGCCACGTGGTTGCGCACCTGCTGCATCTCGCGCAGCAGATCGCCCGCGTTCTTGGTGTCCGGTACGAACACCGCCGGCCGCATCGCGGTCGTGACCAGGTCGGCCTCGGCCTCTCGGCTGATGTGCGTCTTGCGGACCAGGTCCTTCAGGTACACGATGCCGACGATGTCGTCCTCGTTCTCCCCGGTGACCGGGATGCGTGAGAAGCCCGACCGCAGCGCCAGCGTGGTCGCCTGACGGATCGTCTTGTACCGCTCGATGCAGACCAGGTCGGTACGCGGCACCATCACCTCGCGCACCAGCGTGTCGCCGAGCTCGAAGACCTGGTGCACCATCCGGCGCTCGTCGTCCTCGATCAGCGACTCCTTCTCCGCCAGGTCGACCATCGCGCGCAGCTCCGCCTCGGAGGCGAACGGCCCCTTGCGGAAGCCCTTTCCGGGCGTGAGCGCGTTGCCGATGAGGATCAGCAGCTGCGGGATGGGCCCCATGACGCGGGCGAGCGGGACCAGGACGTACGAGGCCGCCGTCGCCGTGTTGAGGGGGTGCTGGCGGCCGATGGTGCGCGGGGAGACCCCGACGGCCACGAAGGACACCAGCACCATCACGGCGATCGCGACGAGCAGCGCCTTCCAGTTGTCGCCGAACTCGTCGAGGCAGACGTACGTGACGAGCACGCCGGCCGCCATCTCGCAGGTGACCCGCACGAGCAGCGCCACGTTGAGGTAGCGGGTGGGGTCGGCGGCGACCTGCGCCAGCTTCGCGCTGCCGCGCCGGCCCTCCCGTACGGCCTGCTCGGCGCGGAAGCCGGAGATCCGGGCGATGCCGGACTCGGCGCACGCCGCGAACCAGGCCACCACCACCAGCAGCACCGCGCCGGTGATCAGCTGCGGGGCGGTCACGAGACGGTCGGGGCCGGGGACGGACCGGTCATGCCGCGCTCACCGCGCCAGCCGTCGACGATGGCCGCCTGGAGGCCGAACATCTCGGCCTTCTCGTCCGGCTCCTCGTGGTCGTACCCGAGCAGGTGCAGCACCCCGTGGACGGTCAGGAGCTGGAGCTCCTCGTCCATGGAGTGCTGCGTCGGAGCTTCCTCACCCTGCTTCTTGGCGACCTCGGGGCAGAGCACGATGTCACCGAGGAGACCCTGCGGGGGCTCCTCGTCGTCCTTCGCCGGCGGACGGAGCTCGTCCATCGGGAAGGACATGACGTCGGTGGGACCGGGCAGGTCCATCCACTGGATGTGGAGCTGCTCCATGGCGTCCTCGTCGATGACGATGACGGAGAGCTCGGACAGCGGGTGGATCCGCATCCGGGTGAGCGCGTAGCGGGCGATGTCGAGGATCGCCCGCTCGTCGACCTCGGTTCCGGACTCGTTGTTGACGTCGATCGACATGGTGCGCTGGGTTCTACTTCCGCTGGTAGCCGTTCCGGGACTGCTGGGCGTCCTGGCTGTCGTCGTACTTCTCGTACGCATCGACGATACGGCCGACCAGCTTGTGCCGGACGACATCCTCGGACGTGAGCCGCGAGAAGTGGATGTCCGGGACCCCCTCCAGGATCTTCTGGACCTCACGCAGACCGCTCTTGGCACCACCCGGCAGGTCGATCTGCGTGATGTCACCGGTCACGACGATCTTCGAGTCGAACCCGAGCCGGGTCAGGAACATCTTCATCTGCTCGGCGGTGGTGTTCTGCGCCTCGTCGAGCACGACGAACGCCTCGTTCAGGGTGTTGTGCGTCAGGAGGTAGTCCTGCGTGACGTACAGCGAGTCCTCGGCGGCCACCTGGATGCACACCGCCTCCTCCCGCCCCGCGGGCTCGATCGAGTCGATGAACCGCATCGGGCGCCCGCCGCCGCCGGCCGCGTCGTAAGCGTCCCGCTTGCGGGCGAGACGGAAGGGCTCGATGCCCTCGGGCAGGCGGATGTCGACGACGTGCGCGGCGTCGCGGTGACCGGCCAGTGCGCTGCCCTGCTCGCGCCCCTCGGCCGCGCGGCGGCGGGTGTAGGCGACGCCGCCGAGGGACTGGACGAGAGCGATCACGTCGTCCCGCAGGACGATCGACGCCGTGGAGTACTGGATCCGGCAGGTCCGGTCCTTCTGGACGACCGGGCCGCCGTCGGAGTCGAGCAACCCCTGGAGCACGGCGAGACGGACCTCCGCCGTGTTGAACAGGTAGTCGTCCGGCACGAACTCGGAGTGCGAACGGCTGCCGAGCAGGTCCGGTTCGCGCATGATCCTGGTGACGGGATTCTCCAGGGTGACCACGTCACCGGGAGACTTGACGCGGTTCAGGACGTAGTCGGAACCGCCCTTGTGCCGGACGGTCACACCTGGGAGCGCAGCCTCCAGTGCGTGGACGAGTTCCTCGTCCTCCGTGGAGAACGACGGGGTGGTCGAGCCGGTCAGACATCCGTCCCCGAGCAGCAGCCCGAGCGCGTACGGGTCCACGAGGACCTCACGCACGGGGAACTCGACAGGCGCGGTGAGCATCGGCAGCTCGTAGCGGCGGGCGTGCCCCGCCCGGAGGTTGCCGATCATGTCCTGGGTCTCCAGGACCCGCCACGGCTTGTCGCGGCGCTCGTCGTCGCGTGTCCTGACCGTCCAGAGATGCTCAGCGCAGGCCAGGGTCCAGGAGCCGTCCTGGGCCGTGACACGGTAGACGTCCTTCTCGCCCTGCGGGTAGACGCCGAGGACGGGGGTCGGCTCGCCGTTCGATCCGACAACCAGGTCACCCACTTGGAGATCGCCGATGGGTCGCCAGCCGTCCGGTGTCAGAACGTTCGTGAAGACCGGCTGACTGCGGCCCCTCATATATGCCAGCGGTGCGACCTCGATCGTGCCCGCCGCCATCAGGCGGGGGATCGAGTCCGGGTCGATCATGTCGTGCAGCGCGTCGTACAGCGGGCGCAGGTACGGGTCGATCTTGTCGAAGAGCGTGCCCGGGAGGAAGCCGAGGCGTTCGCCCGCCTCGACCGCCGGCCGGGTCAGGATGATCCGGCTGACCTGCTTGGACTGCAGGGCCTGGACCGCCTTGGCCATGGCGAGGTAGGTCTTGCCGGTACCGGCGGGGCCGATGCCGAACACGATCGTGTTCTTGTCGATCGCGTCGACGTACCGCTTCTGGTTGAGGGTCTTGGGGCGGATGGTGCGACCGCGACTGGAGAGGATGTTCTGGGTGAGCACCTCCGCCGGAGTCTCGTCCGGGCCGTTGCCGTTGCCGCTCGCCTTGAGCATGGCGATCGAGCGTTCCACTGCGTCCTCCGTCATCGGCTGCCCGGTGCGGAGCACCAGCATCATCTCGTCGAAAAGGCGCTGGACCAGAGCGACTTCCGCCGCGTCTCCGACCGCGCTGACCTGATTGCCCCGAACATGGATGTCGGCCTTCGGAAAGGCCTTCTCGATCACGCGCAACAGGGCGTCACCAGAGCCGAGCACCGCGACCATCGGATGCCTGGACGGAACGGTGAAGTGGGCTCGCGCCTGCCCCGGCGCCGGGTTCTGGGCTGTGGGTGTCTGAGTCATGGGCCGGCACTGTGGCCTGCACATACCTCCCGCTGAGGGGCCTCGCCGATCGACGACCTCCGGAGTACCAAGGGTACGACTCCGCCGCGCCATCCCCGAGGGGTTTTCCACCCCGCCCCGCACGCCTCCCGGGCCGGTCCTAGACGGGGTGGCGGAAGCCGATGGTCGGGACCGCCCGGCGCCGGGAGGCCGGTTCGCCGCCCGGCGGGACCAGCGCGTCCAGGAACCCGTAGCGCGGCCGCAGGACCTCGGGGGCCGTGCGCCACCAGTGGGCCACCTCCGGCCAGCCCGGGGCCGACAGGGAGCCGCCGAACTCCTGGACCGACAGGGCCGCCGTCAGCCCCGCGAAGGCCAGCCGGTCCGCCAGCGGCCACCCCGCCAGGGTGGCCGTGACGAATCCCGCCACGTAGACGTCCCCCGCCCCCGTCGGGTCCAGCTCCTCCACCGCGATCCCGGGGACCTCGGCCGTCTCCCCGGTCCGCCCGTCCACCGCGTACGAACCCTCCGCGCCCATCGTCACCACCGCGACCGGCACCTTCTCGGCCAGCGCCCGGGCCGCGGCTCTCGGACAGTCGGTCCGCGTGTACCGCATCGCCTCCCCCGCGTTCGGCAGGAAGGCCTCGCAGTGCTCCAGGTCCGGCAGGGCCGCCAGGTCCCAGCGGCCGCTCTCGTCCCATCCCACGTCTGCGAAGATCCGCGCCCCGCAGCGCGCCGCCTCCGCGATCCACGGCTCCGCCCGCCCCCGCGCCAGCGAGGCCACGGCTGCCCGGGTGCGCGGCGGGCACTGCGGGAACGGCCCGGGGCCCGCCGGGGGCGGGGCCTCGTGGCCGTGCGAGACCATCGTGCGCTCGCCCTCGTACGCCATCGAGACGGTGACCGGGCTGTGCCAGCCGGGGACGGTCCGCGACATCGACAGGTCGATGCCCTCGCCCTGCTCCAGCGCGTCCCAGCAGTACTCGCCGTAGTGGTCGTCGCCGAACGCGGCCGCCAGCGAGGTGCGCAGGCCGAGCCGGGCCAGGGCGGTGGCCATGTTGGCCACTCCGCCGGGGCTGGAGCCCATGCCGCGCGCCCAGGACTCCGTACCGCGCACCGGGGCCGAGTCGAGGCCGGTGAAGATGATGTCGAGGAAGACCGTGCCGGTCAGGTAGACGTCGAACCCCGGCTCCAAGGGGTCCCGCAGCGGGCCGAGCGGGTCCAGGTCTGCGGCTGCGCTGTCGAGCGCGTCCAGGTCTGCGCTGCGGCTGGTGAGGCTGTCCCGACTGGTCACGGTGTACTCCCGGCTCTGGTGCGAATGCTCGTTTCCGCAAGCGGGCATGCAGGGGAAAGCTGGCAGCCTTGCCCGCCCCGGGCAGGGCCAAAACACAGTGTGTCGCACATCACTCTCGTGGCGCTCTTCTCCGGGTCGCGGAGCACTTGATAGACAAGGGGCCCGCGGCCTCGCGGAAATCCCGTCCCACCTGCGCATCACCGGGAAGAGCCGTGTCCGACACCACCCCCGCGCCGCCCGCCGTCTGGCCCCTGGTGGCCCTCTTCACGGCCGGGTACGTCGCCCCCTACCTGCTCCCCACCGTCGTCGGACGCCTCGACGCCCACCTCCCGCTGAGCCCCGCCCAGGCCGGGCTCGTCGGCACGGCCCTGCTGCTCGGTTCCGCCACCGCCGGATTCACCCTGGCCTCCCGGATCCCCCGCCGCGGACCGCGCCCACTGGCACGGCTCGGACTGCTGCTCGCCGTCCTGGGCTACGGCGCGGCGGCCTCGACCACGCTGCTCCCGCTGGTGGTCGCGGGCGTGGTGGTCGGCGGCTTCGGCTCCGGCAGCGCCACCGCCGTGGCCGCCGCCGGGATCGCCGGACACCGTGATCCCCACCGGATCTCCTCGCTCGGGCTGCTGTCGGTCTCGGCGACCGCGGGGGCCCTGTACCTGACCCTGCCGCACCTCGGCGGCGGGCACGGGCTGCCGTTCGCGGCCATCGCCCTGGTCGCGGCGCTGGCCTGGCCGGCCACCGGCCGGCTCGGCGGGCCGACCCGTCCCGGTCCGGCCGCCGTACGGAACTCCGGGCGGCCGCCGTACCCGCGCGCCGGGGCGGTCCTGGCGGGCTGCCTGCTGTTCTGGTCACTGACCCAGGAGGCCCTGTGGGGAGTCAGCGGGCGGATCGGCGCCGAGCAGGCGGGGCTGTCCGAGGCCACGCTGGGCGTCGTCTTCGCGGTGGCGCTGGGTGCGGGCCTGCTCGGGGTCACGGGCGCCTCCGCGTTCGGCACCCGGCTGGGGCGGGCGCTCCCGATCGGCGCGGGCACGGCGGCCATCGCGGGCTGCGTGGTGCTGACCGCGTCCGCGGACGGGCTCGCCGGTTTCGCCGCCGGGGAGATCCTGTGGAACGCGGTCTACCCGGTCGTCCTCTCGTACCTGATCGGCCTCGCGGCGGCCCTGGATCCGCGCGGCCGCTGGGCGGTGTTCGCGGGGGCCGCCTCCTCGCTGGGCACGGCCTGCGGGCCGGTGGTGGGCAGCCTGCTCGCCGAGGCCTTCGGGCTTGCGGGCATGGGGCTGGTGCTGGGCGGGCTGCTGCTGGCCGTGGCCGGGCCGCTGACCGCGGTGGCGCTGCACGCGGGCAAAGGCCCGGCGGTCGCGGTCGCGGCCACGACCGCGACCGCGGCCGTCGAACCGGAACTCCGCATCGAGATCCCCGCTCCGGCGGTCACGGCCGAAGCCGGAAGGCCCCGCCGGGTCCTGCTGCTCTCCCCGGCGGCCCGCCGCTCCCGCACCCGCAACCGCGAGCGGGACGCCTCTACCGTCTAACCGCGCTTCGGCAGGGGAACCCGTACGAGGTCCGCGGCGATCGTGAGCTCGCCCTCGAAACCGGCCTCGCGGGCCTGGCGTTCGAACTCCCGGGGGTCCGAGTAGCGCTGCGAGAAGTGCGTCAGCACCAGGTGACGGACGCCCGCCTCGCGTGCCACCCGCGCCGCCTGACCGGCGGTCAGGTGGCCGTGGTCGGTGGCGAGCGCCTCGTCCTCGTCGAGGAACGTGGACTCGATCACCAGCATGTCGGCGCCCGCGGCGAGCGCGTCCACGCCGGGGCACAGCCGGGTGTCCATGACGAAGGCGAAGCTCTGCCCCGGCTTGTGCTCGCTGACGTCGTCGAGCGTGACCCCGCCGAGGCGCCCCTCGCGCTGGATCCGGCCCACGTCGGGCCCCTTGATCCCGTGCCGCGCGAGCAGTCCGGGCACCATGCGGCGCCCGTCCGGTTCGGTGAGCCGGTAGCCGAAGGACTCCACCGGGTGCGAGAGCAGGCGCGCCTCCAGGACGTACGAGGGCCCCTCGGCCAGCGGCCCGTCCGCGGCGACGGGCTCCTCGCGGAGCGCGACGGTCTCCCGGTAGGCGGTCGCGTACCGGAGCCGGTCGAAGAACTTCTGCCCGGAGGCCGGGTAGTGCGCGGTGACGGGGTGCGGGACCCGGTCCAGGTTGATGCGCTGGATCACCCCGGCGAGGCCGAGGCTGTGGTCGCCGTGGAAGTGGGTGACGCAGATCCGGTTGATGTCGTGCGCGGCCACCCCGGCGCGCAGCATCTGGCGCTGGGTGCCCTCGCCCGGGTCGAAGAGGATGCCCTCGCCGTCCCAGCGCAGGAGGTAGCCGTTGTGGTTGCGGTGGCGGGTGGGCACCTGGCTGGCGGTGCCCAGCACCACGAACTCTCGTACGGACACCGGGTTATCCGGGGGGCCACTGGAGGCCGCGGCCGCCGAGGACGTGCGCGTGGGCGTGGAAGACGGTCTGGCCGGCGCCGGCGCCGGTGTTGAACACCACGCGGTAGCCGTGGTCGTCGAGCTTCTCCTCGGCCGCGATGCGCCCGGCCTCGCGCAGCAGGTCTGCGGCGACGGCCGGTTCGGCTGCGGCGAGGGAGGCGGCGTCGGGGTAGTGCACCTTGGGGATCACGAGGACGTGCGTGGGCGCCTGCGGGTTGATGTCCCGGAACGCGAACGTCGTCGCGGTCTCCCGGACCACGGTCGCCGGGATGCTCCCCGCGACGATCTTGCAGAACAGGCAGTCCGCCTGCGGTTCCCCGGCCATTGCTTCGCCTTCCGAGACAGTGGCTCCGGCGGACGGCCCGCCGGAGCCGACGATGATCAGCCCCGGCATCGTATCCGGCGCCGCCGACGCCCTCATGTGCGTTTCGACCGGACCGGGACCCGGGCCGGCCGGGGGCCGGGGGTCAGGACCAGCGGCCCGTGCGCGCCAGCAGGACGGCCGTCGCCGCGGTGCCGGCGGTGGAGGTGCGCAGCACAGAGGAGCCCAGGCGGAAGGGGTGGGCGCCGGCCTCCGCGAAGGCGGCCAGCTCCTCGGGGGAGACCCCGCCTTCCGGTCCGACGACCAGGACGATGGAGCCCGCGGCCGGGAGTTCGGCCGTGGCCAGGGCCCCCGAGGGGGTGTCCCGGTCCTCGTGGAGGACCACCGCCAGGTCGGCCCCGGCCAGCAGCGCCGCGACCTGCTTGGTGGACATGGCCTCGGCCACCTCCGGGAAGCGGACCCGGCGGGACTGCTTGCCCGCCTCCCGGGCCGTGGCCCGCCATTTGGCCAGGGACTTGGCTCCGCGCTCGCCGCGCCACTGGGTGATGCAGCGCGAGGCCTGCCAGGGGACGATCGCGTCCACGCCGGTCTCGGTCATCGTCTCGACCGCGAGCTCGCCGCGGTCCCCCTTGGGGAGGGCCTGGACGACGGTGATCCGTACGGCCGGTTCCGGTTCCTCCCGGACGAGGTTCAAGTCCATGAGGACCAGCCGGTCCTTGCCCTCGGCGGCCTTGACCACGCCCTCCGTCCAGTGACCGCGCCCGTCGGTGAGGACCACGTCCTCACCGGGGTTCAGCCGCTTCACGGACACCGCGTGCCGGCCCTCCGGGCCGTCGAGCACGAACTCCGGCCCCGCGGGGACCTCTTCGACCACGAACACGGGGGCGGTCATGACGTACTCCTGTTGTTCATCGACTTCAATGCACTCTGTGCCTCGGCCAGTTCCGCCGCCAGCACCTCCACCAGCTTCCCCGCGGGCAGCGCCCGCGCCAGCCGGTGTCCCTGGCCCGCCCACAGGGCCATGCCCTGCGGGTCCCCGGCCGCTGCGGCCGCCTTGCGCAGTCCGCTGGTCATGTGGTGGATCTGCGGGTACGCGGCCGGGGCGTACGGCCCGTGCTCCCGCATGAACCGGTTCACCAGTCCCCGCGCCGGCCGCCCCGAGAACGCCCTGGTCAGCTCCGTGTGGGGGAACAGGAGGTCCGTCAGGGCCCGCTTGTGCAGCGGATGCGCGCCCGACTCGGGGCAGGCCAGGAACGCGGTGCCGAGCTGCGCCGCCCCCGCGCCCGCCGCCAGCAGCGCCGCGATCTGCGATCCCCGCATCAGCCCGCCCGCCGCGATGATCGGCAGCGCCACGGCCTCCCGTACCTGCGCCACCAGCGCGAGCAGGCCCACGCCCGCCGTGCCGTCGGCCTGCGGGTCGTCGCGGTGGGTGCCCTGGTGGCCGCCGGCCTCCACGCCCTGGACGCAGAGGGCGTCGGCGCCCGCGGCCTGGACGGCGCGGGCCTCGTCGACCGAGGTGACGGTGACCACGGAGTACGTACCGGCCTGGCGCAGGGCGGCGAGGACCACGGGCGCGGGGCAGCCGAAGGTGAACGAGACCACGGGGACCGGGTCTTCGAGGAGGATCGCCAGCTTGGCGTCGTAGCCGTCGTCGCTCGTGCCGATGATGTCCTCGTCGGCCAGGGACAGCTCGTACCAGCTGGCCTCCCCCGCCAGCTGCCCGCGGTACGCCTCCACGGCCGACTGGTCCACGTACCCGGTCTGCGGCATGAAGAGGTTCACGCCGAACGGGCGCCGGGTCAGCGCGCGCAGCTGTTTGATCTCCTGGTACATGCCGTCGGCCGTCTTGTAGCCGCCGGCCAGGAAGCCCAGGCCGCCCGCCTCGCACACGGCGGCGGCCAGCGGCGGACAGGAGGCGCCGCCCGCCATGGGAGCCTGCACGATCGGGTAGGGGGAGAGACCGTACGGTGCGGAGGACATGCCCTGCATCGTGCCATGTCCCGCCCACCGGGCCGAATCACCGCATTCGCCTGGCATAGTCCGCTTCACCGGCGGCGTCCGCACCGATGCGACGAGCCCGGTCCGGGGCATCCCCGGACCGGGCTCGTACGTCTGCCGACGGGCCGGTCAGCGGCCGTTGAAGGCGTCCTTCAGGCGGCTGAACAGGCCCTGCTGCCCCGGCGCGAACTGGCCCGTGGGCCGCTCCTCGCCGCGCAGCTTGGCGAGCTGGCGCAGCAGCTCCTCCTGCTGGGCGTCCAGCTTGCCGGGGGTGGTGACCTCGACGTGGACGATCAGGTCGCCGCGGCCGCCGCCGCGCAGGTGCGTGACGCCGCGCCCGTGCAGCGGGATCGACTGGCCGGACCCGGTGCCGGGCCGGATGTCGATCTCCTCCATGCCGTCCAGGGTCTCCAGCGGGCATTTGGTGCCCAGGGCCGCGGCCGTCATGGGGATGGTCACCGTGCAGTGCAGGTCGTCCCCGCGCCGCTGGAAGGTCGGGTGCGAGAGCTCGTGGATCTCCACGTACAGGTCGCCGGCGGGGCCGCCGCCGGGGCCGACCTCGCCCTCGCCCGCGAGCTGGATCCGGGTGCCGTTCTCGACACCGGCGGGGATCTTGACCGTCAGGCTGCGGCGGGAGCGGACCCGGCCGTCGCCCGCGCACTCGGGGCACGGGGTCGGGACCACGGTGCCGAAGCCCTGGCACTGGGGGCAGGGACGCGAGGTCATGACCTGGCCCAGGAAGGACCGGGTGACCTGCGACACCTCACCGCGACCGCGGCACATGTCACACGTCTGCGCCGAGGTGCCGGGGGCGGCGCCCTCGCCGGAGCAGGTGGTGCAGACGACGGCCGTGTCGACCTGGATGTCCTTGGTCGTGCCGAAGGCGGCCTCGTCCAGCTCCAGGTCGAGGCGGATCATGGCGTCCTGGCCGCGGCGGGTCCGCGAGCGCGGTCCGCGCTGCGAGGCCTGGCCGAAGAAGGCGTCCATGATGTCGGAGAAGTTGCCGAAGCCGCCCGCACCGAAGCCACCCGCGCCCGCGCCGCCGCCCGAGGAGGACAGCGGGTCGCCGCCGAGGTCGTAGACCTGCTTCTTCTGCGGGTCCGAGAGCACCTCGTAGGCCGCGTTGATCTCCTTGAAGCGCTCCTGCGTCTTCGGATCCGGATTCACGTCCGGGTGGAGTTCACGCGCGAGGCGGCGGAAGGCCTTCTTGATCTCGTCCTGCGATGCGTCGCGGCGCACGCCGAGAACGGCGTAGTAGTCCGTGGCCACTTACGACTCCGCCAGGATCTGTCCGACGTAACGTGCCACTGCGCGTACCGCTCCCATCGTTCCGGGGTAGTCCATGCGGGTCGGTCCGACCACGCCGAGTTTGGCGACTGTCTCGCCGCCCGAACCGTAGCCGACGGAGACGACGGACGTGGAGTTCAGTCCCTCGTAGGCATTCTCATGCCCGATCCGTACGGCCATTCCCGACTCGTTGGCCTCGCCCAGCAGCTTGAGGAGCACGACCTGCTCCTCCAGCGCTTCGAGCACCGGCCTGATCGTCAGGGGAAAATCGTGTCCGAAGCGCGTGAGATTGGCGGTCCCGCCGATCATCAGCCGCTCCTCGGCCTCTTCGACCAGCGTCTCCAGCAGCGTGGAGAGCACGGTCGACACCGTGCCGCGGTCCTCCGGTTCGAAGGACTCCGGCAGGTCCTGCACGAGCTGCGGCACGTCGGTGAACCGACGGCCGACGACCCGGCTGTTGAGCCGCGCCCGCAGATCGGCCAGCGAGCTCTCGCCGAACGGCGCCTGGCAGTCGACCAGACGCTGCTCCACCCGCCCCGTGTCGGTGATCAGCACGAGCATGAGCCGGGCCGGAGCCAGCGACAGCAGTTCCACGTGCCGCACCGTCGAACGGGTCAGGCTCGGGTACTGGACGACGGCGACCTGCCGGGTGAGCTGCGCGAGCAGCCGCACGGTGCGGCCGACGACGTCGTCGAGGTCGACGGCGCCGTCGAGGAAGTTCTGGATCGCACGGCGCTCGGGCGTCGACAGGGGTTTGACCCCCGCCAGCCTGTCGACGAAGAGCCGGTAGCCCTTGTCGGTGGGGATCCGGCCGGCGCTGGTGTGGGGCTGGGCGATGTAGCCCTCCTCCTCCAGCACGGCCATGTCGTTGCGCACGGTGGCGGGCGAGACGCCGAGCCGGTGCCGCTCGGTGAGCGCCTTGGAGCCGACCGGCTCCTCCGTCCCGACGTAGTCCTGGACGATGGCGCGCAGCACCTCAAGTCTGCGTTCGCTCAGCATCGCGCACACCTCCAGCTGGTCGTCGTGGCTCGTCGTGGTCGGTTTCATCTGCTTCGTTGGCACTCCGGGCGTTCGAGTGCCAGAGATCCCCCGGCCAGTGTACGGCCGGGTAGTCAGCCCCTGGCAAGGGCGGCCCGCCAGGGTAGCGTCGCGGCATGGACGTGCATTGGGAAGAGGCGGGCTGGGAGCGGCTGACCGGGCGGACCGGGCGGCGACGGCTCCCGGTGTGGGACTGCACGGTGGGACTGGTGGTGGGGGACGAGTCGGTGCTCCTGATCGACCCGGGCTCGTGCGTACGCGAAGGCGCGCAGCTGCGGGCGGAGGCGGAGCGGCTGACCGGCCGGCGCGTGACGCATATCGCATTCACGCACGGCCATTTCGATCACGTACTGGGTGCGGGCGCGTTCGCCGGGGCCGAGGTGTACGGGGCGGTGGGGCTGGACGCGGAGCTGGCGACGGGCCGGGAGGAGCTGCGCGGCGACGCGGTCCGGCAGGGGCTCGCGGAGGCCGAGGCGACCGAGGCCGTGGACCTGCTGGTGGTGCCCCGGCACCACGTGTCGGGCGAATGGACGCTGGAGCTGGGCGGGGTGCAGGCACTGCTGGCCAACGTCGGACCGGGGCACACCCCGTACGACCTGGCGGTGTGCGTGCCGGGCGAGCGCGAGACGGTGTTCTGCGGGGACCTCGTCGAGGAGTCGGGGCAGCCCCAGGCGGGCAGCGACGCGGTGCCGGCGCAGTGGCCGGCGGCGCTGGACCGGCTGCTGTCGCTGGGCGGGGACGACGCGCTGTACGTGCCGGGTCACGGAGCGGTGGTCACGGCGGACTTCGTCCGTGAGCAACGCGACACACTGGCACGGCGGTTCGGCGTGTCGGTCACGTGAGGGCGCGCGCTCTCCTACGCTCGGCCGGATGCGCGAGTACTCCCCCGACCTGACCCCGCAGTGGAAGCGCCCCAAGCCGGTGCCGGAGGTGCCGGCCGACACCGACCTGGTGGTCGAGGTGGCGGGTACGGACTTCTGCGGGGCGGTGGTGGCGTGCGAGGCGGGCACCGTGACCCTGGAGGACCGCTTCGGCAAGCGGCGGGTGTTCCCGCTGGAGCCGCGGGGGTTCCTGCTGGAGGGCGCCGTGGTGACCCTGACCCGCCCCTCACGGGCCCCCGCGGCCCCCTTGCGCACGTCCTCGGGCTCGGTGGCGGTCCCGGGGGCGCGTGCGCGCGTGGCGCGGGCCGGGCGGATCTACGTGGAGGGCCGGCACGACGCGGAGCTCGTGGAGCGGGTCTGGGGTGACGACCTGCGGATCGAGGGCGTGGTGGTGGAGTACCTGGAGGGCGTCGACGACCTGCCCGCGGTGGTCGCGGACTTCGCCCCGGCCCCCGACGCCCGCCTGGGCGTACTGGTGGACCACCTGGTGCCGGGTTCGAAGGAGTCCCGTATCGCGGCCTCGGTGACCTCGCCCGACGTCCTGGTCGTCGGCCACCCGTACGTGGACGTCTGGCAGGCGGTGAAGCCGTCCGCCCTGGGCATCCCCGCGTGGCCGGTGGTCCCGCCGGGCCAGGACTGGAAGACGGGCGTCTGCAGGGCGCTGGGCTGGCCGGAGAACACCGGCGCCGCCTGGCAGCACATCCTGTCCCGCGTGCGGTCCTACAAGGACCTGGAGCCGGTCCTGCTGGGCCGCGTGGAGGAACTGATCGACTTCGTGACAGCACCGCTCTGAGCCACGGCAGGGTGCCGAATCCCATGGTGGGGGTCCACGATCGGACGTGCGGGCACGCCGCCGGCCGCGGGCACGCGCGGCAGGAGGCCACGAGCAGGCAGGGTCGCACCTGCCCGTACCCGCACCGATTCACTCGTCCGTGAGGTCAGTCCACCAGATCGCGGACCACCGCGTCGGCCAGGAGCCGGCCGCGCAGGGTCAGCACGGCGCGGCCCGCCTCGTACGGAGCCGGCTCCAGCAGGCCGTCGGCCAGGGCGCGGCGGGAGGCCGCCAGGCCGGCCGGGGCCAGCAGGGACAGCGGTACGCCGTCCACCAGGCGCAGCTCCAGCAGGATGCGCTCCACCCGGCGGTCCTCCTCGGAGAGGAGCTCGCGGCCCGCGCCCGGGGAGCGGCCCTCCGCGAGCGCCGCCGCGTACGCGCCGGGGTGCTTCACGTTCCACCAGCGGACCCCGCCCACGTGGCTGTGGGCCCCGGGACCCGCGCCCCACCAGTCCGCGCCGCGCCAGTACAGCTCGTTGTGCAGGCAGCGGCCGGCCTGCGAGGTGGCCCAGTTCGAGACCTCGTACCAGTCGTACCCGGCCTCGGCCATCACCGAGTCCGCGATCAGGTACCGGTCGGCGTGCACGTCGTCGTCCGTCATCGGGATCTCGCCGCGGCGGATCCGCCGGGCCAGCTGGGTGCCCTCCTCCACGATCAGCGCGTACGCGCTGATGTGGTCCGGTCCGGCTCCGAGCGCGGCGGTCAGGGAAGCCCGCCAGTCCTCGTCGGTCTCGCCGGGCGTGCCGTAGATCAGGTCCAGGTTCACGTGCTCGAAGCCCGCCGCCCGCGCCTCGGCGACGCAGGCCTCCGGCCGTCCGGGGGTGTGGGTGCGGTCGAGCACCTTCAGGACGTGCTGCTTGGCGCTCTGCATGCCGAAGGAGACCCGGTTGAATCCCCCGGCCCGCAGCTCCGCCAGGTACTCGGGGTTCACCGACTCCGGGTTGGCCTCCGTGGTGACCTCGGCGTCCTCGGCCAGCCCGAACTCGTCCCGGATCGCCGCGAGCATCCGTACCAGGTCCGCGGCGGGCAGCAGCGTCGGCGTACCGCCGCCCACGAACACCGTCCGCACGGCCCGCGGGTCGTCGCCGAGCACCTTGCGGGCGAGGCGGACCTCGTCGATCAGGGTGTCGGCGTAGTTCTCCCGGGAGGCGAGCACGCCGCCGGTGCCGCGCAGCTCGGTCGCGGTGTACGTGTTGAAGTCGCAGTACCCGCACCGCGTGGCGCAGTACGGGACGTGCAGGTAGAACCCGAGGGGCCGGTCCCCGGCGCCCGCCAGGGCGTGCGACGGCAGCGAGCCGTCTTCGGGCATGGGTTCACCGTCGGGCAGTGCGGAAGGCATGCCCCCATTGTCCCGCACCGCGGCCGGGGGCCCGGCCGCCCACCGGCGCCCCCGGGCCCCTCGTACCGCCCGCCGCCGCGCTACGCCTCGCGCGAGCCCTCGTACATCTCGTCGATCAGGTGCTTGAACTCACGCTCGACGGCCGGGCGCTTCAGCTTGAGGCTGGGCGTGAGGTCGCCGTGCTCCACGTCCAGGTCGCGGGGCAGGATCCGGAACTTCTTGATCGTCTGCCAGCGCTGGAGGCCCTCGTTCAGGGTCTGGACGTACGTCTCGATCAGCCGGTTCGTCTCCGCCGCGGCCAGGACCTCGCCGTAGGTCTTGCCCTCCAGCCCGTTCTCGGCGGCCCAGACCATGATCGACGGCTCGTCGAGCGCGACCAGGGCGGCGCAGAAGTTCCGGTCGGCGCCGTGCACGACGATGCTCGACACGTACGGGCAGATCGCCTTGAAGCGGCCCTCGATCTCGGCCGGCGCGACGTACTTGCCGTTCGAGGTCTTGATCAGGTCCTTCTTGCGGTCCGTGATGCGCAGGTAGCCGTCGGGCGAGAGCTCGCCGATGTCCCCCGTGTGCAGCCAGCCGTCCTCCTCCAGCACCTCGGCGGTCTTCTCGGGCTGGAGGTGGTAGCCCTGCATGATGCCGGGGCCGCGCAGCAGGATCTCGCCGTCGTCGGCGATGCGGACCTCGGTGCCGGGGAGCGGCTTGCCGACGGTGCCGGTGCGGTAGGCCTCGCCGGGGTTGACGAAGGAGGCCGCGCTGGACTCGGTGAGGCCGTAGCCCTCCAGGATGTTGATGCCGGCGCCGGCGAAGAAGTAGCCGATCTCGGGGGCCAGGGCGGAGGCGCCGGAGACGGCGGCGCGCAGCCGGCCGCCGAAGGCGTCGCGCAGCTTGGAGTAGACGAGCGCGTCGGCGATCTTGTGCTTGGTCGCGAGACCGAAGGGGACCGCGGGGCTGCCGGTGCGCCGGTAGTTGTCCTGGGTGGTCTTGGCGTACTCGCGGGCCACGCCGACCGACCACTGGAAGATCTTGTACTTGGCGCCGCCGCCGGCCCGGGCCTTGGCCGCGACCCCGTTGTAGACCTTCTCGAAGATGCGGGGGACGGCCGCCATGTAGGTGGGCTGGACGACCGGCAGGTTCTCGATGATCTTGTCGATCCGGCCGTCGACGGCGGTGACGTGCCCGACCTCGATCTGGCCGGAGGTCAGGACCTTGCCGAAGACGTGCGCGAGCGGCAGCCACAGGTACTGGACGTCGGTGCTGGAGATCATGCCGGTGGCGACGGTGGCCTTGGCCATGTACGACCAGTTGTCGTGCGGCAGGCGTACGCCCTTGGGGCGGCCGGTGGTGCCCGAGGTGTAGATGAGCGTGGCGAGCTGGTCGGCCGTGATGGCGCCGATCCGCTCCTTGACCGCCTCGGGGTGCTTCGCGAGGTACGCGTTGCCGCGCGCTTCGAGGTCGGCGAGGGAGAGCACCCAGCCTTCCGGATCGCCGGCGGCCGGTACCGCGTCGGCGGCCTCCACGACCACGACGTGGGCGAGCTCGGGCAGGTCGGCGCGGCGTTCGCGGGCCTTGGCGAGCTGGGAGGCGTCCTCGGCGATCAGCACCCGGCTGGCGGAGTCGGAGAGGATGAACGCCGACTCCTCGGCGTTGGTGCTGGGGTAGATCGTGGTGACCGCGCCGCCGGCGCACATGACGCCGAGGTCCGAGAGGATCCACTCGACGCGGGTGTTGGAGGCGAGCGCGACCCGGTCCTCGGGTCCCAGGCCCAGGTCCAGCAGGCCGGCGGCGATGCCGAAGACCCGCTCGGCGGCCTGTCCCCAGCTCAGCGACTTCCAGTCGTCGGGGCCGCTGCCGCCGGCCGCGGGCACCGGGAACCGGTATGCCTCGGCGTTCGGCGTGGCGGCGACACGCTCCAGGAAGAGGGCCGCCACGGTGGGCGGGCGGTTCTCGATCAAGGTCTGTGTGTCGCTCACGGACGTCCTCCGGACCACGCGGCAGGGCCTGTCATTCAGGGGCTTGTAACTGGCGAGTAACCATCGAGCAGTGATCAGACTAGGTGTCCTCCGGCCAGGGCGTAAGGGGCGGCGAGCGGCCGATTCATAACGAAACAGGCCCCCGCGCGTCAGCGTGGGGGCCCGTTCCGTATGGCACTGCTCTGCGGCGCTCGCCGCGGACTACTTCTTCTTGCCCGCGGACTCGTCGCTGGAGAGGACGGCGATGAAGGCCTCCTGGGGCACCTCCACCGAGCCGACCATCTTCATGCGCTTCTTGCCTTCCTTCTGCTTCTCCAGCAGCTTCCGCTTACGGGAGATGTCACCGCCGTAGCACTTGGCGAGGACGTCCTTTCGGATGGCGCGGATGGTCTCGCGGGCGATGACGCGCGAGCCGACGGCCGCCTGGATCGGCACCTCGAAGGCCTGCCGCGGGATGAGCTCGCGCAGCTTGGCGACGAGCCGCACGCCGTACGCGTACGCAGCGTCCTTGTGGGTGACGGCGGAGAAGGCGTCGACCTTGTCGCCGTGCAGCAGGATGTCGACCTTGACCAGGCTGCCGGACTGCTCGCCGGTGGGCTCGTAGTCGAGGGAGGCGTAACCGCGCGTCTTGGACTTCAGCTGGTCGAAGAAGTCGAAGACGATCTCCGCGAGGGGCAGCGTGTAGCGGATCTCGACGCGGTCCTCGGAGAGGTAGTCCATGCCGAGCAGCGTGCCGCGGCGGGTCTGGCAGAGCTCCATGATCGCGCCGATGAACTCGGTGGGCGCGAGCACGGTGGCGCGGACGACCGGCTCGAACACGTCCGAGATCTTGCCCTCGGGGAACTCGCTCGGGTTGGTGACCTGGACTTCCTTGCCGTCCTCCAGGACGACGCGGTAGACCACGTTCGGCGCGGTGGCGATCAGGTCGAGGCCGAACTCGCGCTCCAGGCGCTCGCGGACCACGTCCAGGTGCAGCAGGCCGAGGAAGCCGACGCGGAAGCCGAAGCCGAGCGCCGCCGAGGTCTCCGGCTCGTAGACGAGCGCGGCGTCGTTGAGCTGGAGCTTGTCCAGGGCCTCGCGCAGGTCGGGGTACTCGGAGCCGTCGAGCGGGTAGAGGCCCGAGAACACCATCGGCTTCGGGTCCTTGTAGCCGCCGAGGGCCTCGGTCGCACCGTTGTGCAGGCTGGTGATCGTGTCACCGACCTTGGACTGACGGACGTCCTTCACGCCGGTGATGATGTAGCCCACCTCGCCGACGCCGATGCCGTCGGCCGGGGTCATCTCCGGAGAGGAGACACCGATCTCCAGCAGCTCGTGGGTGGCGCCGGTGGACATCATCCGGATGCGCTCGCGCTTGTTGAGCTGGCCGTCGACCACACGGACGTACGTGACGACGCCGCGGTACGAGTCGTAGACCGAGTCGAAGATCATCGCGCGGGCGGGGGCGTCCTTGACGCCGACCGGGGCCGGGACGGTGGCGACGACCTTGTCGAGCAGGGCGTCGACGCCGAGACCGGTCTTCGCGGAGACGCGCAGGACGTCCTCGGGCTGGCAGCCGACCAGGTTCGCGAGCTCCTCGGCGAACTTCTCCGGCTGGGCGGCCGGCAGGTCGATCTTGTTCAGGACCGGGACGATCGCGAGGTCGTTCTCCATCGCCAGGTACAGGTTGGCGAGGGTCTGGGCCTCGATGCCCTGTGCGGCGTCCACCAGGAGGACCGTGCCCTCACAGGCGGCGAGGGAGCGCGACACCTCGTACGTGAAGTCGACGTGCCCGGGGGTGTCGATCATGTTGAGGATGTGCGTCTTGCCCACGCCCTCGCCCGTGGTGGGCGCCCAGGGCAGACGGACCGCCTGGGACTTGATCGTGATGCCGCGCTCACGCTCGATGTCCATGCGGTCGAGGTACTGGGCGCGCATCTGCCGCTGGTCGACGACGCCGGTGAGCTGGAGCATCCGGTCGGCGAGCGTCGACTTGCCGTGGTCGATGTGCGCGATGATGCAGAAATTGCGGATCAGCGCCGGGTCGGTACGGCTCGGCTCGGGCACGTGGCTGGGGATCGCGGGCACGCAGTGTCCTGATTCTCGGGTCGCAGTCGGAAGCGTTTCCGGCTCTCGTCGGATCTGTACGCAGGTTCCCATGGTCCCATGGACGGGGCGATGCGCTCGGTTTGGGCCGGTCGGAGCGCGCCTGGTAGCCTGGGCAGCTGTGTCTCGTATGCCCTCTCAGCTGGCGAGGCACAATCCGAAGATCAAACTCTGAACCTGAAAAGGCTCTTTCGTGGCGAACATCAAGTCCCAGATCAAGCGGAACAAGACGAACGAGAAGGCGCGCCTGCGCAACAAGGCCGTCAAGTCTTCGCTCAAGACCGCGATCCGCAAGGCCCGCGAGGCCGTGGCCGCGGGTGACGTCGAGAAGGCCACCGTGGCTTCTCGCGCCGCCTCGCGTGCGCTCGACAAGGCTGTCTCGAAGGGTGTCATCCACAAGAACGCCGCCGCCAACAAGAAGTCGGCGCTGGCCACCAAGGTTGCCTCCCTCCAGGGCTGAGCTCTGATGTGATCGCCGGAACGGATCCAGCGGGCCCTCTCTCCCGCTCCTGACCGGCACCCCGCGCCGCACACGAAGCGTTCGCCACGCGGGTGCGGCGCAACAAGAAGTAACGAAGGCCCCGAGAGCCCCCCTTCCCCAGGGAGGCCCCCGGGGCCTTCGTCTTGCCCGGACGGCTCGTCGGGCGTCAGCGGCGCTGGGGGCGGGCGGCCCGGGCCACGGCCACGACCGCCTTCTCCAGGGCGTACTCCGGATCGTCACCGCCGCCCTTGACGCCGGCGTCGGCGGCGGCCACGGCGCGCAGGGCGTCCGCGACGCCGTCCGCCGACCAGCCCCGCATCTGCTGGCGGACCCGGTCGATCTTCCAGGGCGGCATGCCGAGGTCCCGGGCGAGGTCGCCGGGGCGGGCGCCGCGCGGGGCGGAGGCCAGCTTGCCGATGGCCCGCACCGCCTGCGCCAGCGCACTGGTGATCAGCACCGGCGCCACCCCCGTGGACAGGGACCAGCGCAGGGCTTCGAGGGCCTCCGCCGCCCGTCCCTCTACCGCCCGGTCGGCGACGGTGAAGCTGGAGGCCTCGGCCCGGCCCGTGTAGTACCGCCCGACCACGGACTCGTCGATCGTTCCCTCGACGTCCGCGCACAGCTGCGCGGCCGCACTCGCCAGCTCCCGCAGATCACTGCCGATCGCGTCGACCAGCGTCTGGCAGGCCTCCGGGGTCGCCGACCGGCCCAGCGTGCGGAACTCGCCCCGCACGAACGCCAGCCGGTCCGCCGCCTTCGTCATCTTCGGGCAGGCGATCTCCCGGGCCCCGGCCTTGCGGGCCGCGTCCAGCAGCCCCTTGCCCTTGACCCCGCCGGCGTGGAGGAGCACGAGGGCGATCTCCTCGAACGGCGCCGCGAGGTACGCCTTGACCTCCTTGACCGTGTCGGCGGACAGGTCCTGCGCATTGCGTACGACCAGCACCTTGCGCTCGGAGAAGAGCGAGGGACTGGTCAGCTCGGCGAGCGTGCCGGGCTGGAGCTGCTCCGGGGCGAGGTCGCGCACGTCCGTATCGGCGTCGGCGGCCCGGGCGGCCGCCACCACCTCCCGCACGGCGCGGTCGAGCAGCAGGTCCTCCTGCCCCACCGCGAGGGTGAGCGGGGCGAGCGGATCGTCGGTGGAGTTCTTCCTGGTGGCCATCGCGTCCAGCATCCCACGCCGCACTGACAGCCCCCCGCAGCGCGGCCTCCCCCACCGCATCCCCGAGAATGGCCGGGTGAACGTGCGACATGTACTGGTCCTGCCCGACCGCGACGCCGCCGAGGAGGTGGCCCAGGAGGCAGCGGACCGCTTCGGCCTCCCCGAGGAGCCGCAGCTGTTCCGTGACGCCCTCGCCGGCGAGGACGACGCCGAGGACGCCCAGTGGCTGGTGGTGGTCGAGGACCCGCAGGAGCGGCTCGACGCCACGGTGCTGGACGGCCTCGCCGCCGAGTACGAGGGCTGGCTGGAAACCCCGTAACCCCCGTAGCCCCCCGGCCCCCTCCTAGGCCTTGTGCACGATCTGGACGTCCAGCACCACTTCCACGCTCGAACCGATCGCCGCTATCCCCTGGGCCAGCACGGACTGCCAGTTCACGCCGAAGTCCTCGCGGTGCAGTTCGGCGGTCGCCCGGCAGGCCGCGCGCGGTTCGCCCTCCAAGCCGGTGCCGAGGCCCAGGTACTCGGTGTCCAGCGTCACCGAGCGGCTGGCTCCGTGCAGGGTCAGGGCGCCCGCCACGGCCCAGCGGCTGCCGCTGCGGTGGATGAACCGCTCGCTGTAGAACTCGACCGTCGGATGCCGGGCCGCGTCCAGGAAGTCGGCGGACCGCAGGTGGTCGTCCCGCATCCGCACGCCGGTGTCGATGCTCGCCGCGTCGATGATCACGTGCATGGAGGAGTCCTCCATGCGGTCGGCTATGCGCACCCCGCCGGCGAAGGTGTTGAACCGGCCGCGGATCTTGGCGAAGCCGATGTGCCGGGCGGTGAAGGCGATCGACGAATGCGTCGGGTCGAGTTCCCAGTGGCCGGGCGCCGGAAGCAGCGGCGGCTCCACGGCGTCGAGGACGATCTCCCCCGTGCCGGCCTGTCCCGGGTCCCCGACCAGCGTCGCCCCGTGGAACGGCGCGTAACCCTCGGCGGTGACGGAGAGCCGGTACTCGCCCTCCGGCACGGCCGCGGTGAACCCTCCGTACGGGTCGGTCTCGCCGCTGACGACGCGCCGGCCGATCGGGTCGGTCACCTCGAACTTCGCCTGTCTGACCGGCTGGTGGACGGTGTCGAGGACGCGACAGCTGAGCAGACGCGCCGTATGAGGCAGCGTCAGCGTGGCGGACGTGTGCGAACCGGCGCTTCCGGCCGTCTCCATCCCTCTTCGGCGACCGAACATGGTTGAGGCACCCCCGTGCTCTGTGGACTTGTACCGCTCTGGCGAAGACGCATTCGATCATGCTGCCGGGTTGCGGGCAAACGGAAAGGCGGTGTCCGGTATGCCCGTGTCGGCGCCGCCGCCGACGCGAGGGGAACGCCCGCACGCCCGGGCCGCTCCCGGCCACCGCGATCGAACCGTCGGTATCGGTGCGCAGCACGGTCGCGCCCATGGCCCGCAGCCGCGCGAGCGTACCCGGCGCGGGGTGCCCGTACCGGTTGTCCTCACCGACCGGGACGAGCGCGAGACGGGGCCGGACACGGGCCTGGAGGCCAGGGTCCTGGTGGGCGGAGCCGTGGTGCGCGACCTTGAGGACGTCGACCGGGCCCAGTTCGGGATGGGCCCTCAAAAGGGCTTGCTGTGAAGGCGGTTCGAGATCGCCGAGCAGCAGCAGGGTCAGGCCCGCACCGCGGACCAGCAGGGCGACGCTGGCGTCGTTGGGCCCCTCGGGCCGCGGCCCGTCGGGCGGGGGCCACAACACCTGCCAGTCCAGCGGCCCGGCCCGGCGCCGCTCGCCCGCCGAGGCCGCCACGACGGGTACGCGCGCCGCCGCCGCGGCCCGCCGGACGAACGCGGCCTGACCCGCGGGCTCTTCCAGCGTGGTGGTCTGAATCACACCCACGGACCGGCCCCGCAGCACCCCGGACAGACCGCCGACGTGGTCCGCGTGAAAGTGCGTCAGCAGGAGCAAGGGCACCCGGTTCACTCCCAGGGCGCGCAGGCACGCGTCCACCGGCTCCGGCTCCGGACCGGCGTCCACCACCACGGCCGTGCCCGGGCCGACGGAGAGTACGGCGGCGTCGCCCTGGCCCACCGCGCACTGCACGTAGCTCCAGTCGGGCGGCGGCCAGCGGGTGAGCGTACGGGTCAACTGCGGCGGCCGCAGCACGGCCAGGAGCAGCAGCACGGCCAGCGCTGAGCACACCCAGGGCCGGCGGCGGATCCGCGCGCCGAGCCCCACGACGGCCAGGGTGGCGCCGGCCAGCAGCACTCCCCCGGTCAGCCCGCCCGGCCAGGCCAGCTCCGCGCCCGGCAGGCCCGCCCCGGCCCGGGCCACACCGGCGATCCACCCGGCCGGCACCCCCGCGCACCGGGCGAGCAGCTCGGCGACGGGCATGCACAGCGGGGCCGCCGCGAGCGCCGCGAAACCGAGCACGGTCGCCGGGCCCGCCGCGAGCTCGGCCAGCAGATTGCAGGGCACGGCGACCAGACTCACCCGGGCCGAGAGCACGGCGACCACCGGCGCGCAGACCGCCTGGGCGGCCGCGGCGGCGGCCAGGGCCTCGGCGAGCCGGGGCCGCATCCCGCGCCGCCGCAGGGCCTCGCTCCAGCGCGGGCCGAGCGTGAGCAAGGACCCGGTGGCCAGGACCGAGAGCAGGAACCCGGGGCTGCGGGCGAGCCACGGATCGTGGAGCACCAGCAGCAGGACCGCGGCCGCCAGGGCGGGGATCAGGGACCTGCGCCGCCCGGTGGCGATGGCCAGCAGGGTGATCGTCCCGCAGGCCGCCGCCCGCAGCACGCTCGGCTCCGGTCGGCACACCACCACGAACGCCAGGGTCAGCGCCGTCCCGCACAGGGCGGTCGCCCGCAGGGACAGCCCGAGACGGGGCGCCAGACCGCCCCTCTCGGCGCGCTGCGCGGCGGCGGGCGCGCCGATGAGCAGGAACAGCACCACGGTGAGGTTGGACCCGGAGACGGCCAGCAAATGCAGCAGGTCGGTGGCCCGGAACGCCTCGTCCAGGTCGGGCGGCACCCGGGAGGTGTCCCCGACGACCAGCCCCGGCAGCAGGGCCCGGGCGTCGGGGGCGAGCCCCTCGGTGGCCCCGCGCAGCCCGGCCCGCAGCCGCCCGGCGATCCGCTGGACGGTGTCGGGGCCGCCGGTCACCCGCGGCGGGGTGTCCCCCGCGGGGCGCAGCAGTGCCACGGCCCGCTCCCCCGCCCGTCCGGGGGCCAGTCGGGCGACGACCGCGACCCGGGAGGAGGGCTGCAGCCGCGCCCACTGCGGATGCCCGGCCAGCACCCGTACGGGGGTCTCGACCCGGGTCCGCGTTCCGTCGGGGGCGGTCACCCGGGTGAGCACCGCGTCCAGCACCACCACGGGCGGTCCGCTCCCGCCCCGCGCGGACCGCGGGTCGGAACCGACGGTGAGCTCGGCGAGGACCCGGGCGTGCTCCCCCGCGAGCCCCACGACCGGCCCGGCCCGCGCCTCGGCCCGCTGGAGGCCCGCCACCCCGGCCCCGGCGGCCGCGCAGAGCAGGGCTGCGGCCGCGGCCGAGCCGATCCGCCACAGCGACTCCGGACGCCGGCAGGCGGCCAGGAGCAGCAGCCCCGCACCGAGGATCCCCAGCCCCGCCCCTGCGGCGGTCCGGCCGGCCGGTGCGTCGAGGGCGAGGGCGGCGGCCGCCCAGGCGGCCAGCGCCGGCACCACCAGGCGCAGATCCACCGGGCCCGGGCCCTCGGGGCCCTTCACGGCCGCACCAGCTTGCGCAGGTCGGCGAACCGCCGCTCCCCGATGCCGTCGACCTGCCGGAGCTCCTCCACCGAGCGGAAGCCGCCCCGCGCGGTCCGGAACTCCACGATGTGCTGCGCCAGCACCGGGCCCACCCCGGGCAGGCCGTCCAGTTGCTCCACGGTCGCCGTGCCGAGACTCAGCGGCCCGGCCGCACCACCGCCGCCCCCGCCGGGGCCCGCGCCGGACCCCGGCCCTCCCGGGGCGGGCTGCGCCGGGGCGCCCACCACCACCTGCTCCCCGTCGACCAGCACCCGGGCCCGGTTGAGCCCGCTGACATCCGCACCGGGCCGCACTCCCCCCGCGGCGGCCAGCGCGTCCTCGACCCGGGCCCCGGCGGGCAGCCGCCGCACCCCCGGGTCACGCACCTTGCCGCTGACGTCCACCACGATCCGCGCACCGCCGCCCCCCGCAGCGGCGGGCGCCCCGGGGCCCGCCGCCGGAGCGGGCGCCGTGGCCGGGGCCACCACCGACGGCGCGGTCACCGGCTGCGGCCGGGCCGTCCAGTACTGCTGCGCCCCGAAGGCCACGGCGGCGGCCAGCACCACCCCCACCGCGGCCACCGTGCGCGGCTCCACCGCACACCGGGCCTGCAGCCACAGCGGCAGCCGCTCCCGCACCGCGAGCCTCAGCACGGCTCCTCCGGACAGCGGGGCATCCCGGGGCGGCGGCACCCCCAATGGCGTCTCGCCGGGCGGCGGGTCGGCCACGGACCGGATGGCGGGCCGGACGACGGGCCCCGGACTCGGCCCCGCCTCCGGTGGCGGGGACTGCGGCGGCGGAGGCTGCGGACCGCCACCGCCCAGCAGGGCTTCGGCCCGGCGGCGCACCGCTGCGGGCTCGGGGTGATGCGGGCGCGGACGCCCCCGGCGGTGGCGCAGCCGCCCGTCGGAGAGACGGGACCGGCCGGGACCGCTGGTGGCTCCGGAGGAGGGCGAGGTGCGTGTGCGAAGAGTCATGGCACGACGGTAGGGGCGAATCCCGACCCCGGTTCGGAGTTATCAATTCCGGTGGAAATCCCGGCCGTTGTGGATAACTCCGCCACTCGTTCCGGTGATCAGCGGGGTGAGACGACCGCCGCCAGCAGCCCCGGACCGGTGTGCGCGCCGATCACCGCGCCGACCTCGCTGACGTGCAGTTCGACCAGCCCGGGGATGCGCTCGCGCAGCCGCTGCGCCAGCTTCTCGGCCCGCTCGGGAGCCGCGAGGTGGTGCACGGCCACGTCGACGCTGCCCGCCCCGGCCCGCTCCACGGCCAGCTCCTCCAGGCGGGCGATGGCCTTGGACGCCGTACGCACCTTCTCCAGCATCTCGATCCGCCCGCCCTCCAGGGTGAGCAGCGGCTTGACGGCGAGGGCCGAGCCGAGGAGGGCCTGGGCGGCCCCGATGCGGCCGCCGCGGCGCAGGTAGTCGAGGGTGTCGACGTAGAAGTACGCGGACATGTCGGCGGCCCGCTTCTCGGCGGCGGCCACGGCCTCGTCCACGGAACCGCCGGCTTCGGCCACCTCGGCGGCGGCGAGGGCGCAGAAGCCCAGGGCCATCGCGACCATGCCGGTGTCGACGACGCGGACGGGTACCGGGGCGGTCTTGGCGGCGACGACCGCGGCGTCGTAGGTGCCGGAGAACTCGGCGGACAGGTGCAGGCTCACGATGCCGCTCGCGCCGCCCTCCGCGGCCGCCCGGTAGGCCCGTACGAACTCCTCCGGACTGGGCCGGGAGGTCGTGACCGGGCGGCGCTTCTGCAGGGCCAGGGCGAGGCTGCGGGCCGAGATCTCGGTGCCCTCTTCGAGGGCCTCGTCGCCGAGGACCACGGTCAGCGGGACGGAGGTGATTCCGTGCCGCGACATGGCCGGTTGGGGCAGGTAGGCCGTGGAATCGGTGACGATCGCGACATGGCGGGACATGAGCCGGAGGTTACCGCCAGTGGGGGTGCGACGGCAGCCCGGCCCCGGCCGACGGGCCGGGAAAGGGTGCCGCGTCGCCGCCGCTCAGCGCCCGCGGCTCAGGTCGTCGCCTCCGGCCGCGGCGCCTTCTGCCACGGGTACCCGGTCTGCGGGGGTGTCGGGTTCAGGGCCGCGGGCGGCTCGGGGGACCGACCGGTGGACCCGGCAGCGGGCCCGGTGGCCCCTGGGCGCCCCGCCGGCGGCTGCTGGGCGTCCCAGGCCGCGGCCGCCGCCGCCAGGTCGTCCACCGATTCGCGGGACCAGTCACGCAGCGCCCCCGATTCGACCTCGATCTGCGCCGACAGCGCCGACAGGTCGTCCTCGGCGAAGCGCCGCGCCCGGTCGCGGGCGGCCCACCGCAGCGAGTCCGCCGCCTCCGTGATCTTGGCGGTCCGTTCCTTGAGGTCGGGCAGCATCGCGCCGATCCGCGCCCGGTCCGGCTCCTGCTCCAGCCGCTTCAGCTCGTCGTCCAGCTCGTAGCCGTGCGCGCTGAGCCGCTCGAACAGCCCGATCGACTCCTTCAGCGAGGCATCCGCCTGGACGCCCTGGTACAGCGCCTGCTGCGTGGCCCGCATCGACGTCCGCAGGTCCAGCCGCAGCTGCGCCAGCGCCCCCGTCACGCCCACCTGTCCGAAGCTCTTGGCCTTCAGCGCCGTGTCCTCCACGGTCCGGCGGGCCTGGGTGATCGTGCGGTCCACACCGCGCTTCGCCGCCCCGACCGCCTTCACGGTGGCCCAGGCGCCCAGCCCCAGGAAGGCGAACAGCACCAACAGGGCAAAGATGATGATCAACACGCCCGCCTCCATGAGAGGCTCCCTTCCCCTGCCGTCTCCGTCCCCTCCACCGTAAACGCCACGGGCAGGCCGGGGGTTCCAATCGAACCCCCAACCTGCCCGTACGGGACAACCCCTAGACCATGGTCATCGAGGTCATACGTCACACGAAGGCCGCCCCGAAGATCGTCACGTAGATCCTCACACGACGATGTTCACCAGCTTCGGCGCGCGCACGATCACCTTGCGGATCTCGGCCCCGCCCAGCGCCGCCACGACCGCCTCGTCGGCCAGCGCCAGCTGCTCCAGGTCGCCCTCGGAGATCGTCGGCGGCACCTCCAGACGCGCCTTGACCTTGCCCTTGATCTGGACGACGCAGGTCACGCTCTCGTCCACCACGTACGCCGGGTCCGCGACCGGGAAGTCCTGGTGGACCACCGAGTCGGTGTGGCCCAGGCGGCGCCACAGCTCCTCCGCGATGTGCGGCGCCAGCGGGGCGACGAGCAGCACCAGCCGCTCCGCGACCGAGCGCTCCAGCGGGCGGCCGGCCTTGGTCAGGAAGTTGTTCAGCTCGGTGATCTTGGCGATGGCGGTGTTGAAGCGCAGCCCCGCCATGTCCGCGCCGGCCCCGTCGATCGCCTTGTGCAGCGCGCGCAGGGTGTCCTCGCCAGGCTCGGAGTCGACGACCGTCACGGCGCCGCTCTCCTCGTCCACGATGTTGCGCCACAGGCGCTGCAGCAGCCGGTACTGGCCCACCACGGCCCGGGTGTCCCACGGACGCGAGACGTCCAGCGGGCCCATCGCCATCTCGTACAGGCGCAGCGTGTCCGCGCCGTACTCCTCGCAGATCTCGTCCGGCGTGACGGCGTTCTTCAGGGACTTGCCCATCTTGCCGTGCTCGCGCTTGACCTGCTCGCCCTGGAAGAAGTAGCCGCCGTCGCGCTCCTCGACCTCGGCCGCCGGGACGTACACACCGCGCGCGTCGGTGTAGGCGTACGCCTGGATCATGCCCTGGTTGAACAGCTTGTGGAACGGCTCGGCCGAGGACACGTGGCCCAGGTCGAACAGCACCTTCGACCAGAAGCGCGCGTACAGCAGGTGCAGCACCGCGTGCTCGGCGCCGCCCACGTACAGGTCGACGCCGCCGTGCGGCGCGCCCTCGCGCGGACCCATCCAGTACTGCTCGATCTCCGGGTCCACCAGCGCCGAGGCGTTGTTCGGGTCCAGGTAGCGCAGCTCGTACCAGCAGGAACCGGCCCAGTTGGGCATGGTGTTGGTCTCGCGGCGGTACGAGCGCACCCCGCGCCCGTCGCCCAGGTCCAGCTCGACGTTGACCCACTCTTCGTTCCTCGACAGCGGGGTCTCCGGCTTCGAGCCGGCGTCGTCCGGCTCGAAGGTGCGCGGCGAGTAGTCCTCGACCTCGGGCAGTTCCAGCGGCAGCATCGAGGCGGGCAGCGCGTGCGCGACGCCGTCCTCGTCGTAGACGATCGGGAAGGGCTCGCCCCAGTAGCGCTGACGGCTGAACAGCCAGTCGCGCAGCCGGAAGTTGACGGTCCCCTCGCCGATGCCCCGCTCGGCCAGCCAGGCCGTGATGGCGGCCTTCGCCTCGACGACGCCCAGGCCGTCCAGGGAGACGCCCTCGCCGGTCGAGTTCACGATGGTGCCGTCGTACGAGGAGAACGCGTCCTCCCACTCCGCCGGGTCGGCGTCGCGGTCGTCCGAGGGCTCCACGACGCAGCGCATCGGCAGCTCGAAGGCGCGCGCGAACTCGAAGTCGCGGCCGTCGTGCGCCGGGACGGCCATGATCGCGCCGGTGCCGTAGCCCATCAGCACGTAGTCCGCGATGAAGACGGGGACCTTGTCGCCGCTGACCGGGTTGACCGCGTACGCGCCGGTGAAGACACCGGTCTTGTCCTTGGCCTCGGCCTGCCGCTCGACGTCCGACTTGGCGGCGGCCTGCTTGCGGTACGCGTCCACGGCCTCGCCGGGGGTCGCGGCGCCGCCGGTCCACACCTGGTGAGTGCCCTCGGGCCACTTGGCCGGGACGATCTTCTCGACCAGCGCGTGCTCGGGAGCCAGCACCATGTAGGTGGCGCCGAACAGGGTGTCGGGGCGCGTGGTGAACACGGTGATGGCGTCGTCGCCGACCGCGAAGTCGACGCGGGCGCCCTCGCTGCGGCCGATCCAGTTGCGCTGCTGCAGCTTGATGGCCTCGGGCCAGTCCAGCGCGTCCAGGTCGTCCAGCAGGCGGTCCGCGTAGGCGGTGATCCGCATGTTCCACTGGCTCAGCTTGGCCTTGAAGACCGGGAAGTTGCCGCGCTCGGAGCGGCCGTCCGCGGTGACCTCCTCGTTGGCCAGTACGGTGCCCAGGCCGGGGCACCAGTTGACGGGCGCGTCCGAGGCGTACGCCAGCCGGTACTCGTTCAGTACGTCGGCCCGCTCGCCCGCGGTCAGCGCGGCCCAGGAGCGGCCCCCGGGAACCTCACGCGAGCCGCTCTCGAAGGCGGCGACCAGCTCGGCGATCGGACGGGCCTTGGCCGCGTCCGCGTCGTACCAGGAGTTGTAGATCTGCAGGAAGATCCACTGGGTCCACTTGTAGTAGTCCGGGTCGATCGTCGCGAACGAGCGGCGCTTGTCGTGGCCCAGGCCCAGCCGGCGCAGCTGGACCTTCATGTTCTCGATGTTCGCCTCGGTGGAGACGCGCGGGTGCGTGCCGGTCTGCACGGCGTACTGCTCGGCCGGCAGGCCGAAGGCGTCGAAGCCCAGGGTGTGCAGGACGTTGTGGCCGCTCATCCGCTGGTGGCGGGCGTAGACGTCGGTGGCGATGTACCCCAGCGGGTGGCCGACGTGCAGGCCCGCGCCGGACGGGTACGGGAACATGTCCATGATGAACTTCTTGGGGCGTGCGACGACCGACGCGTCACCGGCCAGGTCACCGGACGGGTTCGGGGCCTCGTACGTGCCCTGCGCGTCCCATACGTCCTGCCAGCGTGCCTCGATGTCGGCGGCCATGGCAGCCGTGTAACGGTGCGCCTCGGCCGCCTCGGGGGCCGGGGTGTTCGTCTCGCTCATGATTTCTGAAGCTCCATCGATCGTCTCTGCCGTCTCTGCCTGCCCAAACGAAAAAACCCCTCGCACAGGAGGGGGCGCCGCGCCGATGCCGACCGTCTCGGGGTCGGTACTGATCAGCGCGGCTCGGTAAGCAGAAGGCGTACGGCACGCATGGCGCCAGGGTACCGCAGCGGGTCCGGCGGCCGCTCGACCGTTCCGCACAACGAGAAGCGGGCCACCCGATCCGGGTGGCCCGCTTCTCTTCTGTGGAGCTAAGGAGAATTGAACTCCTGACCTCCTGCATGCCATGCAGGCGCTCT